>JAGCTY010000109.1 GCA_017963105.1 Lentisphaeria bacterium
GGCCGACGGCGACCTGGGAGATGAACGGCATGAGGTTGTTCGGGATGCCGCGCGGGTCTTCGCCGATGAGGCCGCTCGCGTGCGCGCCGACGGGGTTGAAGTAGCGGAGCAGGACCACGGTGAACTCGGGATCGGCCTTCGCGAGGTCGCGGAGGATCTGTTCGGACATGTACTTGGTCCAGCCGTAGGGGTTGGTGCAGCCGCCGGTGATGCTGTCCTCGGCGAGCGGCATTTTGTTCGCGCCGTTGTAGACCGTGGCGGAGGAGGAGAACACGATCTTCTTGGAGTTGAACTTGCGGAGCGTCTCGGCGAGCGTGATCGTGGAGTTCAGGTTGTTGTCGTAGTATTCCAGCGGCTTCGCGACGGATTCGCCGACAGCCTTCAGCCCGGCAAAGTGGATGGTGCAGTCGATCTTGTGCTCGGTGAAGATGCGTTCGAGCGCGGCGCGGTCGCGCACGTCGGCCTCGTAGAACACGACTTTCTTCCCGGTGATCTTTTCGACGCGGTTCAGGGATTCCGCGTTGGAGTTGTCGAGGTTGTCGATGACGACCACGTCCATGCCCTTGTTGAGGAGTTCGACGCAGGTGTGGCTTCCGATGTATCCGGCTCCGCCGGTGACTAAAATCTTCATGGTGATTCCTTATGTGATGGTGTTATTTTGCGGTGGTGGTGAAGAGTGCGTTGTGCTGTCCGATCTTGGCTCCGTCGCGGTATCCGACCGCGGAGAATTCGTCGAACTGGCCGTTGCGGGCGTCCTCGCTGAACGGGACGGGGTCGAACTTCCACACGACGTTGTTGATGGTGTCGGTGGGGGCGTCGAGGGTCTGGACGAGCTTCTTGTTCTGGTACAGCTCGACCTTCTGGGCGTTGGAGAAGACGGTGATGGCGATGTCCGGCGTGTCGCGCTTTTCCCAGCGGGTGGACATCATATGGACCTCGTTCTCGGGGTTCCAGACGCACTTGTAGAAATAGAACGCGTCTTTTTTCGTCTTGCGGTCGCGGGTCACGAGGCCCTTGTCGTTGATGCCGGGGGTGTCGCCCTCGTTGCGGCTGCCGACGGCGAAGTCGAAGAGGATCCAGAGGGAGGTGTAGGTGAGGCGGCGGCCTTCGGGCGTGCCTGCGATCTTGTTCCAGGAGTAGATGTGGCCGAGGGTCTGGTATTCCTCTGGGTGGAGCCATCCGCCGGTGTCGTTGCTGGTGCCGGTCTTGTTGTTCTTGCTGCCGGGGTGGAGCGTCATGAAGTCGGAATTGTGCTGGAACGGGTTTCCGCCGTAGCCGTACTCGGTGATGCCGTGGAGGTAGAACTTGGCGAGGACCTGGGTGTCGGTCACGCCGTCCTTGGTATTCTCGAAGGTGGTGCGGGAGTACCAGCCGGGATAGGTGTTGTTGCCGAACCAGTCGGAGATGAGGCCGTTGCTCGCGCCGTTGCGGACCTCCTGTTCGCGTTCGACGTGTCCGACGGGGCGGTAGGGGTCGAGGCGGCGGGCGAGGGTGTAGGCGTCGTTATGGACTCGGACGCATTCCTCGCCGCTCCAGGAGTAGAAGATCTCGTTGGAGAGGCCCCAGAGGATGATGCTGGGGTGGTTGTAGAGGTTGTTGATCATGTCGTGCGTGAACTGCATGACGTTCTTTTCGAAGGCGGGGGTGTTCGTGAAGCCGTTGACCCACGGGATCTCGGTCTGGCACATCATGCCGATGCGGTCGTAGTCGGCGAATTCCCTCACGTTGTGCGGGTAATGGGCGCAGCGGAGCCAGTTGAACCCGAGCTCGAGCATGATCTCCTGGTCGCGCTTGCGGTCCTCGTCGGTCATGGCGACGGCGACGCCGGGGGCGTCCTGGTGGTAGGAAACACCGCGGAGGGAAACCTTCTTGCCGTTGAGGCGCAGGAGGTTGTCCTTCGCGCTGTAGGGCAGCTTGATGTCGCGGAATCCGTAGGGGATGGTGATACGGTCAAGTTCGATGCCGTCCAGCGAGATCGCGACGCTGACCGTGTAGAGGTACGGGTTTTCCTTGCCCTGCCAGAGGACCGGATTCGTGAATGTGTATTCGCGGTAGAACTCGTTGCCGCCTGGGGCGACGGCGAGCGGGGAGGTCTCGGAGAGGACCACTCCGCCGTCCTTGTCCCGCAGCGTGGTGACGACGGTCGTGCCGGCGGTGATGTCCTTGCTGAAGACGGACGTCGCGATGCCGAAACGCACCTGGTCCTGTTTGATGGAGACCGGGATCACGTGCATCTTGTCGATGCCGTACACCTGCGGGTCGAAATAGACGTTGCCGCTGAGCAGGTAGGCGCGGCCGTAGACGCCGTTGCAGAAATTGAAGTCGCCGCTGTTCGGGATCATGTCGTTGTTGATGCGGTTGTTCGTGTGGATCGAGACCTCGTTGCGGCCGGCCTTGAGGCCGTCGAGCTTCACGGCGAACGGGGTGTATCCGCACCAGTTCTTGTGGAGGAGCGTGCCGTTGAGGGAAACTTCGGCGGATTGGCCGACCTCCTCGAACTGGAGGATGTAGTCCTTCTCCAGGTCGGATTCCTGCAGGTCGAGCACGTATCGGTAGAAGCCGTCGCCGCGTTCGAGCGGGATCGTGCCGGTGCCGTTGGTCGCGTTCATGGTGTGGGGGAGCGTGACCTGCGCGTAGTCGGGATCGTTCCTGCGCTTGAAGTCGAGCGTTTTGATCTCCTGTACGGAGGCCGTGACGGGCTTGACCGCAGGCGCGGGAGCGGCGGATGCTTCTTCGATCTGGTCGGAGGCGCATCCCTGGTTCATGACTCCGGCAAACAGGACGGCTGTGCCGAGGAGGGCGAAGGCGGAAAGCCCGCGGCGGAAGAATCGAGCGTTCATGGTAGGATCCTTTCTGACCTCGTTTCGAGGCGGATTTGTTCATGTTTCCGATTTTATTATTAATATAGCGCGCGGGCGGGCGTTTTCAACCGTTGCGGCGGATTATTTGACGTGTTTTTCCGGGTATGCGGCGCGGGGTGCGGATTCTTAACGCAGGAACGGAGAAATCTCTCGTCCGTGCTTGAAAAACCGGGATCGGACGGTATATTATTATCACAACATTTCAATCGGACGGAATCCGGGTGAACCGTGTGAAATTCACGGGCTGTCGCGCAACTGTGAGCCGCATGGTGCGGCGAGCCAGATCCCCGCTCCGTTCAAGTTCCCTCCGCCGACGGCGGAATTGTGCCCGAAACACAAGACGGGGAAGCATCGCGGACAGTCCGTTCGCCGCCGCATGGGCGAGCCGAACGGGCTGCGCTTCGCTGTTTTCGTCGTGCCTGCGTTCCGGACAAAAACCAGGAAAGGACCGCAGCATGGCTGTTGTAACAAAGAAATTCAAGGACGGCGTCGTGCTTCTGATGCTGGACGACACGCTCAAACTGGAACAGGCAGAAGTCAGCGGCGTGAACATCGGCACGTACATCGACTACGAGGACGACGAGGTCGCGAAGCTCGACTACAATGCCGCATACGTGGGCAAAGACGCAACGTTCACCGGGATCGAAGTGTACGCCGACGGCCTGGTCGAGGTCGATGAAGGCGGCCGGATCGGCAACATCAATATCACCGGCGGCACGCTGAGCGGAGCCCCGATTTGCGTCGACGCATCCGGCTGGTACGGCGCGGGCATCTGCCTGTCGTCCGCCGATTACACGCAGAGCGGACCGGGCGCGGTGCTCCTCACTGGCGGCACGTTCTTCGGCTGCGCGGTGAACCCCCTGAACGGCTACACCGGGCACGGCGGCGCGATCGAGAGCTACGGCGGCACGGTGTCGGCGCAGGACTGCGTGTTCGCGGGCAACCGCGCGAACGGGACCGGCGCGGCGGGCGGAGCGATGGCGCTGATGTACTCGAACAACACGATCACCGGGGGAACGTTCTCCGGCAACGAGGCGTATTTCGGCGGCGCGATCCAGCAGAACGGCGGCGCGATGACCGTGTCCGGGGCGCTGTTCGACGGCAACGCGACCGCGGGCGATCCGACCGATACTTATGCTCCGGGCGGCGGCGCGGTCGAAATCCACAACGGCGCGACGGCTTCGATCTCCGGCAGCACGTTCAGCGCGAACGCGTCCCGCAGCGGCGGCGCGATCTACAACGACACCTACAATGCGGCGGTGAGCACGGCCACGGTCGACGGCTGCGTGTTCGACGCGAACACCGCGGACTACCAGGGCGGCGCGGTCTACAACTACGCGACCATGACCGTGACCGACTCGGTCTTCTCGGGAAACCGTCTCACCGATTCGAATCCGTACAGCCCCACGGCGTACGGCGGCGCGGTCGCCAATACGCTGAACGGCAGCATGACGATCAGCGGCGGCACGTTCAGCGCGAACATCGCGGTGTACGGCGGTGCGGTCGCCACGTTCATCCCCTACGGCAGCGAAGACCCCATCACAGCCGACCTGACGGTGGCCGGCGCGGAGTTCGACGACAACGCGGCGGGCTACGGGGGCGGCATTTACATTCAGACCGGGACTGCGGATGCCACGAGCATCACCGACACGGATTTCTCCGGGAACACCGCGAGTTACGGCGGCGGCGCGGTCTGCCGCTGCTACGGCGCGATGACGATCACCGGCGGCACGTTCACGGCGAACAGCGCGGGCAACGACGGCGGCGCGGTCGCCGTGTGGGACTCCTGGGACAAGGACAGCTCGATTTCCGGTGCGGAGTTCGATTCCAATACCGCGCTCTACGGCGGCGCGATCTCCCATTCGTGGGCGTCCGTTCCGCTCCTGATCAGCGGCTGCGCTTTCAATGGCAACGGCGGCGAGACGACGGAGCAGGGCGGCGCGATCTGGAACGACGCGAACTCCACGGGCGTCGTTACGGTCAGCGGCTGCACGTTCAGCGGCAACGTGGCGGGGCAGGGCGGTGCGGTTTACAACGCCGGAAACATGAAGCTCGAAAACGTAGTCCTCGCGACCGCGTCCGATACCGTTTATAACAGCGGATCGCTGGCGTTCGCGGGCGTGAACACGCTCGGCGCGGCTGTCGTGAACGACGGAAAGATCACGTTCAGCCTGACCGCCGGAACCGATGCTCCGGTCAGCGACCTCGGTGCATTCAGCGGCGGCGGGACGTATCTGGTGAAGCTTTCCGCGGATGCAGCGGTTGCCGGCGCGGGGTTCGCCGCGACTGCCGGGACATTCTCCGGCAGCCTGTCCGTCAAACTCGGCGACACGGCATCGACCGACGCCTTCACGCTGAAGGACGGCGGCGTCGGGAACGACCTCGCGATCGCCGGAGACACGGTGCTGCGCCTGGCGGAAAAAGATGGTGCGCTGACAGTGCAAGAGCAGGTTTTACAGGACCTCGCCCCCGCCGTCTCGAAAGACGGTTCGATCATGGCCTGGACCGACGGCGAGTATGCCGGCGGGTATTGGGTCGAAATCGCAAACGGCGACTCCTTCGAGGGGGCGATCCGCATCGCCACGGCCGGCCGGGCGTTCGACGTCGCGTCCGCCACGGGCGAATACTCCTGCCGGACGGCGGAGGCGGAAGGTGCGTTCACGGCGGATTCTGCCTCGTGGTCGAACTCCGACCATACGCCGCACCAGGTGGCGTCCAACGGCAACGGCCGCGCGGACGTCTTCTTCGCGACAGTCTCCGGGAACGACCTGTGGACGTCGAAGTATCAGGCTAAGAACACGGTGACGGGCGAAACGGCGAGCATCACGGGCAAGAACCGCATCCGCGATACGTTCACCGGGTCGAACTCCGATGCAAACATCCTGTATCTCTCCGACCGGAACAACGGCGATGCGCTCTTCATGGACGACATCTACTCCGAATTCGGCGATGCCGCGCGCCTCAGCCTCATCCGCGAAATTCGCGCTGGCGCTGGCGCCGATGTGGTCGACATGACCAGCGAACGCTACACCGCCGAGCTCGCCGGGATGACCGTGCGCGGCGGCGCGGGCAACGACGTGGTTTGGGGTGCGGCGGGCGGCAACCGGCTGTTCGGCGACGCCGGAAACGACCGGATCGCCGGCAACGCGGGCGACGACGTGATCGCGGGCGGCTCGGGCAACGACCGGCTCGCGGGCGGCGGCGGCAGCGATACGTTCACGTTCGGCGGGAACTGGGGCAGCGATGTGATCTCCCAGGCGGCGGACGGCACGGTGCTGCTGTGGTTCGAAACCGGAAGCCTCGCCAACTGGGACGAGGCGACACTCACCTACGCCGACGGCGCGAACAGCGTCACGTTCTCCGGCGTCACGCCGGACCGGATCTCGTTCAAATTCGGCGACGACGGTTCCGCGCGGTTCCAGGAGCTCGCGGCGGCCGGGGCCTTCCTTGAGAGTACGGCGGAAGCGGTGTTCGAGACGGAAGCCGCCCGGCAGAACGGTATTCTCGCCTCTCTGTAAAAGACAGGAAAAAAACGGCCCAGATTCAACTCCGTGGCCGTTTCCTGAAATAAATAGTAGATACAAAACGCCCCCGGCGATCCTCATCGGATTTCCGGGGGCGAAATCGTTTCCGTCAATCGATCGGAAGAAAACGGTTTACAGGTCGGGCATGTCCTGCGCGAGCTTGTACAGCGCGCCGTTCATGGCTTCCTTCATCAGCCGCGGATAGATACTGACGTCCTTTCCGACGCGTGCATAAATCCAGTGGTTGAGGTAATCGCTGTTGAAGTAGCTGTAGTCCCAGACGACGTCGCCGCTGGCGCGGTCCACCAGCTCGAACTTCACGCCGAGCTCGTTGGTGGAGCTGCCGTACGGGATGCCCACGATCCACAGGATGTGCGAGAAGCAGTAGGTGATGCCGTAGGAGAACATGCGGCCGCGGTAGAACGTGCTGGTGACGGAGCCGCGCCAGATGTAGTCGGCGTTCGCGGCCTGCGCGGCGTTGTTCGCCTTGACGACGTTCGAGAAAAGGCCGGAACTCTTCAGGCTCGCCATCGCGGCGGCGGCGAGGTCGTTCTGGACGTCGAAGTGGAAACGGCCCAGCGAGACGAAGTCCTCGCTGTTTTCGGGCTGAGTCTTCTCGACGTACCCGAAGGGCATGAGCGGGATGAACCCGAGGAAGAACGAGCCGTGGTCGCCGACGTCGTGGGCCGAAGCCGCCTGGGCGGGGTCGGAAGATACGATGCCGCGCTGGTCCATGAAGGGCATGACGGCGACGGACTTCGTGGCGGATCCGGGTTCGCGGAGTTTCGCCAGCGTGCCGGGTGCGGCCTGGTAGTCGAACTTGGCGACGTTGGTGCAGGCGCTCAGGAGGAGCGCGGCGGCGAATGCCGCGGAAAGGATGAGATTGCGCATAGGATGAGGTCTCCTTGTGAATAAGATTCAGCGTACCGGGAAAGGCCGCCGGGCATCGGTTTTCAATGTCTGCACGGCGGCGCTTCTCCCCGGCGGGGCAGGGGAACGGTCACCAGCCCACGGAACTCTTTTTCTTCATGAATGCGAGCTGCTTGGTGAACTTCCACATGACCAGCCCGGTCTCCACATCGGCCATTTCCAGCACGAAGGTGCGGGTCACGGCACGGGTGTTGCCGTCCTGCACGGAGTTGGAGGTGACTTTCGGACGGAGGACGAGGCGGGCGGCCTGGAGCGTGCCGCGTTTTGCGACGGTGCTCTGGTCGAAGTTCTCGTCGTATTCGAGGTCACGGGAGGCTGCGATGGCCTGCGTGCGGCCCGCGCCCTCGGCCATGGTGACATCGACCTTCCCGGCGTTCAGGAGTTCTTCGAAGAGCATGTCGGTGATCTCGGAGGTGTTCAGGTCCGGATCGTCGGTGTCGTTGATGGTCTTGTCGAGCTTCAGGATGGGGCAGGCGTCCGGATCGCCGACTTCCTGGCGGTATTTTCTCAGGAAGGACGTGAATTTGGCGTTGGTCATGGCGCCCTGGACGGCGGCGATGGTGACCTCGCGCATTTCCTCGCTGGAAACGGTCTTGGTGGCGCGGAGCCCGGTTTTTGTCGTGGCGGGGTCGTAGATGACGGTGTTGGTGCTTTCGCAGGCGGCCAGCATCATGGCCGCCGCTGCGGAGAGCCCGAGGATCAGAAAACGTGCGTTCATGTGCGGTATCCTTTCTGGTTAGTCTGCCTCTCTGAGGCTGATTTTGAAATCGCTGCAGTTCTTGTACGGGGCGACGGACTGGAGGAACAGGGTCTCGCCGGGGATGATGGTGGCGTCCTGCCAGTCCGCGAGTACGGTGTTGTTCACGGCCATGCCGTCTTCGGTGAACCATGTGAAGCGGTAGCGGATATGGTAGGGGTTCTCGTTCGTGATGCTGCTCCAGAACTGCGCGGCGGCTCCGGTGCGGACGTTCACGACTTCGAGCTGCGCGCGCTTGAATCCGTCGGCGGTCTCGCCGAGCGTGAGGCTCTGGAGCGCGAGGCGGCGTTTCAGAAAGCCGTCGGTGACGAACCGGGCGTCGTTGACGTAATTCGGCGTCATGGTCTTGTCCGCGTTCTCGACCGTGTTCACGGAGTTCTGGCAGGCGGCCAGCATGATGACCGCGGCGAACCATCCGATCAGACATATTTTCTTCATGGTTGTTCTCCTTATTTGGATTTGATCGGCAGGACGTGGAACTTCACGTTCTGCGCGCTGGGTGCGTCGACGAAGATAATGGCGGATTTGCATTCGTCCGGGAGGCGGAACGACTGGGAAAACGAGGCGCCGCCGTTCAGCTTGAGCTTGACCTGCCTGTCCGCCGGAACCGGGAACTGCGTGAGCTGGAATTCCTTCGGGAGGATTTCCCAGGTGCGCGTGTCGGCGGTGTTCATGGCCGCGCGATACACGGCTCCGCCGACGGCGACGGTAGCGAGCGCGGCGGCCTGGACGGTCGGGTCCATGTCTTTCTGCGCGGCGATGACGGCGATTCCGGCGTAGTAGGCGGCCTCCTTGATGAGGGTGCCCAGGACGATTCGTGCGATGATGCCGGGAAGGCGCTCGTCGAATTCCTGCGCGAGGATGCCGTCCATGTCGGCGAGGATCATGGTGTTGTATTTCCTGCCGCCCGCCTCGGCTTCGAGGTTCTGGAACGGCGCGTCGTAGAACGTGCACGACGGCCAGGCGGCCATGACCGGAAAATAGAGCGAACTCTGCTCCAGCGCCGCGCTCCGTCCGTTCGCGAAGACCACGTACACGCAGTCCCTGTCCAGCGGGAAATCGAACGGCTGGACATCCGAGAAGTTTTCGGGGATCTCGCGTCCGGCCTCCTTCAGGACGGTGACATAGTACTGGCGGAAGAGCGGGTTGTTCGGCATGGCCTCGACGAGATGCTGGAAGTCGATGCGGGCGTTGTCGTATTCGCCGTCGCGGATCGAGCCGAGCCCGGAGAGGAAGATGGCGGCGGGGTTGAGGAAGTTGCCGTAACCTTTGTTGGCGACTTTCTTGACCTTGTCCATGTTGGTTTTGAATGCGGCGTTGTCCGAACTTCCGGTGAGCTTGGAAATCGAACCGATCTCATCAAGTTTCTTCGCCTCGGCGGGATTCTTCGCCTTTTCCGCGTCGAGACGCGCCTTTTCCTGTTCGAAGACTTTGCTGTAGTCGTCCTGGACCTTCTTCTGTTCGTTGCGCAGACGCTTGATCTGCGCGCGGAAGGCCCCTTCGTCGCCGGTCCCGAGGTAGGCCAGCGCCTTGTAGACGGCCAGCGCGATGCGGTCGCGGCACCAGCCGCGGTAGGGCAGGGCGTTGAGGTTGGTGAGGGCGGCCCCGGCTTCGGCCCCGACGTCGCGGGCGCTGACGTCGGCGCGCTGGTCGTATGCCTCGATCAGTTCCTCGGCGATCTTCAGCTGGTCGATGCACTCCTGGAAGTTTCCGAGGTGGAAATTCATGCTGCCGGCCTCAAGCCGCCACATGAGCTCGTCGCCGGTGTTCACGACCGAAGAGTTGTACCAGGCGGGCTCGCGGAGCTTGTATTCGATCTCGTCCAGCGCGGATGCGTCGTCGCCCTTCATGTAGTCCGCCATCATGTCCTCCTTCTGCGTATGCGAGTTCACGACGCTGGAGCAGCCGGCGAACAGAACGCAGGCCGCGGCAGCGGGCAAAACGCCGCGCGAGAAACGGAGAAGGAAACGGCGGATCGTCATGCGGTCATTCCCAGACGTTTTCAGGCTTTTTCCCCGTGGCCGGTGTGCCCTTCAGAAGCTCGTCCAGACCGATGAGCCCGGAGGTTTTCGGGGCCGGTTTGTCCGCGGGGGCCTTCTTTCCCTCCGCGTCGGCTTTCGTCTCGGTTTTGTCCTTGAACGCCGGGGACTTCATGATGCCGGGGACGATCTTCTGCGGGATGATGGTCCGGATGAGATACTTGCCGTAGTCGTCGACCGTCCAGTCGCGTCTGGTCGAGATGGGGATCGTGCGGAAGTCGACGCGTTCCTCGAACGGGACGCTGCCGAGCATTTCGCCGGTCTGCGCGGAGATGATGTGGACGCTGCCTTCGAGGTTGCCGATGTAGCGGAATCCGCTGGCGCCGGTTTCGGCGACGTTGTAGGCGATCTTTTCGATCTCGAAACGCGTGATCGCGGCCTGGATGAGCATTTCGACTTCGAGGAGCTTCCCGACCTTGACGTACATCTTCGGCTCCAGTTCGCCGAGGTTGTCCATGTCGTTCTTTTTCAGGATCTTCGAGACGGACTGGAGGTTCTGGAGGCGCAGCCCTTTTTCGAGCATGGCGCTTTCCAGGCGGACGTTGAAGTCTTCGGACAGGTATGCGGGCGCGGAGACCTTGATGACCGGGGCGAGGATCGCGGACCGGTGGAGGGCCTTGTCGTCGGAAAGGAGCTTCTGGATGGTGGCCTCGATCTGATCGGCGAGCTCGTCGAGGTCCTTCACGCGCAGATTCGCCGTACGCGCCTGGTCGATCTCGCCCGTGGTGGCGTCCAGGATGCGGAGCGTGCAGTTCAGGCGCGTGCCGAACTTGCCGATCTCGGAGACGAGGATGTATTTCACGCCCTCGATCTCGCCGAGTCTGGCCTTCTGCCTGGAGTTCAGGCTCACGAGGTCGGATTCGGTCGTGAGGCCGATTTCCTCCATCATCTGTTTCAGGGCTCCACGGGAGACCAGCGTGTATTCGTCGGACTGAATCGAACTCTCCAGGATGCCCCAGAATGCTTCGATGTCGGCGGCGGGCACGCCGCCTTTCCCGACGGGTTCCGCGACGGCGAGCTTGTCGGCGGCGAATGCGCCCGCGGAGAGAACGATGCAGGCGAAAACGACGAGGAGTTTTTTCAGGTTCATAGCAGATATCCTTTCCTCATTAGGGTTCCAGCGTGGTGGTGATGGACTGGTCGGACTTCACGTCGAGCGTGAGCGTCCTGGTCTGGTAGCCGTCGGCCCTGATCTCGACCTTGTGGCTGCCTTCGGGCAGGGGGAACGCCTCGCCGCCGGCACCGACGACGATGCCGTCGGCGTAGACCACGGCCTGCGAGGGTTTGAATCCCTCACCCGCGACGGGCGTGATCGTGATCATGTACGGCATGGGCGTGACGGTCACCTTGTTCCCGCGGCCTTCCTTGCAGACGTCGTAGAGGTCTTCGGCGGCCTGTTCCAGCGCGGACTTCATGAGCGTCAGGAAGATGTTGTCGTCGAACGCCTCCGTGCTGACGGGGCGCTGTTCGCGGTAGGTGCCCGTGTAGACGTTGCTGTAGACGGAATGCTGCGCCGCGAGGTCGATCATCTTGATCGTGACGTCCAGTTCATATGTGGTGGTGCTCGTATTGATGCCGTAGCCGGAGAACGAACGCGTTTTGCGGTGGATGTCCGAGACCGTGCCGTAGATCAGGTGCGTGGCGCCCGTCTCCTTCGCGATGCGAAGCATGAAATCCTTCGGGAAATCGGGTTCCTGCTGGAGCTTGTTCATGGCGGCGGCGACCTGCGAGACGTCCATGCAGCCGAACACGTCGTTGTGTTTGCCCAGGTACGCGCTCAGGTAGTCCGCGCCGATCACCATCGGACGCGGCGCGCCCTTCACGATCGTGTTGTACAGATTGAGCGCTTTCTGGCGGGAGAAGATGTTGTCGTCAACCTGCGCTTCACGGTTCGACGAATTGGTCCAGCTGCTGTCCCACGCGTCGATCATGCGGACATAGCCCTGCATGATGCCATTGATGGTCCGGTGGTCGGCATCATTCAGCGAATTCTGCGGCTGGATGACGACCGGGTTGTTCTTTCCGTCGAGGAACCGTACTTGTCCGGCGATGTCGATCGAGGTGAAATCCAGCACGCAGACCTTGAACGGTTTCCAGGCGGGCTTTTCCTTCGCCTTCGTCTTGACCGTTTCCGTGATCACGGTCGTGGTCGTTGTGGTCGTCGTGGTTTTCTTCTCGTTCTCCGTCTCGACCGTCCGGTCCGCGTCCGCGGCGAAATCCGATGTCGCGACGAGCGCCAGCACGGCCACTGTCAATGCAGTGATGAGCAGTTTCTTCATGGTGTTTCAAGCCTCCTTGTGTTCGGGTGCCTGGATGTTGTCTTCGGATGCCGCCGGAGGGCAATAGGGGGCCCGGGGCGGCCGCAAATAAGAGCGATTTCCGGTATGCGCGTTGCGCACGACCTAAAATATTATAACGCATGTTCGCAGAAAATGCAAGGTCAAAAGCGAAAAAAAACACAAAAAAACACGGAAAATGAGTAATTCGATTTTTTGAATTATACGAAATATCGTTGCTTTTGCCGCGTACGATGGTCGGGATCACGAATCCGGAAACGCAAGGAAAAAAGGCCGGAGTTTCATTCTTTTCGTTCCGGTTCTGCATAATGATTTTGCCTTTCTGCACAATTCCGCTTGAAAAATGTGCAGAACCGGACCGGAAATAGGCAGAACGCCAATGGTCTCCCTGACGCGGCACCCTCATATCCTGACGGCGGCGTGCCGGTCATTCTTCTTCCTTAAGGAAAAAAATCTATTCTTCTTCCTCGTTCCTCAATGGCGGAATCCGCGCCGATCCCCAAGCGGGTGCGTGCGTCCAGCAGAACGCGCTGCGACTGCGAGCGCGCATTGGGGTTCATGGCGTTCAGGCGCTCCAGGGTTTCCCGATCCAGCGATTTGCAACCGGAAAAGGCGCCGTCTCCGATGTTTTTCAGGCTGTCCGGGAATGTCACGTGTTTCAGGCTGGAGCATTCCTCGAACATGCCGGAAGGGATTTCTTTCACGCTCGGGGGAATCGTGAGCTCGGTCAAGCCGGAGCAGTTCGCAAATGCCCCGCCGCCGATGAGGGTGACGTTCGGCGGAATCGCGAGCGTGCCTGTCAGTCCCTTGCAGCCGGAAAACGCCCGCGGATGGATTTTCAGCAGAGAGTCCGGCAATTCCAGGCGCTTCAGGCCGGTGCACCCCAAAAACGCCACCATGCCGATTTCCTCAAGACCATCCGGCAGACGGATCTCCGTGATGCCGTCGCAACCCCAGAAGGCATAGTCCTGGATGATCTTCACATCCGGGGCGACCACGCATGGGCCATCCGGCGGCGATACGCAGGAAATGAGTTCGGAACCGTCCTCCGAGTAAAGGATTCCGTCCTTGAGCCGGAAGAAAGGATGATCGTCCGGCACCGTGAGGCGGCAGCCGAAGAACGCGTTGCGCTCAATCCCTCTGACCCGCTTTCCGAGCGTGATGGGCGGCAGGCTGCGGCATTCGAAGAATGCGCGAAATCCTATGCCTGTCACGCTGTCCGGGAGGTTGAGTTCGGACAGATTGACGCAGTTCCGGAAGGCTTCCATACCGATCGTTTCGATTCCGTCCGGGAGCGTGACTTTTTTCAATCCGGTGCAGTCGGCAAACATGTACCCGCTGACGCTCTGCGACGGAATGCCCAATTCCGCGAACATCCGGAGTTTTTCCTCCTCGGTCAACTGCCGCCCCATCCCCGCCGGGAGCCGGATTTCCTCAAGCGAGCGGCAGCTTTCGAATGCTTCCTGACCGATCCACTCCACGGAATCGGGAATGTCCACGGTCCGCAGCGCGGTACATCCTCTGAAAGCAACTTGTCCGATTACTTTTACCCCGTCCAGGATCACGGCCTCGCGCAGTCCGGTGCAGTTCCAGAACGAGAAGTTGCCGATCTTCTTCACGTTTCCCGGAATCACGATTCTGCGCAGACTGTGACATCCGACGAACGCGTGGTCGCCTATCTGTTCCACGGAGCCGGGAATGACGATATCCGTCAATTTGTCGCAGTACGCAAACGCGGTTTTACCGATCTTCTTCACGCTGCTCGGGAAGGAGACGCTGCGGAGGTCGTCGCGGATACCGCTGTGGTAAAACGCATTCTCGAGGATTTCCTCCGCGCCCTCGGGGATGATGCAGTGCCGGTAGCCCAGGTACGGTTTGATCCACGGATGCTTTCCGGTCCACGCCAGTTTGTCGAGGTACTCCCCCAGACGCGAACGCTGCGGGATCATGGACTGGTCGACGACCTTTGTCCCCGCCGGGAGATGGATGCGGCATACGTACATGTAGTCCGTGAACGCATGGAACATCGCGATGGGAAGGAGCAGCAGGAAGACCAGAATGAACGGCTTCAGACGGCTGGCGAGCGATTCGCGCGGTTCATCGTCTTTCGCCTGTGCCCCGGCAAGTTCGGTTTGCGGTTTGTTTCTGCTCATGACTTGTTCTTCCGTATGGTTCGATGGTATTACTTCAGGTTCCGGTCGCTTTTTTCGGGGGGTGGTGACGGGGGCGTGCCGGTCAATCCTCAATGAAGTCTTCTTGCGTGTACGCATTGGGGTTCAGGGCGTTCAGGCGCTCCACGGTTTCCCGATCCAGCGAATTGCAACCGGAAAAGGCGCCGTCTCCGATGGTTTTCAGACTGTCCGGGAGCGTGACGTGTTTCAGGTCGGTGCAATCTCTAAACGCACACTCCATGATTTCCGTGACGCCGTCCGGGATCGTGATCTCCTCCAGCGCGGTGCAGCCGTGAAACGCATCATAGCCGATCGTCCGGAGCGACTTCGGCAGTTCGATATGCTTCAACCCCGTGCACTCCGCAAACGCCGCCATGCCGATTCCCTCAAGGCCATCCGGCAGACGGATTTCCGTGATGCCGTCGCAACCCCAAAAGGCATGGGACCAAATGATCTTCACATCCGGGGCGACCACGTACGGCCCTGTCGGCGGCGATACGCAGGAAATGAGCTCGGAACCGTCCTTGGAGTAAAGGATCCCGTCCTCGAAGCGGAAGAAAGGGTGATCGTCCGGCACAATGAGGCGGCATCCGAAGAACGCGTTGCCCTGAATCTCTCTGACCCGCTTTCCGAGCGTAACGGGTGGCAGGCTGCGGCATCCGTAGAACGCGCGGCTTCCTATGAAGATTACGCTGTCCGGGATCGTGACGTCGGACAGGCTGGCGCAGTTCAGAAACACTTCGACCGAAATCTCCTCCACGTCGTCCGGGATCGTGACCTTTTTCAGCCCGGTGCAGCCGCTGAACATCCGGTAGTCGATTCTCGGAGTCCCCCGTCCTTCGCCCGCCGGTTTGCCGAGCCCGGCGGGGAGCCGTATTTCCTCCAGTGCCGTGCAGTTTTCGAATGCGCTGTCGCCGATGCTTTCCACGCTGTCGGAAATCTCCACTTCACGCAGGGCCGTGCAATTCAGAAAAACGTGTTCGCCGATGCTCCTCACGCTGTCCGGGATCACGATCTTCCGCAGTGCCGTGCAGTTGTAGAACGCGTAATCGCCGATCGTCTGCACACCCTCCGGGATCACGATGTCCGTCAGCTTGACGCATCCCGCGAACGCGCCCTTGCCGATCCTCCTCACGCTGCCCGGGATCCGCACACCTCGGAGGTTGTTCTGAACCGTATAATCCGTAAACGCCTGATCGTAGATCTCCTCCGCTCCTTCGGGGATGGTGTAGTACCGGTAATCCAGCGGCAGGTTCTTCAGTTGCCACGGCAGGCTGGAATTATAAATGGCGTCCGTCAGACGCGAAGACGGCTTGAAATCGTTGGTGATGACCTTTCTTCCCTTCGGAAATGTGTAATGGTACAGGTACCATGTGAACGCATGGAACAGCGCGATGGGCAGGACCACCAGCAGCAGGACCAGGAAGAACGGCTTCAGACGGCTGACGAGCGATTCGCGCGGCGCGTCGTCTTTCGCCGGAGTCCCGGCAAGCTCAGGTTGAGGTTTGTTCGGATCGGACATGGTACGCTCCTCGTTCATTTCTTCGGCACGAAGACGGGACGGAACCCGTAAAATGTCAGGCGGGGAAGGGGGCTTTTCCGGTAGCCGGACGGGCGTTGCAGGACCTTGCGGAACTTGAAAAAGTACACCAGACGGTTGAAGCTCCGGTTGGCGGAATAGTGTTTCACCAGCACGGCGCCGCCGTCCGGGAATTGCAGGGTGAGCGGACCTTTCTGTTCCCGATCATATTGGATCACAGGCGGCTGAATCTCGCATGAAGATTTGATCAGGAACACGGGCAGGAACAGAAAGTCGCTTACCCCTGAAGATAAATAATCCTCTTCGCTATTGTAGCGCTCTTTTTCCCGTTTTTCAATCAGCACGATCCCGACTTCCTGATCGTCTTTGCCGTACGGGATGCTGTATGTCGATGCCTTGACAAGCCCCGCAAAAGTCGATCCGTAAACGATCCAGTTGTCGCGGTTGTATGCTACATGATGCAGACGGCGGACGTGATACAGACAGTCCGTCGCCTGCTGAAAACACCGTATTCCGACCTGAAGCAGGACGATCAGGAACAGAAGCACAAAATAATCCCATCCTAACAGCGGAACCTTCAGAGAAAACAAACACATATTGAGGAGACCGAGGATCATAAGCTCGATCACGAGGTTGTATATGACCGCGCAAAAATACGACAGCCGCGTCGGATCGTTCTCGGGATTGTTGCGAAGTTCCAGCTCCAGGCGGGACATGATCCTCAGCAGGATGATGAAGATTCGGCGCGAGAGAAAGACCAGGAAAAACACGGAGTAACAGAGCCAGCGTCCGTTCGAGGACGCCCGGACACAGATGAACGCGAGCGCAAGGATCAACGGCACTGCCACAAGCCAGAACGACCGGTATGCCAGCCGTCGCGCGTTTTTCTCGTCTTCGCTCATTTTTTGTTCGTTTCCTTCGGTTGATTGTTCTCCTGAACTCTACTATACATCCTTTTTTCCGAAAAACAAACAGAATCAATCTTTTTATGGTACAAAAAGGCCGGACTCCGCGAGGGAGCCCGGCCGAAGCCACAAGCTGGATTCGTTCAGCTTCAAATCACTTGCACTTGGCGAGGTTCATGCGTCGGACTGCGGAAAATCGAGGTCCAGCAACTCAATGAGCTGTTCTTCAAGATGTTCAAGCGAAAGAAGACTATAAGGCTGGAAGAGTTTTGGATCGACCGAGGAATAATCTATGCAGCAGGTCAGGAACCGGTTGCCGTCCCGATTGAAGATTTCAGCTCTTTCCACCCATTTCTGAATTCCAAGTGTCCCAGATTTCGTCTCGAAAACGTAGAATCGGTCGTTGATTTGTACCACGATGTCCAGCTGCATGTCGTTGAGATTGTCCTTTTCCGACTCCAGAAGCTTCAGCTTGACGTCCCAGAACACCCGGTACTTGATTGTTTTTTTGTGATTGGCGGAATAATCAGTCAGCACTTTGTTCACGAGATACCTGTTGACATTCTCCGCCCATCCGCCATTGAGAAAACTCTTATTCTTCTTTTGGATGGAAGATGTGACGAGAAGTTCCGTCTTGCTTTTGTTTTGGGTGTATGAAATCCATCCGTTCTTCTTCATCTCCGTGCAGATGTTAAGAAAATCGGTCTTTCTGTCGGCAGGCAGCTCGGCAATCGAATAGCTGAATCCATCCTTGTCGCCATGCCTTTTGTACAATTCTTTCAAGAACGGCACGGCATCCTCTCGGAACTTCCAGATTTTCTTGGCTATGGGATAGAATTCGGATTCAGGCTCTTGTATCTGGCATCCGACAATGTAATATCCAAGTGAATGGCAGTACTCCGCAAGAGGCTTTGTCGTCGGGTTCTTGACATACAGGTTTTCTTCCCAGGCAGCTTGCTGCTTGGCTTCAAGCTTTTCAAGCGAGAGCTTTGCCAAGGCTATTTTTTCGTCAATCAATTCCCTGGATATCTTCAGGGCCTCGATTCGTTTGATTTCGTCGTCAATCAATTTCCTGGACATCTCCAGGGCCTCGATTCGTTTGAGAAGGTCTTGTCTATGGCTCATAGGATGAATTGGGTTGAGGTTTATTCGTTTTTTTATAGGATAAATCAGAAAAAGAGGTTTTTCATCTACTATACTTCGTCTTTTCCGAAATGCAAACAGCTTTTTTCATGATGTCAAAAAAACTATAAAGGCCGGGTCCCGCGGAAACGGAACCCGGCCAAAGTCACAAGCTGGAATCGTTCAGCTTCGGATCACTTGCTCTCGGGGGAGAGGTCGGTGCCGAGGCGGAAGTAGTCGACGTCGACGAAGCCGCCGGCTTCCTTCGTGGCGAAGTTGAAGATGCCGAAACGGTAGCCCATGAAGTGGGGCATGCTGTAGGGCATGCTGATGGCGCTGCCGATGCGCGTCCAGGTCTTGCCGTCGTTGCTGTAGTAGAAGAACGACTGGTCTTTTCTGCGGGCGTTGAGCTTGTATTCGTCCGAGGCGGGCGCGCCGACCGGGGCCACGTCGACCTCAACGCGGAGGTAGGCGATGTCGCCGTCGAGCGGGACGGATGCAACTTCAGTCATGGCAGACTGGGGCTGCTGCGGGGGCTGTCCGGCAGCGCCGGGGCCGCCGAAGCCGCCCATGCCCATACCCATCGCCGGAGCACCGCCCTGTCCGCCGAAACCGCCGCCGAAGCCGCCGAAGCCGCCCGGAGCCGGAGCAAGGTTGGCCCCCTGCGGACGCTGACCGCCC
>JAGCTY010000110.1 GCA_017963105.1 Lentisphaeria bacterium
ACCTGCCGCCGATTCGCATCGCATTGATTCGTCGTTTGCAGCTTTTTGAGGAGAACACCGGCTCCTGATCGAACCGATATCATATAAAATACACCCGAAAACGCACTTTGTCAAGCCGAAAAATCGAAGAAACACAAAAAAGTCCGAAAAAACTCTCCCGAAAACACGCTTCCCTGTCTCCAGACAGTTCCCGCGCACATGCGGAATAAAGGATGAACGCACGGAAGTGAGCTGAATTGAACAGGAACGACCGACCTGATCTGACCTGAAGCAAGCGAACCGCGCTGGACGTATCGAAATGGACTTGACGAAGCAAGCAGGAATGAACAGGACCAAGCTGAACCGACCCGAAAGCCACACAATCCCATCTTATCAGTGCGCTCGGGACGGCGGAACAGGGCAAAGTTCACGAGGCGAGGATCACCACGCCTCGGTCGTGTACTCGACGATCTCGCCGGCGAGGTCATAGCACGCCTGGCGCAACCCGTAATACCTGCCGACCTGAGGATCGACATTGTACTGGTAGTTTGCGCCGCCTGAAACGGTCCGCTTCGGGATCAGCGGCTCGCTGCGTCCGGGGATCAGGACCTCCATCTCCGCGTTTATATCGATATGGAACTCAGCAGGACGGTATTCATCCTCCTCGTAGCCGGGATTATAGCGGCGCATGGAGTTCGTGGTTTTGACAAGCCGGATATAGAGGATGCAGTCGGCTTCCTCCTTCGAAACGAGCTTGAGGGAATTGTCGCTCTGGAACCGGGCGGCGATCTGCGTACGTGCAAGTTCCGTGAGGAGAGGTTCGCGCGTATCGTTGCGGATGGTGCTGATGGCGATCGTCTTGATCTGCGGATGCACCATGGACCCCATGTGGTAATAGCCGCAGGACGCGGCAAAGAAAACGCAGCAGAAGGCCAGGAGGCAGACGGCCAGACGAACAATCAGGATCGAACGGGAGTCAGTACGTTTCATCGGAACCGGCCCTTTCTTCGTAGGATTCGCGGGAATCCGCCCTGTTATCCTTTTTCAGATCGCGGATCGGAAGCAGCCATTTGCCGTCGCTGCTCTCGGGAGCGATAAGGAGGTCGGAATCCTCGAGCGGGATCGGGTTGCGGACGAAATCGTAATGGGCAGGATCCTTTCGCGGCATGGACGCCGGCGGAGCCTCGTAGGTCTCGTCGATTTTCGCAAGAAGTTTTTCGGACGGGATGGCATGTTCGGTCTCGCCATAACGCTGCACGACCTGGTTGAGGTAGCGCTCGGCGAGATCGTCGCGGCCGTTGCGGTGATGATACTTCGCCAGTTCATGGAGGCGTTTCGCCTGGATTTTGTCAATGGCCACGCGCTGTTCCTTCACCCACTGGATTTCCGGGGCTTCCGGATTCGCTTCGGTGAAATGGTCGAGCTGCTCGATGGCGAGGTTCGCCCAATGCCCGTCACCGTCGCCGCGGGAGGCAAGCTGGCAGTAGACGTCCGCGAGTCCGAGCTCGGCATAATAGGCGGAATCGGTACCGGGATGAAGCCGGAGCACCTCCTTGTACTTCTCAATGGATTGATCCGGCATCTGATTGTCGAGATACATACCGGCAAGGCGAAGCCGGACCTCGGCCGCGGAATCGGCACAGGGGGCATTGTTGAGCGCAGCCTCGGAGCACTCCAGAAACCGGTCGGAATCCTTGATGAAGGGAAGCCATTCGAACATGGCATCGCGGTGGCCTTTGTAGAAGGCATCCGCGATCTCGTATTCGCGGTTCACCGCTTTGGCAAAGTCGATCCGGCTCATATGCTCCTTGATAAGGCGCTCGATGCAGTCGAATTCCCGTCCGTAGAGTTCGGCCTGACGGTATGCGCGCGCGGCATTGGTGAGCGCGTTGGCCTTCACGATCTTGTCGGACGTAAGCAGCTCGGCGTCAAGATAGCGTTTGGCGGCCTTGCGGAAATTACCCTCGCGTTCGAGGTCGAGCCCTTTCTGGAAAACATCAAGCGCTGCAGCGTCGTTTTTCGCACGGAGAGAAGCGTTCTCCTCCGCCTTCTTCGCCTCGAACTCGGCGTCCCGAATCTCGTCGGCGGTCATTTCCGAGGTATCCGCAGCGTCTTCCGAGGCGGGTTCCGTCCCATCTTCCGGGGCAGCCGCGGAGGTTTCGCCGGACTCGGACGCGGACGCTGGGGCGGCGTTTTCCTCCGTTTCCTGAGCATACGCCAGGAATGTGCCGAGCGACAGAACCGCCGCCAGACACACCGTCACAACATGCCGTACAGAAACAAGCGCCATAAACGCAACTCCAAAGTCAAGAAGGATTCCGGAACAGGGAAAAACATTCCAATCAAAATAATCTAGCATAAAAGACGCAAAATGCCAGAAAAAAAATGGAAAAAAACAAAAAAAAGAATGCTCCCCCGGAAAAAAAGCCGGAGGAGCGGGGACGGTTGAGTCCGTTGACGCGGCGAGGGCCGGCCTCAGAGCGGTTTCACGGTGAAAACTTCCGCCTTGAGCGCGGTGGTAACGACCGGAACGCCCTTTTCCAGCGCGACGTCCGAATACGCCGTGATTTCGCGGGTGGAATCGCCGAGGTCAAGCACGACCTTTCCACGGCCGCCCGCCGGGATGGCGAGATAGACGGTGCCCTTCTGCCCCACCAGGGAAGCGTTCGCGCGGGTACCGTTCTGCTGAAGCTTCAGGATGGACATGATGAGGTAGGCGGTGATGACCATGGTCACAAGGCCGCAGCCGAGCGCCACGAAGAACCCCTTCCAGCCGTATTCGCCGAACGCCACGCCGCCCCAGCCGAACATGGCGATGAAAGCCAGAATGGAGCGGAAGGAGATCAGTTTGAAGTCAAAGATGCCGGAATCCGGGTGGACGATGTCGATCTCGCCGTCCATATCCACGTCGACGTCGCCGGCCGAATCGGCGCCCATGCCGAAAAGAGCCGCGATGGCCGTAATGGCGAAAATGGCGGACCCCCCGATGGCGAATCCCCAGTAGACGGACATGATGCCGCCGCCGTTCATAAACTCGCTGATGCTGCTCATAAGGATCATATTTACCTCCTTGTCTCCCCGGGAAAAGGGGTGGTTGATGATACGGAAACCGAGTTACTTGCGTCCCAGCTCGGCGGAGCGTTCCGCGGCCGCGATCACGCAGTTCTCCACGATGCCGCGGAAACCTGCGACGTCGAGCACGTGGATTCCCCGGGCCGTGGTGCCGTTCGGCGTGATGACCGCGTTGCGCAGGGCGGAGATCGCCTGCGGGTCGCGTTTACACATTTCGGCGGTGCCGAGGACGGTCTGGATGGCGGACTCGACGGCCAAGTCGCGAGGCAGGCCGCAGTACACGCCGCCTTCGGCGAGGCCGAGGATGAACTCCATCACGAACGCCGGGCCGCTTCCGCTCAGGCCGGTCACGGCGTCGAGCAGACTCTCCGGCACCTCGCGGACGATCCCGAAGCTGGACAGGATCTCATTGGCGCACCCGCGGTCGGCCGCGGTGGCCTTCGGCGAAACCGCGAAACACGTCATGCCCTGCTGGACGAGCGCGGGCGTGTTCGGCATCACGCGGACGATGCGGTTCGTGGACGCGAGCGACGCCAGGGATTCAAGCTTGAGCCCGGCGACGATCGAGATCAGGAGCTTGCCGCGGAGGGCGGCTCCGGCCTCTTTGAGCGCGACGGGAGCGACCTGCGGTTTCACGGCCAGCAGGACGGTCGAGGCGTCCTTCAGGGCGTCGGCGAGCGTCGCGGCGGTCTTGCAGCCCGTGGCGTCGGTGAACTTCTTCGCCGCGGCGGCACTCACGTCGTATGCGAGGATGGACGAGGCGGGGACGCCCCTGGAAACGAGGGAAACAGTGATCGCGGTGGCCATCTTTCCGGCGCCGATGACCGCGATACGGGATGTCTTTTTGCTGTCTGTCTTTTTCATGAAATGCACCTCAAAAAACTTAAAGGACGAGGATGTCCGAAACGACGTTCCGGGTGAAGATGATGCGTTTGCCGACCAGGAAATCGGTCCAGAAGCACCAGGTGTCCAGCGTAGGCGACGGCGTGCGGAAGGCGCACGGCGGGCCGAACGCAAGCTCGACCTCCTGACGGGTCATGCCCTTCTCCACGATGCCGGCCTTCAGCTTTTCGATCGTCAGCGCGCGGATGCCGACCGTGAGGTCCGCTTCGTTCTGCATGGAGAAAAGTTCGCGCAGGTAGTCCTCGGCGGACATCATGCGGTAGTCCGTAGAGAATTTGATGCGGAAGTCGCGCTTGTCATTGACCGTGGTGAAGCAGATTTCGCGGTCGGTGGCGGATGTGATGACGACCTCGGTCCCGAACGGCAGGATTTCGCCTTTGAGCGTATTCAGCGTGTCCATCTTCATCGGGTCAGTGTACCACAGGTTGTAGCGGGTGTAGATCCGGGCCTGTTCCGGCGTCTGGAGCACCTCGGAAACGATCAGCCGGTTCGCGCAGCCGCAGAGCAGGAACGCGGCGGCAAACAGGAAAAGGGGAAGGCAATGGCGAAATCTCATGATGTTATTTCCTTGTGGTGGATTTGTTTTCGGATGTGGCGGCGCCGGATTCCTTCACGGACTCCAGGACCGAGGCGCTGCGGAGGATTTCGACGGCGCGTTCCAGCTGGACGTCGCGGACGCCGTCGGCCAGGCCGGGATCGATCACGCCGGGATAGTCGTTCAGCTGCGAGTAGAACGCCTGCTGTTTCTGGGCGGGGATCTCGACCGTGATGTCGGGCTGGAGCCCCACGCCGTGAATGGGGGTGTGCGACGGCGTGAAGTAGTGCGCCACGGTAATGCGGAGCGCGCCGAGGTCGCCGATGGGCATGATGTTCTGCGCGGAGCCCTTGCCGAACGTCCTTTCGCCGAGCACGACCACGCGTTTCAGGTCGCGCAGGGCGGAGGCGGACAGCTCGGCGGCGCTGGCGGAATTGCCGTTTACGAGCAGGATCACCGGCAGATTGTAGTATTTCGTGCAGTTCACCGTCTTGTAGGTCTGGTTTTTGGACGGGTCGCGCCATTCGAGCGT
>JAGCTY010000111.1 GCA_017963105.1 Lentisphaeria bacterium
ACCTGCCGCCGATTCGCATCGCATTGATTCGTCGTTTGCAGCTTTTTGAGGAGAACACCGGCTCCTGATCGAACCGATATCATATAAAATACACCCGAAAACGCACTTTGTCAAGCCGAAAAATCGAAGAAACACAAAAAAAAGTCCGAAATTTCGTGCTGACAGATGAAGAGGAAGCACCCCTGAAGAAGGCCTCATGCGCGTATATTATTGCATATATGTTTTCGCAGAACGCTCGTGTCCCCCCGGGCCATTTCTTTCGTCTTTCCTCCTCAAACTCGCCTCAAATCCGCCAGATGCGGCCGCCACGGACATTTTTTGCATTCTTTCCTGTATGCCGGGGTTGCATTTCCGTTGAAAGCGGTTATAGTATTTCGTAATGACTTGAATCCCCAGCAATGACATGACCTCTGTTCCGCCTCATCCTCCCATGAACACGCCCTCCGCACATCCTCACGCATTCGGCTGCACAATCCTCGGCAGCGGCAGCAAAGGCAACGCCACTGTCATCCACGGCCCCGAGGGCAACCTGCTGCTCGACGCGGGGTTCTCCGCGAAAGAGCTGATGTGCCGACTTGAGCGCGTGCACGTCGATCCGTGCACCCTCCGCGCCATCCTCATCACGCACGACCATTCCGACCATACCAACGGATGCCGCATTCTTTCCGACCGCCTCGGCATCCCCGCCTATTTCATCCCGGAGACGATCTGCGAGCTTTCGAAATGCACCAACAAGGTTCCGAGCCACAAGATTCTGATCACGCCCGGCTCTCCGCTCGACCTGTGCGGCATCCACGTCGAACCGTTCTCCGTATCGCACGACACGCCCGCGGTGGCCTATACGTTCACCGTGCGGGCGCACAAGATCGGCTTCGCCACCGACCTCGGGTTCGTCTCCAACCTCGCGAAGGCCAAGCTCAGCGGCTGCGACCTGCTCGTACTGGAGAGCAACTACGATCCAGCCAGGCTCCGCGCCTCGGCCCGCCCGATCACGCTCAAACGCCGCATCGCGGGCAAACAGGGGCATCTGGGCAACCCGGACGCAATGGAGGCGCTCGCCGAACTGCTGTCCCCGAACACGCGCGGGGTGGTCTTCGCACATCTCAGTCAGGAATGCAACGACCCCGCTTTGGTCGCCGAGCTGGCGAAAGCCCGCCTCACCGAACTTCGGCGGCAGGACGTATCGTTCCGGATCGCCTCCCAGTTCGAGCCGCTCGAAACCTTCTGGGTGGAGTGAACCTGCCCATGGCCGAGCAGACCCCACGCAGAATCAAGATCGCATGTCCGGGATGCGGACAGAAGCTCGACGTCTCCGAGATGCCGGCTTTCTCGCGCGTCAACTGCCCCGCCTGCTCGTTCGAGCTCATCGTGCCGAAATGGTTCAACAACTATCTGCTGGAGGCGCCCGAAGGGCAAGGCGGCATGGCGACCGTCTACCGCGCGCTCGACATTGCGCTTGACCGCGAGGTCGCCATCAAGGTTTTCGACCCGGAGCTGACTTCGAAGGGCGTCTCCCCCGGCCTCTTCCTGCACGAGGCACGCATCGCCGCCACGATCAACCATCCCGCGGTCGTTCCCATCTACTCCTGCGGGGAATGGGACGGCTCCGCGTACATCGTCATGCAGTACATGGGCGGCGGCACGCTCGAAAGCCGCCTCCGGAAGGCGAAGGGCCGCCTGCCCGTCATGGAGACCTGCCGCTGGATCCGCGACGTGTGCGAGGGGCTGGACGCCGCCCGCGAGCTCGGCGTAGTCCACCATGACATCAAACCTGCGAACATCCTGCTCGACCTCGACTCCAACGCAAAAATCTCCGATTTCGGGCTGGCGCAGGTCGTTTCCGGCAGGTCCGCCTCGTCTTTTCTCGACCCCACGAAAATGTGGCTCAGCCCGCAGTACGTCAGCCCGGAGAAGGTCCTGACCGGCGAGGAAGGCCCCGAAGGCGACGTCTACAGCCTCGGCGCATCCTTCTACCACCTGCTCGCGGGCGAACCGCCCTTCCGTTCGGACGACACGCGGGAGCTCGTCGACATGCGGACCACGCGCGATCCCGTTCCACCCGAGTTCATCCGCCCGGACATCACGCCCGCGCTGTCCTCCGTGATCCTGGACATGATGAACCGCGCCCCGGCCGCACGCCCCTCGTACAAACAGGTCGCCGCGCGCATCAACGACGCGCTTCGCGCCATCATGCGGCCCGCGGCTCCGCCGCCCGTTTCCCCGACGGAATCCGCGCCCGAGGCGCAGCCCCCCCCGCGCAAAGTCTTCAGCGTCCCCGCCGGACGCGTCGATCCGGCAAAGAAGCATTCCTTCCGCGCCTCGCACGTCACGCTTCTCCTGATTCTGCTTTTCCTGATGTGCGGGCTGTGCTTCCTGGTATTCCTGCCGCGCTTCGTGGACCAGAGATCCCTGCTGGACGCCGCGCCGTCCCTGAAAGCCATCTACGGCGACCTGCCCGCCGAATCCTTCCCGTTCCTGAGCGGTTCCTTCTACGATTCCCCGATCATGGACGCCGAACTCGCGTTCGCCGATTACGACTATCCGCTCGAAACCCGCTATGCCGCCGCCTGGGTTTCCGGCATCTGTCAGATGCTGGACGCCGAACCGTCAGCGGTTGCCTCCGCGGCCGACATGGGCGACCATCTCCGGTCCGCCGCGTCTCTCGCGGGGACGACCCCTCCGGCCGCCGACGCGTACTGCCTAGCCGTCCTTTCCCGCCTCGACCCGAATCCGCCGGACGTTTATTTTTCAGCGGAACAGGAGTTCCGGGTGCATCTTGGCCGCCTGGTCCGCTCCCTGTACGACCTTGACCCGGAAATGCTGGAAAACGGGCGTATTCCGGACCGCATCCTTACCCAGTTCGGCACGGTTCGGACGGCGTTCCAGTCCCTGCCGGAAGGCTCCTGGCTTGCGAAACTCTACGGGCCGCGTCTTCCGGACTGGCAGGGAGCACTGTCCGGCGACACCGTGTCATCGGAAGACCTGGAACCCGTCTTCCGCCGGTTATCCGGCAAAACATCCGTCGTGAAAAGACCGGGCAACATCCTCCCCGGCCCGTCCGAAACGATCGACGCACCGTTCGGCGTCCCGTCCGGCATGACTCCCGCGACCGACGACCCGGTCGAATTCTGAACGGAGCCGCCCGCGGAAGAAGCGCGGACGGATTCCGCATCATTTTCTCTCTCCCGGTTGCATTTCCGCCGTCTCATGCTATATTATGTTTGGATGCGGGCATACGGCTCCGCATACTTCATTTCACAGCAAACTCGAAAGAAAGGCACAACCGTTGAAGACATCCCGCATTTCCGAGGGCATCCTGGAACACGCGCTCTCCGCCCTGACCGCCTGGGAAAATGACGGCGTTTCCCTCGACGACTGCCTGGACGACCTCCGTGCCGGGGATTTCCCCGCGAAAGCCGCCGTCGTGTCGCTTCTGTTCGAGTATTTCCGCCACAAGTATTTTCTGGATTCCCTGCTCATCAAGCACGCCAGGAGGGGGAAGGTCAATCAGCAGATGCGTCTTCTGATCTCCCTCGCCGCCGCACAGGTCTTCTTCCAGACCGGGCTTCCCTGGCAGTCCGCCGTCAACATCGCCGTCGACACGGCCAAGCGGTTCCGCGGGCCCGGCGGCGGCGCGTTCGTGAACGCCATTCTGCGCGCATACATCCGCGACGAATCCATCGACCGTGCGCATATCCCGGCCGACTGCCCGCCGCTTCTTCAGGAACGCTGGACCGAAGCGTACGGACCGGAACGCGCGGCCGCCATCCTCGGCCAGTTCGCCTCCAACCCTCCCATTTCGGTGCGGCTCCGGCCGGGCGCGGACGTCTCCCTGCTGGCGGACTTCGGCCCGGAACCGTTCGACCCCGATTTCGACACGGGCAACTTCCGGTTCTTCACGCTGAAAAACACCGCCGGGCTTTTCGACAATCCCCTGCTCCAGGACGGCTCCGTCTACGTGCAGGACCCGGCCACGTCCATGGGGCTCTGCCTGCTGGAATCCAGGCCGTCCGGGGCCATCCTCGACCTCTGCGCCGCGCCCGGCGGCAAGACCATCATGCTCTCCGAGCTCGCCGCGCCCGGGGCGAAGATCACCGCCGCCGACCGGTCCGGGAGGCGCGTCTCCACGATGAACATCAACCTCCGCCGTGCCGGGGTGAAGGCGAAGACCGTCGCCGCCGACGCCCGGGAGCTCCCGTTCCCGCCGCAATCCTTCGATTTCATCCTCGCCGACGTCCCGTGCTCGAACACCGGCGTAATCCGCCGCCGTCCCGACGTCCCGTGGCGCTTCTCGAAAACACGCCTCTCCGAGCTGACCGTCCTCCAGCATGCGATTCTGAAGAGCGCGGTTTCCCTTCTCCGACCCGGCGGCACGCTTCTTTATTCCACATGCAGCCTCGAATCCGAGGAAAACCTCGGACGCGTGCGCCTGCTTCTCTCCGAATACCCGGCACTCAGGCTCGTCCGCGAACAGACACTCTTCCCGTCCGACACGCACGACGGCGCATTCTCCGCCCTGCTGAAACTCACCTGAACCTGATTGGACAGCATCGGCCCGCCCATCCAACCGAATCCAGAGAAAGGTCCCGACCATGGCAACCGTCATCATCTCCAGCGGCATCACAAGTTCCGGTCTCGTCGTGAATTCCGGCGACGGGCTGGAAGTTTTCGGCACGGCGAGCGACGCGTCCGTGCTTTCCGGCGGGTCCGCGAGCATCTTCTCCGGGGGGAAGATGGTCGTGACGCAGGTCGCCGAATCCGGGTTCCTCGATGTCTGCGGCGGCGTGGCGAACAGCACGACCGTCCTCGGCGGCGGCCGCATCCTGGTCTCCTCCGGCGGCAGCGCCAACGTGAATAATATCCGCAGCGGCGGCTCCGTGACCGTGGGCCCCTCCGGCAGGGCGTCCCTCGTCGCGAACAGCGGCGGGTCCATGACCGTTTCCTCCGGCGGGATGGCGTACATCGCGAACGCCGCGTCCGGCGGCTTCTTCGAAATCCTGGACGGCGGGTCCGGCGTCTTCCTCACGCTCGCGGAGACCGGACGGCTCGCCGTCTCCTCCGGCGGCAGAGTCGAAAAGGTCAACCTGAACGGGACCGCGACGGTTTTCACGGGCGGCTCCGCCTCGGATATCACCGTTTCGGACGGCGGACGGCTCCTGGTTTCCGGCGGAAACGTACAGGACGTCAGCGTCCTCGCGGGCGGGAACGCCGTCCTGTCCGGCGGCGCCGCGACCGACGTCGAGGTCATGTCCGACGGCTTCCTCACGGTTTCTTCCGGCGGCACAGTCTCCGGCATTGAGGTCAACGGCTGGACGACGGTCCTGTCCGGCGGTACGCTCGATCATGCCGAGGTTCAATCCGGCGGCTGGCTCGTCGTCTCGTCCGGCGGCAGGCTGACCGGGCAGATGACGTTCGCCGAAGGCGCGTCCGTAAACGTCTACGGAAGCGCCGTCCTCGACTTCGATATTTCGTCGATCGCGCCCGGTTCGGACGCCTGCGTCAACGATCTTTCCCTCGTGCACGGTTCACCGGCCTGCACGCTCACGGTCAATGGTTCGCAGGAGCACGGAAGCTACGCGCTCGCCGGCGGAGCCGCCGGGTTCAACCGGACGATTTCGGTCGTGGACGAACTCGGCGAGGCCCTTGGCACGCTCACGGTCGAGGCTCCGCTCGTGATCGGGGATGCGCAGTACACGCTGACGCTGAGCGGAGACGATGTCCTGTCCGTCACGGTCGGTGCAATCCCGGAACCCGTCGTGGTCCCGCCGTTCCTGACCGGGTGTTTCGCGGGCGGCGCGCGGGCCATGCTGGCGAAACAGGCCGACGGCAAAGTCACGATTTATGCGGACGGCTCGGTCTGGGGCGACGGCCTCTCGCTCGAAAGCGGCTGGAATGTCCTCGCCGCGGGCGATTTCAACGCCGACGGTCATGACGATTTCCTCCGCATGAACGCGGAAGGCTACGTGGTCGGCGAAATGACGCAGACAGACGGCACATTCGTGCCGCAGGTCCTGAACAAAAAGGAAGCCGGATGGCGGATCCTCGGCACGGGCGACTTCAACGGGAACGGGGCCGGCGACGTGCTGGTCGCGAACCCCACGGGGGCGTCCGACACCGTCGGGCTGCTCGGCTATTGGGAAAGCGGCGTGACCTGGACGCTCATCAACGGATATTCGCCCGAATGGGAGATGGTCGCGACAGGCGACTTCAACGGCGACGGCAAGTGCGACATGCTGTGGCGCAACACATTCGTCGGCGCGGGCGACCTGACCTACAACGCCTATTGTACCTGGATCGTGGAAGACCCGGTCGACTGGCGCATGGTCAGCGTTGCGAACCCCGACGAATGGAATTTCCTCTGCGCGGGCGATTTCGACGGCGACGGCGCGAACGACATCGCCATGATCAACGACGTCGGCGTCGTGGGCATCTGGGGCGTGAACGACGGTTACCTCAGTTCCTGGTCCATCCTCAGCGACACATCCGAATGGACGCTCGCGGGCGTCGGCGATTTCGACGGCGACGGCACGGACGACATCGCCTGGTGCAGCAACTCCACGAATCTCGCCGGATACTGGCGGATCGAAGACAAGACGCTCGCATCCTGGCAGAATATCGCGATCCTGAGCTGATTCTTCCGAAAGAAAGGCCGATTCGCCCCCTTCTCCGAATAACACACTGAGGGCTGACTGTGTCTCTCTGTTTTTGCTCAGTGGGGGTTGATCTGCTTGTAGTCGGCGGCGAACCGTTTGACCTCGTCCTGCGAGATCAGGCCGTCGGCGCAGAGGTCCTCCATGGACCGCTGGAGCGTGCACATGCCGTCCTTCAGACTGGTCTCGATCACGGTCTGGAGCTGATGCGTCTTGCCCTCGCGGATGAGCGCCTGCACGGGCGGCGTGCCGATCATGATCTCAAACGCGGCGAGGCGGCTTGACCCGTCGATGCTCTGGATGAGGCGCTGCGAGATCACGGCCAGCAGCGTGCTCGCGAGCTGAAGCCGGATCTGGTTCTGCTGGTACATCGGGAACGAGTCGACGATGCGGTCCACGGTCTGCGGGGCGCTGTTCGTGTGGATGGTGGCGAAGACGAGGTGCCCGGTTTCGGCGGCGGTGAGCGCGGCGGAGATGGTCTCGGTGTCGCGCATTTCGCCGACCATGATGACGTCCGGGGCCTCGCGGAGGGCGTATTTGAGTGCGGCGGCGAAGCTGTGCGTATCGGCGTGGAGTTCGCGCTGCTCGATGATCGAATTGATGTTGCGGTGCACGTACTCGATCGGGTCCTCGATCGTGATGATGTGGGCGTTGCGTGTCCGGTTGATGACGTCGAGGAGCGAGGCGAGCGTGGTGGACTTTCCGCTTCCGGTCGGGCCGGTCATGAGGATAAGCCCCTGGCGCTTCGAGCAGAGCCCGGAAACGACCTCGGGGAGGCCGAGCTGGGCGGGGGTCGGGATCTTCACGTTCACGACGCGGGCGACCATGCCGAGCGTGCCGCGCTGGAAGAAAGCGTTCACGCGGAAGCGGGAGTTCGGGATGTTCAGTTCCTTGCCGAAGTCGACGGACAGCGCGAAGTCGAGCTCGCGGTTTTCCTCCAGCTCGACGCGCTGCCGCTGGTTGATCACGCTGAAGAGCAGCCGCCGCACGTCGTCGTTGTCCAGCACCGGCATGTTGAGCTCGCGCAGTTCGCCGTTGATGCGGAGCGTGGGACGCACGCCCGTGGACAGGATGAGGTCGCTGGCCTTCACCTGGAGCGAGGCCAGGAAGAGGGTCCGCATGTCGACCACGGTGTCGTCGGTCGCGCCCTCGAGCTTCGAGCCGTAGTAGCTTCGGAACGCGTCGACGCCGCTCTCCATGCCGCGCACGAGCAGATCGAATTCGTCGCGGTTGTCCGCCGCGAGCCGGGCGTCGTCCAGCGTGATCTTCCCGGTCTGGTACAGACGGAAGACGGATCGGTTGAACGGGATCATACCCTGTTCGATGTTGCTGCGGAGCGCATCGTCCAGCGATCTGTAGTCGCGCCCGGCGACGAGCTTGCGGACCAGCGCGGTGCCGAGCAGGATCTCGACCGCGGGGATCATGGAGCCGCCCCCCATGGACGGGATCAGCCGCTGCGATATGATGCCGTTCAGCGCCGCCCCGAGGTCGGTCGCGGTCTGCTCGCGCCCCTCCTCCGGGAACATGTTCACGATGCGTTCGACCGCCTGCACCGAGCCGGACGTATGGACCGTGCTGATGACGAGGTGTCCGGTGAGCGCGGCGTTGATGGCCGTGGCGATGGTCTCCGGGTCGCGCATTTCCCCGATCACGATCACGTCCGGGTTCTCGCGGAGGGCGCTGCGGAGCGCGGAGGAGAACCCGCCCTCGCGATGGGTGTCGATCTCCCGCTGGGAAACCACGGACATGCGGTCGGAGTAGACGAATTCGATCGGGTCTTCCAGCGTGAGGATGTGCCTGGGCATCGTGCGGTTGATGTGGTTGATCATGGCGGCGAGCGTGGTGGACTTGCCGCAGCCGGTCGTGCCGGCCACCAGGACCAGTCCGCGCGGAGCCTCGGCGAGCGTGTCGAGCAGCGCGGGCAGGTTCAGGTCCGCCGTCATGATGTCATCGCCGTTCAGGATCGGGCGCACCGCCGCCGACGGACCGCAGATGGCCCGGAAGAAGTTCACGCGGATACGGCTGCCGTCCGGAAGCCGCCACGAGGCGTCGACCGCCCCGGATTCCGCGTATGCCGCCTCGCCGCGTTCGTCGATGACCGTCCGCCGGAACGCATCCATGGACTCCGCGGAGACCGCACCGAACGTCCCGAGGGGGGCGACCACGCCCCTGATGCGCGCGTTCGGCTTTTTCCCGGCGGAAAGGAAGAGGTCGGAGACACGGGCTCCGGCGGCGAATTGCAGGATCGGCAGAATGGTATTCATTATGAAATCTTTCGGTGCGTTCGGGGTGGTTGCTGTTTCAGCATTAAAATATCCGTAAAACCGCGATTTGTCAAGTCCTAAACGAAGAAAAGGCGCACGAAACGCGCCGGAGCCATAAAAAAAGGGGAAAAACGAGGAAAAATGGGAAATGCGCTTTGATGAATTCGAATCTTGTGCTATATTCTTAGGAACAGTATTTTTCAATCCAAAGACATTTCGAGGTACAGCATGGCTCTCTGGGGCGGCAGATTCGCCGAACAAACACAACGCAGCGTACAGGACTTCACGCAGTCCATTTCCTACGATAAACGCCTCTACAAACACGATATCGCCGGCAGCATGGCCCACGCCGCCATGCTCGGCGCCGCCGGGATCATCCCGAAGGAATCCGCCGATGCCATCTGCCGCAAGCTCGCCGTCCTGAGACGCAGGATCGCCGAAGGCAAAATGGAGTTCAAGGTCGAGCTGGAAGACATCCACATGCACATCGAGACGGCGCTGACCGAGGCGCTCGGCCCCGAAGGCGCGCGCGTTCACACCGCCCGCAGCCGCAACGACCAGATCGCGCTCGACATCCGCCTGTATCTGCGCGACGAGATCGACGACCTGACGAAGGAAATCCGCGCGCTTCAGATCGCGCTGGTGAAGAAGGCCGACGAACACAAGCGCACCGTCATGCCCGGCTTCACGCACATGCAGCACGCCCAGCCCGTCCTGCTGGCTCACCACCTGCTCGCCTACGTCGAAATGTTCGCCCGCGACGCCGCCCGCCTCGCCGACGCCCGCAAACGCATCAACGTGATGCCGCTCGGCTCCGGCGCAATCGCCGGGACCACGCTCCCCATCGACCGCGAGTTCGTCCGCAAACGCCTGAAATTCCCGAAGATGACACGGAACAGCATGGACGCCGTGGCCGACCGCGATTTCGCCTGCGAACTCCTCGCCGCCCTTTCCATTTTCGCGATGCACGTCTCGCGCCTCTCCGAGGACCTGATCCTCTGGATGTCGCAGGAATTTTCGTTCGTCACGTTCGGCGACGCCTTCTGCACGGGATCCAGCCTGATGCCGCAGAAGAAGAATCCCGACATCGCCGAGCTATCCCGCGGCAAGACCGGCCGCATCTACGGCGACCTGACCGCGCTCCTCACCATCTGCAAGGGCCTCCCGCTGACCTACAACCGCGACCTGCAGGAGGACAAGGAGCCGCTTTTCGACGCCATCGACACCGTCCACGCCATCCTCAGCGTCTACCCCGCCATGATCGACTCGATGAAGGTCAACAAGGATGCGATGCTGAAAGCGGCGTCCGACCCCGGGCTCATGGCCACCGACCTGGCCGAGGCGCTCGTCCGCAAGGGCGTGCCGTTCCGCTTCGCGCACCATAAGGTCGGCGCGCTAGTCAAGTTCGCCGCCGACCGCAACAAACTTCTGAACGAGCTCACGCTGAAGGAGATGAAGAGCGTCTTCCCTGAGGCCGACGCCTCCATGCTGAAACTCTTCTCCCCGACACATGCCGTCGAGGGGCGCGACGTCTATGGCGCCACCGGCTTCAAGCAGGTCGCCTCGCAGGTCGCATTCTGGAAAAAGGAGCTTCGGATTCCGTCATGACGCGTTTTTCCCGGATCCTTCTCTTCGGCCTGGCCGGATTATTCCTCTGCCTCCGCGGCGTTCCGCCCGCGGCGGCGCAGGACATTTTCCGCCGTCCCGCCATGGAGGCGTTCGTCGACAAGGACACCCTGCTGGTCTTCCCCGCCCAGGTCGACACCTTCCAGAAAGTGCGCGTCCGCAAGAACGAGAATCCGGTATTCGGCACGGTGGTCCGCTACGAAAACGAATCGGGCGCCTGCGCCGACGTCTACATCTACTCGCTGGACACCGGCGCGAAACCGGTCCGCCGCGACGCCTTCGACAAGCACTGCCGGGAGACCGACCAGGGAATCCTGGACCTCCCCGCCCAGAACCCGAAAATCACGGTCGAGCACCTCGACGCCCCCGAACGGAAGGCGCCAGCCGACGGATTCGAGGCACACTACCGGATCCGGAACGGCTCCACGCCGATGGACTCCGTGCTGTACCTCGCGCTCTACAAGGGCAAGCTCGTCAAGGTCCGCATTTCCTATTCCCCGGAAGACAAGGACGAGCCTGTACACGCCGGGCTTTTCATTGACTTCGTGGCCGCCCTGCTGAACGGAGAAACCGCCCCGGCGCGGAAACCGGAAGCAGCCCCGCAGCCGCGGACGACGCCGGAAGCAGCGGATGCCGAAACGCCGGAAACCGAAACGAAGTCCTGATTTTCCGAATGAAAGAGTGTACCCCGGTTTGAGCAGGAAGCCCGAACCGGGAATTGTCCTGATCCGAGGAGCCTGGTTTTATGCCCGCATTCAATCCCTTTGCCATTCCCGAAGATGAGTTCGAGGAAGAGTATGTCCGCCCCTCGAGCGGACCGGGCGGCCAGCATCAGAACAAGACCGAAAACGGCGTTCGGCTGCAGTGGAACGTCGCAGCGACCGCCCTCCTGACCGATGCCCAGAAGGAACGGCTCCGCGTCCTCGCCGCGCCGTACATGCAGGGCGACCTCCTCGTCGTCATGGAGCGCACCAGCCGGAGTCTCGCCCGAAACCGCGAACGCGCCCGCGAACGCATCCGCGAGCTCGCACTGGCCGCATTGCCGACGCCCCGCAAGCGCCGTCCCACGAAGCCAACCAAAGCTTCGAAGGAGCGCCGTCTGAAGGATAAAGCCGCACGCGGCCGCATCAAGGCGCTCCGTTCGAACCGCGATCCCGATCTCTGAGGAGGGCAAGCCCTCCACTGCGGCAGTGCGCTCAGCTTCGCTTGCGCACACAGCAAGCTGTGCTGCGGCAGTGCGCTCAGCTTCGCTTGCGCACACAGCAAGCTGTGCTGCGGCAGTGCGCTCAGCTTCGCTTGCGCACACAGCAAGCTGTGCTGCGGCAGTGTCCGGAAAGGTCCGGGGACCGCGAGGTGCGAACAGCTGAGTGTTTCCTTGTGCAAAACGATGATACGTCCTGTTAAAAGAACAGCCCCCGCGATCTTTTACAATCACGGAGGCCATCGTGCGCGAGCGGAGCCGCGCACTATATCAGCACTGTTTACAGTGAGGCGATGTTCGCCCAGGTGGTGAGTTCCTTGTTGTTGATCTGCCAGTAGCCGGTGAGGCCGGTGTCGGTATTGCTCCAGGCGATGTCGTCCGTGCCGTCGGCGTTGAAATCCGCCACGCCCGCGAGCGTCCACTCGCTGGTGACGGCGCTGAGGATCGACCACGAGCTCAAATAGCCGTCCGTGACGCCCCATATCCCGACCACGCCGACATTGTTGATCATCGCGATGTCGTGCGAGCCGTTGCCATCGAAGTCGCCCGAGCACAGGAAATTCCATTCATCGGGATTCGCCACGCTGACCATGCGCCAGTCGACCGGGTCTTCCACGATCCAAGTACAATAGGCGTTGTAGGTCAGGCCGCCTTCGCCGACAAACTGGTTTTTCCAGAGCATATCGCACTTGCCGTCGCCGTTGAAGTCGCCGGTCGAAACCATGGTCCACTCGGGCGAATATCCATTGATGAGCGTCCATTCGGTGCCGCCCTTCCAGTAGCCGAGCAACCCGACCGTATCGGATGCGGCAGTCGGATTCGCGATCAGCACGTCGTCCGGGCCGACGCCGTCGAAATTGCCGGTGCCGAGGATGTCCCAGCCGGCGTTCTTCAGGTTCAGGACCTGCGGCGTGAACGTGCCGTTTCCGTTCGACATCTCCCCGACCACATAGCCTTCCGTGTTCACGCGCAGGAAGTCGTCGAGGTTGTCGCCGTTGAAATCGCCCGTGCCGACGACGCTCCAGCCTGTATCGAGCGTGACGCCGAGGCCCCACGCCTCGCCGTTCTGGTAGATCGTGACCGTGCTGCCGGACTGCACCGCGAGCGTGTCGAAGAGGTCGCCGTTGAAATCGCCAGCGAAGAACGACTTGTCCCCGGGCGTGGGCGGCGGCGTGGGCGGCGGCGTGCCTCCCGAGACCGTGACGGTAAGATGGTGGTCGTTGCTCAGGTTCAGCGTGTAGGTCACGCCGCCGATCTCCGCGGTCTGGCCGACCGTGAGCGTGCCGAGCGTGGCGCCGGAGGCGCTCTTCACCGTGAGCGGGTTTTCGGCGGTGATGACCTGCGTGTCGAACCCGTAGGCGTATTCCATGAGGTTGTACGTGCCGTTCGCCTGGCTGCCGTCGACCGTGAGTGTGCAATTGAAATCCTCATTCGGATCGAAGTTCGCGTCGTCATCCATCAGGTATTCGCCGCCCGGGGCGGCGTTCGAGATGTCGAGGTCGAGCGTGCCGCCGTACATTCTGAAAACCGTATAGATATCGTGCAGGACGCCCGTGACGACGCCGCCCGTGCTGACCGTAAGCGCCCTCAGATAGCCGCCGGATTCCACTTTCACGATGCCGCCCGAGCTGACGATGCACCCTCCGCTTCCGCCGGATTGCACGACCATAACGCCGCCGTCCAGCAGGGACGCCCCCGCGGACTCCACGCCGTCCTTCACCGTGACGTCGCCTGAGGTGATAAAGGCGGATCCGAGATTGCCGTCGCTTTCGACGATGATATGGCCGCCGTCGGAGACAAACACGCCGCCACAGTGGCCGCCGCCGCTCACGATGACCGTGCCGCCGTTCTTCACGATGGTGTTGCTGGAGACAAGTTTTCCGCCGGATGTCCGGTACGCCCAGCCGTCGCTTTCGATCACGTACACGCCGCCGTCCACGATCACGCCGGCAGCCATGACGTCGTCGTAGATCGTCGCCGTGCCGCCGGAAGAAATGGTCGCACCCCTCAGATCGCCTTTGGAGTGTACGTTGAACTCGCCGCCGTCATAGACCGTGGTGTTGCTCGCGGTGCCTTTGGAAAAGACGTTGAGGATGCCGCCGGCGGAGACCTTCACGTCGATCGCGGACATGCCGCTGGTGATGTCCCTCCGTTCGTCGATCAGGGTGATGCCGGAGACGATCGGATCCGGGATCGCGCCGCCGGTCACAGTGACCACGAGGTCGCCGTCGTCCAGCTTCAGGTCGCACGTGATGTTGCCGACGTCCGTGGGGCCGCCGTTGACCGTGAGCGTGCCGAGTTCGTTGTTGCCGAACTTCACCGTGACGGTCGTATTGAAGCCAATCGCATTCGCGATGAGTTTGTATGTGCCGTTCAGCTGCTTGTTGGCGACCGTGAGCGTGCAGGAATACGTGTCGGTCTTGAACTGGGAGTACGCCCCGCCTTCGACGAGGAAGCCGTCATTCTCGGAAGACTTCGCGATATTGAGGTCGAGCGTGCCGCCGGAGAACGTAAGGTCGATGACGTTCGGATCATGCAGGACACCCGTGAGGACCGCGCCGGAGCTCACGCAGACATCCTCGACGAACGAGCCGCCGCCTGACACGTCCAGGATGCTGCCGGAATTCAGGAACACGCCGTCGAGGCACCCGCCAGCGTAAACCGTGACTTTCGCTGCCGAGACGCCGGCGGACGCGAGTATGCCGCCGTTTCCGACCGTGACAACAGCGCTTTCCTTGATGATCGCACCATCGACTATGCCCTCGGTCCTGACGATGAGCCTGCCGCGGCTCATCACGGTAAGCTCGAAGCCCTGGCCCATCACGCCGCCTTCTATGACCTGGAGTTCGCCGCCGTTGACGACAAACTCCTGATAGCCGACATTGCCGCTGACGATGGCGGTGCCGCCGGAATACACGGTCGTATTGTTCAGGGTCCCTCTTCCGGCATGAAGCAATCCGCCGTCATTGACCAGTGTGCCGTTCGCCGTTCCGTCGGACTTGATCCACATGATGCCGCCGTTGACCCGGGTATCCTGCGCCGTACCGCCGGCGCTGACGCAAAGGCTGCCGCCGGAACTGACCGTGGCGCCGTTTGCCACACCGCTTTCGAAGACAGTCAGGTTTCCATCGGAGTTGACAATGACCCCCTTCGCAGTGCCGTTCCAAGCGATGGTCATGGTTCCGGCGTTGAGCGTGGCGACATCCACAGTGGCATTATTGGAAACGCGCAAAGTGCCGCATTCGCAGACCGTGGTGTTGGAAGCGATGGAGTCCTTGTTGTAGAGGATAAAATAAGCACCGGAACTGACGACAGTGTTTTTCATCACACCGCCGACACCAATATCCAGCTTGCCGCCGGATACGATCGTAGTGCTGTTCGCCGTGCCCCGGACAGTCATCGATCCGCCGTCGTTGACCGTGGTGCTGTTCGCCGTGCCGCCGGAGGCGACGCTGAACCCTCCGCCATCGTTGACCGTGGTGCTGTTCGCCGTGCAGCCGGAGTCGACTTCCAGAAAGCCGTCGGAGTTGACCGAGGTTTCGGTCGCTATGCCACCGCTCATAACAAAAATTGTGGCATTGAGGGAAACGGTAGTATGGATCGCTTTCCCTCCAAAAACAAAAAGGTGGCCATTGTATTTGCCCAGAGCGTTATACGCGGTCGTGACGGGATGCAGGGTGACGTCGATATCGGAAAACAACAGATTCTCGATCGTGTTCGAAACGAAGGTCGCGTTCGCGCCGTCGCGATTCGCCACGTAGCCGCCGTTTTCCCGGATCTCCGTGGCCGTGCCGCCGGAATACACGACCATACTGCCGCCGGAATTGACCGTGGTGCTGTTCGCCATGCCACCGGAGGAGACGTCGATCCTTCCGCCGATATTGACCGTGGTGCTGTTCGCCGTGCCTTCCTCCAGGATGTCCATCGTGCCGCCGGTACTGACCGTGGTACTTTCCGCCACGCCGCCGGCGGAAACGAAGATATAGCCGGCGTATTTGACCGTGGTGTCGATCGCCGTGCCGCCGGAGGCGACAGTCATGTAATCATTGTGGTTCAATGTAATCCCGGTACTTGTCCCGTTGCGGACACTGATACTTGCCATGGTTCGGATTCCTTTCGAGTTTGTTTTTATGTTTTTGAGCTTATGTTATGGTTGTTTTGGGCTTGAAATTTCAGAAAATGGGGACGCTATTTCGGGCGCGTCCGCAATAATTCCATTCGCGTAATATATCATGCAAATCCCGAAATATCAAACACAAAAACGAAATCTTTCTTGTTTCCCCCACGCTGAACTTCATTTGACGCAAATCCCAACGGACAAGGAAACAGAAGAAACCATTCCGCAAAAAAACGGAGCGGTGAACCGAATCGCCGCCCCGTGAACAGGTCTTTTCCGTCGAAGCCTTCGGCCGCCGCCTCAGATCTTCGGCAATTTCTGGACGAACCGGAACTGCACTCTCTGCGGAGTGACCGAGACCTCCGGTTTGATCGTCGACGAAACGGGCGACGGATGCCCGAGGCGCGAGGTGGCCCGTGCCGGGGAACGCAGCACCTGCGAACTGCGCGGGGACATCTTGCGCATTTTCGACTGGGCGGTGTCCAGGTCGGACTGAAGTTTCGCGATCGTCCTCTGATCGGCATTGAAACGGTCGATCAGGTCGGAAACGAGCGAGAGCCGGCTTTCGCAGGGGTATTTGAACATGCCGGTCTCGCTGAGGAAATCGAATATGATGCCGCTGCCCCAGGACTCCATCGCGGTGGCGAAGATCTCGCGCGTGAGGGTCGGGATGGTCAGAAGCTTGTTGACCACGTCCTGGCAGAAGGAGCTGCGGATGGCTTCGAGGACGGAACTGTTCGTCTCGTAGGCGTTGTGGTCGCGCAGGAACTTCTCCATCAGCGGAAGCGTCTTGCTGACCTCGCAAAGGTCCCTGAACTGTTCGGCGTCGGGCTTCTTCGTGGAGACGCCGCCGCCGAAATGGTACCGGTAGCACGGTTTCGTGGTGACGCTCCGGTAGGATTCCGCGAAAAAGAGGATGAAAAACGACAGGTAAAGGTCCGTGTAGTGGTGAAGCTGAATGTCCGGCATGGCGTTGACCGCCTTCCGGCAGATGTCCGCACGGTAGATCTTGTTCCAGAGATTGTGCGGGAACCTGTGGTTCACGAAGCAGTCGTACAGGATGTTCGGGGTGTGCAGCTCCATGGGGCGCGAATTGAGGTAATGGACGAAATTGTCGAGCGCAAGGTTCTTCTGCGGCTCGGCCTCGACCTCGATGCGGAACTGGAGGATGTCGCATCTGGCTTTCCCGATCAGCTCCACGGCCGTTTCGCAAGCGCCGGGAAGCAGCCGGTCGTCGGCGTCGGCGAACATGATGTACTCGCCCTGGGCGTCCAGGAGCGCCAGTTTGCGGGCCAGGACCGTGCCGAGATGGCGCTGAAAGGCCGAGGCGTGGACGCGCGGCTCGCGGTTGACGTAATCCTGCAGGATGTCGGCGGAGGCGTCGGTGGAGGCGTCGTCCACACAGATGATCTCCAGGTCCCGGAACGACTGGGACAGGATGGAATCAAGGCACTGTCTCAGGGTCGGTTCTTCGTTCTGGACGGGAATGATGACGGAAAGCTTCGGCATGGTTCGTTCTGACTTTCGGGCAGCAGGTTTGTCTTCGATGGTTCTGAAGATGCCGGAATCCCGGGAAGACATGCGCGGGAAACCGGTATGCCTGACCTGAAACGAGGCCATGCACAACAAATAACGCTCAAAACCTGTTCGATAGTGTATGAGAATAGTGTTTTTTTTAAATTTCTTTGTCTGTTGATAATTTAACTGAACAATAGTTTAAAATATTCATCATCTCTATATGTCTTTTTACAGACGGCTTTTTGTTTGAATTGAAACTGATTATCAGAAAAAAGCGCCCGGCCCATGGTGAGCCGGACGCCTGAATCGGATCGAAACCGGAGGGGATCAGTCTTCCCAGAACCAGAGGAAGTGAATCTTCCCCGGATTGTCGTCGCCGATCGGAAGTCTGTGCGTCTTGAACGGGATGAAGCAGACCACCCAGTTGTTGAAGGAGGACTCGGCACGCGCGCCGTCGACGATCTGGACCGGTTCGTTGGTCTTGGCATCGACGATGTTGAAGAAGAAACGGCCCCAGGCGGTGCGGTGCATACGCATCAGGATCGGGATTTCGGGGATCACGATGGAGAGGTTGGCCCACGGGATCGGGATCGGGAGGGACGGAATGCCGAGGAGGAACTTGTCCATGTCGGTGGCGAGCACGCTGCTGGTGGCCTTGAAGATGTAGTCGGCTTCGCCGGCATCCTTCGCCACGACGATGCCGAAGCGTGCGAGATGCAGTTCGATGTAGGCCATCAGGAATTCCTTGTCGACCTGCGGAGCCAGGTTCGAGTAGTCCATGAAGACTTTCTTGCCGGCGTATGCCTCGAAGTCGATGGAGGAGATGCCGCGTTCCACGACGGCGCTGAGCAGCATTTCCTCCACGGAATTGCGTGCCGTGTTGGTGACAGACGGAGTGGAACAGGCCGTGCAGACGAGTGCGGCGGCCGCCGCGAAAAGAAGGAACAAGTGTTTCATACTTGAACTTTCCGGAACGCCGGGAGGCATTCCTGTGAGGTTGATATGGTTGAAAATGGATGTGTGCAGGTCGTGCGCGAGGGAATCCGCCGGCATCGTGTCCGCCGGGAGTTCCGAAAACATACTATAGCATATTTTTTTTGTAAAACAACCGGGAAAGAGACAAAAAGCGGAAGAAAACGGAAAAAAAACCAAAAAAGGCGGTATCCGGGTTGAAATCGAGCCGCAGACGTGCTATATTAGATGGATTACACCATATACAAAACGAACGAAAAACCCCAAGCCGTAACCCCCTGAGAGGAACAGCCGGAGCGCGTATTCGCGGCTCCGGGAACAAGGTGAAACCATGAAAAGAACGTATCAGCCTTCCGTCATCAAACGCGCCCGCAAATATGGATTCCGTGCCAGAATGGCCACCAAAGGCGGCCGCAAGGTCCTTGCCAGAAGAAGAGCGAAAGGGCGTAAACGCCTGACCGTCATCTGAGAAAGGAACACGCCGTGGAAATTGGGCGCAGCAGCCTGAGGAAGCAGGAAAAACTCCGCACCCGAAAGGATTTCGATGCGCTCAAGGAACACGGGAAAGCCTGGCGGGATCCGTTTTTTACGGTCCTGGTGCAGGCGGCGGGGCCGGACAATCCGGTCCGGATCACCCGGTACGGCGTCATCTGCAGCCGCAAGCTGCACCGCTCGGCCGTCGTACGGAACCGTGCGAGACGTCTGATCACGGAATCATTCCGGCTGTGCAAGGAGATCATCCTGCCATGCGGCATCGTCGTCATCCCGCGCCGCGCCATGTTCGGCGCAAAACAGCAGGACGTGCAGGAACACCTGCTCCGAACGCTGAAAAAAGCCGGACTGGTCCGGGAAAAACAAGCAGCGGACACAGACACCCGGCGCGAGAACTAGCTGTTCTCCCCGCCGTTCAAACGGAAAGTTCTTCCGCCGGCGCCACCGTGAACAGCGGCGGACCAAAGGGAAATCCGGTCCGCGAACTGGCGATCTTTCCCATCCGTCTGTACCGCCGCTGGATTTCCCCGCTGTTTCCCCCGTGCTGCCGCTTCAGGCCGACCTGCTCCCAGTATGCGATCGAAGCCGTCCGGATTCACGGAATCCTGCACGGCACGGCGCTGAGCCTGTGGCGGCTCCTCAGATGCAATCCCTGGTGCCGGGGCGGATATGACCCCGTCCCGCCAAAACATTCCGGGAAGGAATAACGAGTGAACTTCAAATTCGACAAAGACACTGTCATCATCGTGCTGATCGGCTGCCTGCTGATGGGCGCCTGGCTGCTTTACATGCCGAGATATCAGGCGAAACGCGCCGAGGAATACCGGAAAATGCTGGAAGCCACCCGGCAGAACGCTCCGGTCCAGCAGACGAACGCGAATGCGGGCGCCTCACAGGCTTCTACCCAGTCAGCCGTCACAGGCGCCAATGCCGGACAGACCAGCCAGCCCGCTGCGGGAACGGTCGCGGAAAGCATCCCTGCGCTGAAGGAAACGAAGACGTTTTCCCTCGAAAACAGCCTGTTCCGCGTGACGATCGACGGCCTGACCGGCTCTCTCTCCAGCGTCAAACTGCTGGATCCCCGTTACAAGCTCAAGGATTCCGGCGAAGCCATCGAGCTTTTCCGCGATGGCGCATACCGCACGTTCGAGCTGAAATCCGATTCCGCGCTCGTCCCCGTCTCCCTGGAAGTCCATGAAAAGGGCCCGCTCTCCGCGGAGGTCGTCCGCACGTTCGCAAACGGCCTGCAGCTCGTCCAGACGTTCACCCTGCCGGAAGACAACTACATGGTCGTCTGCGACTACGCCTGGATCAATCCCACGTCCGCCGCGGTCACGGTCGACGGCCTCGGCGTCCGTCTCGCCGGCCTGCCGCAGGTCAAGGACCTGACCGGAGACAAGGTCTACAGCGAACGCCTGAATGTGGACTTCTGCAAAGTCGGCAGCGGCATGTGCGATTCCGCCGATCCGCAGGTCAAATCTCAGGAGAAATTCGACAGGAAAACGACCTGCGACTCCCCGGTCGCCTGGGTCGGTTCCTCCAATAAGTATTTCGCCTCGCTCCTCTTCGCCGACGACGAGAAGCCCTTCGCGTCCGCATCCGGCGAGCGCATCTGGAAATTCCCGGCCGGCAGCACCAACGAAAAAGACCTCTACGCCGTTCCGTCCATGACCGGGAATTTCGGCACAGTCACGTTCGCGCCGGGCGTGCCCGTGGAATTCACTCTGAAGACCTACTGCGGCCCGAAGGAAATGGCTCGCATCCGCGCGCTCGGATCGTCCGTGATGGGCGTGATGCACATTTCGTACTATTCGTGGTTCGAGTTCATCGCGCGCCCCATGGTCATGCTGCTGAACTGGCTGAAAAGTCTCTGCGGCTCCTACGGCGTCGCGATCATCCTCCTCACGCTCATCGTCCGCATCCTCTTCTGGCCGGTCACGCAGAAGGCAAACAGCTCCATGCGCCGGATGCAGAAGCTCCAGCCGAAGATCAAGGAGCTCCAGGAGAAGTACAAGGAAACCCCGATGGACACCCCGGACGACACAGCCCGCAAGAAGGCCGAGCTCAACCAGAAGATGATGGAGCTGTACCGCGTCGAAAAGGTCAACCCCGTCGGCGGCTGCCTCCCGATCCTCCTGCAGATACCCGTCTTCATCGCGCTCTATTCCGCGCTGGACTCCGCCGTCGAACTCCGCAACGTGCCGTTCCTGTGGTGTACCGACCTGTCGCGGCCCGACCTCGTGGGTCCGACGCTCCCCTTCGCCCTGCCGTTCATCGGCCAGGTCGGACTCCATCCGCTCGTGATCGCCATGACGGTGCTCATGGTGGTGCAGCAGAAGATGACGCCCTCCGCGGCCGACTCGACGCAGCAGAAGATGATGATGCTCATGCCGATCATCATGCTGTTCATGTTCTATAATCTTCCGTCCGGCCTGACGCTTTACTGGACGGTCAGTCAGATATTCAGCATCCTTCAAATGAAATACGGGCAGTTCGCCGCAAAGCGGGACGAAGCGCGTCAGACCAGTAAACCGCAGAAGGCATAATCCGCCCCAACCCCGGAGAATTCAATGGAACTCGAAGAAACCGCGGCCGAAACCCAGGCCATGGAAAATGCAGGTGCGGCAGCAGAAACCGCAGAAGAAACCGTAACGACCGATGAAATCAGGGTCGTCCCGATGGACAACGCCTCCGCCGAAACGGGCGACGGCGGATTCGATGAAATCGAACAGGAACCCGAAGCCGGCGCGGATGCTCCGGAACGCCCCCGCAGCGAGCGTTCCCGCAAGACGCCTCCGCCGGTCAAACCCGCCTCCCCGGAATCCATGGAGGAAGCCAGAAACGTCCTCGCGCACATGCTTGATTTCCTCGGCGTCGACGCCAATGTCCGCGTGGAAAACAAGCCCCGCTCCGTGAACCTCTACGTCTCCACCGACGAACCGGGCCGCGTGATCGGACACCACGGCAAGACGCTCGAGAACCTCCAGCTCATCGTGAACCGCATCATGCAGAAGACCGATTCGGAATTTCCGAAGCTTTACATCGACATGGACGGGTCCCGCGATCGCCGCGCCGAACGCCGTGCCGAGCGTGCCGATCGTTCAGAACGTCCCGAACGCGGCGAGCGTCCCGAACGCGGCGAACGCCGCACGGACCGCGGCGAACGTCCTTCCCGCAGGGAATTCCGCGGGGACCGCGGGGACCGTTTCGAAGGCGGCCGCAGACCGTCGTTCTCCCACGACGAAGTCCTCCGCCAGCAGGCGCTCGACGCCGCCAAGGAAGTCCACCAGTGGGGCTCTCCGAAAACCCTCCCCCCGATGAACTCCCATGACCGCAGAATCGTCCACATCACGCTGGAAAGCGATTCCGGGCTGACCACCAACAGCATCGGCGACGGTGAAAAGCGCTCCGTCGTCATCGCGCTGAAGGACGAAATCAACGCCTGATCGTTCCCGAAGCAGTCGAACGTCATTCGAAGCCGCCGCCTCAAAACGGCGGCTTTTTTCGTGACCGTCATCGGAAACCGGAGGCCGGCGACATCAGGGGCAACCTCGCCGGAGCCGACGCCGGAGACATCGCCGCCGCCCCTTGCACCCGCGTTCGTCGCGGCCGTCTTCGCGGCACAGCTCCCGCGGCGAAACTTGTACAGCAAACCTGTCCATGTCGTGAAAAAGCGGGATTCCGCCGGGAAATATGCTCTTCCGCACGGTTTTCCGCATTGAAGCGGCGCCGGAAGCGTGTTATATTTGATTTCAGGGCAGGATTCCGCGGGTGCAATCGCACCACGGGTTCCGGCCCGGGCATAAGCACGGCGGACGGCGGTTCAAAAACGAGGGGACCCCTTCCGTCGGCGGCGGTCAAATGCCGCTGTACATTCCGATTCTTGTGCGCCGTCTGCAACCGGACCGAAGTTGAGGGGCCGGGATCCGCATCATGGGGGATGACGGGGATCCCGGAACGGTTCCGGCGCAGGGGGGGGAGACGGCCCGCAACGGAATGTACTGCTTATGCCGTTTTTTGCAGATACGCGTCTCCCGTTTCCCGTTCAGACCCGGACAGCTTTCCCGGGAGCAGCGCCCGAGGGGGGATCCGCGTCCGATGGCAACCGGGCGGATAGTCGGGGAGGATGCAGCGGCACGGACCGGGAGAATCCGCAACGGCGAGGCGCCCGCGGGAGAAATAGACATCCACTCGCGTTTTGCCGTTGGCAGTACCGCAGTTCCCGACGGAACAGGAAAGATGCGATGGAACGGTTGCAGGACGGTTTTCCATCGTCGAATGCGGCGGAAAATCCTTTTTTTTCCGGCAAACGATTTGATTTTTTATGAAATATGCTGTATATTAATAGGTTTTGTCTAAAAATCAATCAATTCAGCATAGGACCCTGTCCCAGAGATGGATAACTATTCCGAACAGTCCGCGGAACGCCTGGCGGAGATTCAGGCCGACCTTGAACGCCAGTATGCCGGATATCAGGCCCGCAATCTCAAGCTCGACATGTCGCGCGGGAAACCCTCCGGCAGCCAGCTCGACCTGACGAACGGCATCCTGGACCGCCTCGACGGCTACATGGTCGAGGGGGGCATCGACGCGCGCAACTACGGCTGCCTGGAAGGCATTCACGAGGCCCGCAAACTCTTCTCCGAGCTGCTCGGCATCCCGCGCGACCGCCTCATGATCGGCGGCAACTCCAGCCTGAACATGATGTACGACACGATCGTGCGCCACTGGGTCTTCGGCACGCACGGACATACCCCCTGGGGACGCCTCCCCGCCGTCAAATTCCTCTGCCCGTGCCCCGGCTACGACCGCCATTTCGCCATCTGCGAGGACCTCGGCATCGAAATGATCCCGGTCCCGATGACCGCGAACGGCCCCGACATGGACATGGTCGAACAGATCGCCGGTTCCGACGACGCCGTGAAGGGCATCTGGTGCGTCCCGCTGTACTCGAATCCGCAGGGCGTGTGCTACTCCGACGAAACCGTCGACCGCCTGGCCTCCATGCGCACCGCCGCACCCGATTTCCGCATCTTCTGGGACAACGCCTACGGCGTGCATCACATTTACGAGGAATGCCGTCTGAAGGACATCTTCGCGAGCGCCGAGGCCGCGGGCAACCCGGAACGCGTCTACTATTTCTTCTCCACCTCGAAGATTACGTTCCCCGGCGCCGGCGTGGCGCTGCTCGCCACCGGTCCCGGCAATTTCACCGAGCTCCGGCACCACATGAGCATCCAGACCATCGGTCCGGACAAGCTCAACCAGCTCCGCACCGTGCGTTATCTGAAGAGCGCCGAGGGCGTCCGCGAACACATGCGCGTCCTGGCGCGCGAACTCCGCCCGAAATTCGACCTCGTGCTCGATACGCTCGAACGTGAACTCGGCGGCACCGGGCTTGCCTCCTGGATGCGTCCGAAGGGAGGCTATTTCATCGCGCTTGACACCATCCCCGGCTGTGCGAAAGCGGTCATCGAACTCGCGAAAAATGCCGGCGTCAAGCTGACCGGGGCAGGATCGACGTTCCCGCTGCACCATGACCCGCTCGACCGCAACATCCGCATCGCGCCCACCTATCCGCCGCTCGACGAACTGAAGACCGCCATCGAACTCTTCTGCGTCTGCGTGAAACTCGCCGGCGTCCGGAAGCTCCTCGCGGACAAAAAAGCCTGAGCGCACCAGCGTCATTCCCGACCGGAAGTAGCCATGCGCCACGACGAACTCCTCACCAGCCTGAAGAACCCGAAGGTCAAATATGCCGCATCCCTGCGGGAACGCAAGGAACGCGACGCGCAGGGCGTGACACTGCTGGAGGGGTACCGCGAGCTCTTCCGCGCGGACGCCATCGGCCTCAAGTTCCACGAGGTCTTCTACTGCCCCGAGCTCTTCCTCGGCGAAAACGAGGACGCGCTGCTGGATTCCCTCGCCTCGCACGGCGCGTCGCTCTACCGCTGCACCGAGGACATCCTCCGCAAGCTCGCCTACCGCGACCGCCCCGAGGGCCTGATCGCCGTCATCGAGGTCAAACGCAAGACGCTCGCCGACATCCCGAAGGTGAAGGACGGGCTATACCTCGTGGCGGAGACCATCGAAAAGCCCGGCAACCTCGGCTCCATGCTCCGCAGCGCGGACGCCGTCGGCGCCACCGCCATGATCGTCTGCAACAAGCAGACCGACTTCTACAACCCGAACGTGATCCGCGCCAGCACCGGCGCGATCTTCTCCGTCCCGCTCGCAGAGGCCACCTCCGAGGAGTGCCTCGCCTGGCTTCGCTCCTTCGGCATCCGCACGCTCGCCGCCACGCCGCACACAAAACAAAACTTCACGGACGCGGACATGGCGCACGGCGTGGCGATCGTGGTCGGTGCGGAGCAGTTCGGCCTGACCCCGTACTGGATGGATTCCGCCGACCAGAAGGTCGTGATCCCGATGCTCGGGCTGATGGATTCCCTGAACGTGGCGACCGCGGCGACTATCCTGCTGTACGAGGCGGCACGGCAGCGCGGCTGGAAGTCCTCGGCGGCCGCAGACTACGGTCTGGACCAGTTCGCGGGCGGGGAAAACTCGCTCGGACGCGGCTGATTTTTACGGTCCGTCCGGTTCTGCCTGCGGCATTCCGGAGCATTTATCTATATAAAGCGTTTTTTTCCGGTTTTCGGCTTGCTTTTCCGTTTTTATGTTGTATAGTATAATATCAACATATTTCTGACACTAAAACAATCACCCGCCTTAAATGGTAAGGAGAATAAACGATATGCCGGCCACCCCCGCTTCCCGCCGCACCCCGCAAATGTCCTGGGAACTCCTCTTTCAGATCACCGACCTCCTCCGCGTGCTCGGCGCCCCCGGAAATACGCTCAACAACAAGAAGATCACGCTCGGCAAGATCCGCGTCATCAGCTATCTTTTCGCCAACATGGACCAGCCGCCGATGCTGAAGGACATCGCCGAAGTCTTCGGGCTGACCCCCGGCGCGGTGTCCCAGACGATCGACTCCCTCGTGGAGGACGGCATCGTGCAGCGCGAGCAGTCCAGCGAAGACCGCCGCGCGATCCATATTTCCCTCACGAAACAGGGCATCGCGCTGAAACGCCGCCATGACAACTACTTCACCGACTACATGGATCATTTCTTCCGGAACATCGACGAGAAGAAACAGCAGATCTTCCTGGAGGTGCTGGAGCAGATGGTCGAGACGCTTCAGCCCGAAGTCGAAAACCAGACCGGGGAAGAAGCCGATTCCGAAGAGTGATCCTCCGGAGATTCCGGAGATTCCTATGATCGAACTCGAACCCTGGCTGGGGCGTTTTGCGAGGATATTGCTTGAAACGTTCGGGAAACGCGTGTGGTTTGCCGGGCTTCAGGGCAGTTATGCCCGGGGCGAGGCGACGGAATCCAGCGACATCGACCTGGTCGTGATCCTGGATGCGCTGACGGCGGAGGATATTGCCGCCTACGACACCATGCTGGATTCACTCGACCACAGGGAGCTGGTCTGCGGGTTCCTGTCCGGGAAAGAAGAACTCCTGCACTGGGAACCGTCGGAACTGTTCCAGTTCTGCCGCGATACGAAACCCGTTATCGGCACACTGGATGAAGTCCTTTCCCTTGTCGGCCCCGAAGACATCAACCTCGCGATCCGAACCGGAGCATGCGGCGTCTACCATGCCTGTGTCCATAACATGCTCTACGAAGAGGATGAGGGTATCCTTCGCAATCTGTATAAGACGGCAACCTTTGCGATTCGTGCAGCCACGCTCCGGCGCACCGGGATGTATTGCAGCCGTCTGGACGAGCTTTTACAGCATGCGGATGCCGCCGACAAAGAAATCGTTCAGGCTTATCTTGCCATGAAGGCCGATGCCCCCGTCGATTTCGCCCAAGCCTCGAAGATGCTGTTCGACTGGGCGAAGGAGATCATCGTGCAGAGAAGCTGACAGTTGCGGTTCGGTTGTTTTTATCCATATCTGTTTTCTAAAATGCACGGAAAAAACATATTCCGGCTTGAAATCCGTTTAATTCCTGCTATAGTAACGGTTACAATGAACAATCAAACCGGAAGACACTGAAATGATTCTGTACCACGGAAGCAATATCCAGGTGAATACACCGCGTATTCTGGAGAAACTGCGCGCATTGGATTTCGGCGCCGGCTTCTATACGACATCCAGCCGTGAACAGGCAAAAAAGTGGGCTGGAGTCGTGACGAAACGACGGCAGGCCGGTGTACCTACTATTAGTAGCTATTCCTTTGATGAAACAGTCCTATGTGGACTTAGAATTCTGAAATTCGACTTGCCGGATGGTGACTGGCTTGATTTCGTGGTCGCCAACCGTAAAGAACAGCCGGTTCCCATAGAATATGACCTGGTCATCGGTCCGGTTGCAGACGATTCGACGCTCCCCGTAATTGACGATTATGCCGACGGCAGGTATACGAAAGACGAAGCAATCCGGAGACTTCTTCCGCAGAAACTGACGGATCAGTATGCTTTTCTCTCGGACATGGCACTTTCTTTCCTGGTATTCCGGAAAAGCGAGGTGGTATCATGATGCCCGATGCCAGAATGCTTGATTATTATGACCGGCATGTCTCCCGGATGATCTCGGAAAAATACGGGCTTGACGAGCGCGATGCAATCCGCGCTTTTCTGAAGTCGGAGACCTACCGGATGCTTATTACGCCGGAGCTTGAAATCTATGCGTTAAGTCCGGTCATTGTATTCGACATGTGGGAGAATGAAAAGGTGTCGGGCGATCCCCGGCAGTCCATCTATATCCGCGGAGAATGACGAATGAGCAAGTCAAGTGAGTTTTTTATTTACCTGATCGAACGGTACGCCGCCTACAAAAAAACAAGCGCGGATAAGATATTGGCGTTCTGGGATGAGCTCGATCTGACCGATTTTATCTACGACATGTACGAAATCTATCATTGCGAACGCCTCCAGAATGCCTTCGACGATATTGATTCGCTTATCGCGGAGCGAATCAAAGTGACCGGGCAACTTGTTTGACAAGCTAAGTCCGGCACGAAAAGAATGCACCGTCCGGCCGTGAGGTCGAACGGTGCATCTTTTTTTGGATTTGAATGTGGCAATCAGCCGCGGCTGGATTCGAGCGCGGCGTAGTCCGCCATCATGCCGTCGTAGAGGCCGCGCAGGGAGGCGTCGGGCTCGATGACGGATGCGGAGGCGCAGAACATCGCGTAGAGGTCCTCGAACGGCGTATTCTCAATGCCGTTGGCGGCGCGGATGGCGGCGCCGAGGGACGCGGAGTTCGCGATGGAGACGGTCTCGATCTTCGCCTGGAAGACGTCGGCGAGGATCTGGCGGAACGTGGCGCTCTTGGAGGCGCCGCCGGTCACGCGGATGCGCTTGAAGCTGCCGTCGCCCTGCCACGCGGAGTGGCGGCGCATGGTGAGCGCCTGGGATTCGAGGAGGCAGCGGATCTGCTCGGCCTTGGACGCCGCAGCGGGGTCGAAGTTGCGGACGACGCCTGCGGGGACGGCGGGCGTGTTTTCGGCTTCGTAGTAGGGAAGCATCAGCTTGCCGCCGTTGCCGGGCTTCGTCTCGGCGCACGCGGTGACATCGAAGAATTTCCAGTCCACGCCGAGCTCGTCGCGGAGATGTTCGCGGGCAAAGGAGCCGTTGGTGAAGCAGATGAGGCTCATGAAGCCGCCCGCCGGGTTGCCGAACACGTGGCCGCATCCGTCGGGATCGGTCACGAAGTTCTGCATGGTGGCGAAGAAGGTGTCGCTGGTGCCGAGGCTGATGACCGCGGTGCCGAAGGAGCCGCCGCCGACGCCGATCAGGCTGCACGGATTGTCGCCGGACCAGACCACGACCGGAATGCCCGCGGTCAGGCCGTACTTCGTGAAGTAGGCGGAGAGCTTGCCCGCGACGGTGTTCGAGGGCTTCACGGGCGGGAGCTTGCTCATGAGGTCGGGGGCGGTGGCCGCCGTGATTTCGGGATCCCAGACGAGCTTGTGGAGGTTCAGCAGGTTCATGCCCGCGCCGTCGCCGTAGTCGATCGGGCAGTCATGGCCGCAGAGCACGGAGCAGAGGAACGAGCTCACGAGGTGCACGGTCTTCGTCTTCGCCCAGGCTTCCGGCTCCTTCGTGGCGAACTTGCGGATCTGCGGACCGGTGAAACGGACGATCGCCGGGCTGCCGGTGTCGCTGCGCATCCTGTTGCCGAACTGTTCGGTCAGCCAGGCGCATTCCGCCTCGGTGGACTTGTCCATCCAGATCGGGGCGACAGCGCGGGAGAGGATCGGGGTGAGCTGGTCGGCGAGGGTCTGCGCGGGATCCCAGTCGGTGATCGGGGCGCTCAGATAGACGGAGCCGTGCTGCTGGCCGGAACCGGAGATGCCGGCGATCTGCGCCATCGGGAAATCGGCCTTTTTCATGCGGTCGAACAGCATGTCCATGGCGGCGACCCACATGCGCGGATCAGCGCAGCGGACGCTTTCGTCGTCGTTCGGGAGATATCCGCTCGGAGATTTGTATTCCGGCAGATCGTTCTTGAAGTTGACCGCGAAAGAGCCGACGACTTTGCCGGCGACGGTGTCGATGACCTCGGCTTTGAGGCCCTGCGTGCTGGAGTCAAGACCCAGATAGTAGCTCATTGTTGCATCCTGTTCTGATGTTGGTTTTTGGTGAAATGAGGATATACTACATAACAATAGCCTTGAAAGGCGTTTTTTTCAAGAGAACGCCCCGATTTTCTCCTTTTTTTCTTGCAAAAAACCGCATCATGGCCGCGTCCGCCCCATGCGGAATCAAAAAGCCCGGCCCCTCGAATGGAGCCGGGCGGGCGTTGAACCGTCCCTTAACCTGCCGGGAATGCCGTCGGACGCGGACGATCCCGCAGACGATTCCGTTCAGCGGCCTTTGCGCGGGACGCCGTGCTGGCCGGGCGCGACCGGAATGCCGCCGCTCTTCTTTTCCGTCGGACGGACGACGATCGTGCGGGCAGGTTCGCGGCGGGTTTCCACGCGGTGCGCAACAGGCGCGGGGGGACGCGCATCCGGACGGACCACGACCGTACGCGGCGGGGGATCGATGCGGCGCGGCGGAGGCGTCCATCTCGGCGGTGCGGGGGGACGCACCCCGATCCCGCCCCAGACCCAGGTGTCGGCGTAGAAGAACCAGCCGTCGTAGTACGGGACGTATTCGCCGTAGTAGTAGCCGTAGTCGAAGTCCGGAATCGTGGTCACGGTTTCCGTCACGACCGTAGTCGTCGGCGTGGTCGTGACGACGGTCGGCGTGGTCGTGACGACGGTCGGCGTGGTCGTGACAACCGGCGTGGTCGTGACGACGGTCGGCGTGGTCGTTACAACCGGCGTGGTCGTGACGACGGTCGGCGTGGTCGTTACAACCGGCGTGGTCGTGACGATGCGTTCGCGGGGCTGCGTCACGATAACCGGGGCCGGACGCGGCTCAATGACCGCGCGGACCAGATTCACGATGTCGGCCGCGAGCTGGATGCCGTTGCTCGGACGCGGAGGCGGACCGTGGTGAGGGCCCTGAGCGAAAGCCGCCGGAGCAAGGATTGCCGCCGCGAAGAGTGCGGCGCCGATAGCGAGCGTCTTGTTGAAAGTCTTCATAGTCGTATCTCCTATGTTGAGGGTTTAAGAATCAATTCAACGAACGAATCTTCTTGTTTGTCGAATAAAATATAATACGAATTGTTCGTTTTGTCAAATCGATTTTAAAACTTTTTTCGATTTTTTTTGGAAAACCGAATCATTTGAGGGAGAATCTATTGATTACGCGCGGATGGTTTATCTGCGGAAGGCAAAGAGCCACTGCGGGAAGATTCGCGTGCGGCTGCCTGAAAAGCAGCCGCCGAAAACCTTCCCGAGGGGACCTTTTTTCGGATGCGGAAAGACGCCGGGCAGAATGAATCAAGGCTCTCCGAGCTCAACTATCTGTCGGAGCCCTCACCCGTTTCGTCCTTGTCAAGACGGTGAACGTCCGTCAGAACGCCGTCGAACGTGTCCAGGATGGATTCGATGAACGGCTTCCGTTCCGTTTCGAGCCGCAGGGCTTCTGCATCCTCTTTCTGTTTGCGCTGCGCGGGCGTGACAAGCCCGGGACGGCGTTCCACGTTCAGATACGCGCCCGGACGTTCCGCGATGGCGGAAAGCCTCATGTCGAGCAGAGGCTTTTCGCGCGAAACGAGGAAAAACTCTCCGGCGGAATACACGGAGTCGAACGCGACCTGAAGGCACGGGCCGTTGAACGAAATCACCTTGCCTGCGAGCATGGCCTCCGCGAGCATCTTCTTACAGAGCGTTTCGCGGACTTCGAGGATCAGCTTTTCCCAGATGACCGGGCCGGAAATCTCCTCGGATTCGGCATCGGCGTCTCTTTGGGCAGGCGCTGCTTCAGTGCGGCGGGCGCGGGGGACTTTGACCCGGACCGCATTTTCCTCCTCGGGCGGACGTTCTATGACCGGCTCGGAAACAATCTCGATCTGAGGTTCCGGCACAATCTCCGGAGCGGGCGGTTCGGAAACAACCTCGACTTGAGGTTCCGGCACGGGCTCCCGGACAGGTTCCGGCTTCACCTCATCCCGAGGCGTGGAAACAGGTTCCTGAACCGTCGGCGAGGAAACAACCTCGACTTGAGGTTCCGGCACGGGCGCCCGGACAGGTTCCGGCTTCACCTCATCCCGAGGCGCGGAAACAGGTTCCTGAACCGTCGGCGAGGAAACAACCTCGATCTGAGGCTCCGGCACGGGCTCCCGGACAGGTTCCGGCTTCACCTCATCCCGAGGCGCGGAAACAGGTTCCTGAACCGGCGGCGCGGAAACAACCTCGATCTGAGGTTCCGGCACGGGCTCCCGGACAGGTTCCGGCTTCGCCTCATCCCGAGGCGCGGAAACAACCTCGACTTGAGGTTCCGGCACGGGCTCCCGGACAGGTTCCGGCTTCGCCTCATTCAGAGGTTCCTGCGCAGGAGCTACGGCAGAGGCTGCGGGGACGCCGTCAACCGGCGTTTTTTTTTCCGGTTCGGGCGCAGACGGTTGAGCTTGCGGTGCAGACTGAAGCGGCGCCGGGGCCGACGGTTTCCCGATTTCGCTCACGGGAACGGACGGAATGGACGGCACGGCGAATTTCGAGCCGGGCGAAGTGAACGCCTGTCCCGCGGGGAGTTCGTAGAGGGGGACGACGGATTCGAGGGGCGCGAGTTCGCCGGCGGACCGGATCTGGTTGAGACGCGCGATGAGGTCGGCGATCTGGGGCGCGTGCGCAATGCGCATGGCCTTCAGGAGGATGGATTCGAGGAAGACCTGCTTGTTGATGGCGTCGCGGAGAAGATAGCCCGCGCCGGAGATGCTTTCGAGGAGGCGCTGAACCGAGGCCGGGGCGACTGTGGCGGCAATGCGGCGGAAGGCGTCGATCTTCTCGGGGGTTTCGTCGAGCACGGAGACGGTATTGTCGCCGAGGATGCGACTGAGGAGGATTCCGCGGAGCCAGGAAATGATCTCCTCGAAAAGGGTTTCGAGGTTTTTGCCCTGTTCGGCGAAGTCGTGGATGTCGCGGATGACGGCGGCGCGGTCGTTGTGCGTGATGGAGTTCAGAAGCGACTCCATTTCGGCGGGTGCGGTGAGGCCGAAGAGATCGAGCGCCTGGTCCTCGGTGATGCCGGACTCGTCGCCGCCGAAGAAGGAAATGAGCTGGTCGAGCAGGGACTGCGCGTCACGCATTCCGCCGTCGGCCGCCTGGGCGATCACGTTGATCGCGGCATCGGAGATTCTGACGTTTTCGGCGTCGGCGATCATGCGGAGGCGCGCGGCGATGGCGGACTGCTGGATGCGGCGGAGATCGAACCTCTGGCAGCGGGAAATGACCGTGGGGAGGACCTTGTTGACCTCGGTGGTGGCGAAGATGAACTTGGCGTGGGCGGGCGGCTCCTCAATGGTCTTGAGGAGGGCGTTCCATGCGCTCTTGGAGAGCATGTGGACTTCGTCGATGATGTAGATTTTGTACTTGGACCGGATGGGGAGGTGCTGGACGTCCTCGCAGAGTTCGCGCGCCTTTTCGACCTGGGTGTGCGTGGCGGCGTCGATCTCGATCACGTCCACGTTGGTCTCGTCGGCGATGGACCGGCAGGATTCGCACTGGCAGCACGGTTCGCCGTCCTGCGGGTTTTCGCAGTTCAGGGCCTTGGCGAAGATGCGGGCCGTGGTGGTCTTCCCGATGCCGCGCGGGCCGACGAAAAGGTACGCGTGGGCGATGCGGCCGGAGCGCACGGCGTTTTTGAGCGTGCGCGCGATATGTTCCTGTCCGACCATGTCGGAGAAGCGCTGCGGACGCCATTTTCTGGCGATTACCTGATAAGACATTGGTGCTGGTTCCTTCGGTTACGGGCGTCGCGCGGGTCACATGTGCCAGGTATTGAGGCGGACGGCCTGCCACAGGGAGCCGATCGGGTCGATTTTCTTGCGTTCCTTCACGGCCATGGGGATCGGCACGTGCGTGAAGGATTCGCTCCAGTGGCCGATGACGACGTCGGTGCGGCCGGTCATGGCGGCGTGGACTGCGTTCTGGGCGAGCATGAGACAGAAGACGGCATCGGTGCCGTTGGCCGCGCCCGCGCGAATCTGGTAGGTGGGGTCGAAATACTTCACGTTGACCTCGATCCCGGCATTCTTCGCCTGGCGTTTGATCTCGTCCTTGAGGAAGGTCCCGATATTCTTGTTGAGCAGGTTGCCGGACTTGTCGTATTCGCGTTCGCCGGGAATAAGCTCCTGTCCGGCGCCCTCGGCCACAATGATGACGGCGTGGTGGCGGCGGCGGATGCGTTCGAAGAGGAGCGGGATGAACGCGTTTTCGCCCTCGTTGAGGCTGAACTTGACCTCAGGGACGAGGCAGAAGTTGATGTGCGTGTTGGCGAGCGTGGCGTAGGCGGCGATGAATCCGCTGTCGCGGCCCATCACGTGGATCAGGCCGATGCCGTTGTATGCGCCCTTCGCCTCGTTGTGGGCGGCCGTGATGATCGGGTTCGTGGCGTACACGGCCGTCTCGAAACCGAACGTGCGGTCCATGAAGCAGATGTCGTTGTCGATCGTCTTCGGGATGCCGACCACGCTGATCTTCAGGTTGCGTTTCTTCGCGGCCTCGGCGATGGCGTGGGCGCTGCGGAGCGTGCCGTCGCCGCCGATGCAGAACAGCATGTTGATGTCCATGCGGACGAGCGTTTCCAGCATCTTCTCGGGGTCCTGCGCGCCGCGCGAGGAGCCAAGGATGGTGCCCCCGGTCTCGTGGATGTTGTCGACCGTGTCCTCGTTCAAAATGACGGGCTGGTAGCCCAGGTCGGAATTGAGGCCGGCATAGCCGTAGGGAATGCCGTAGACCAGCGGCACGCCGTAGGTCTGGCGCAGAGTCAGGGTGAGGCCTTTGATCACGTCGTTCAGACCGGGGCAGAGACCGCCCGCGGTGAGGATGGCGGCCTTGCTCCAGCGCGGGTCATGGAAGATCATTTTGCGGATGCCGGCGCGTTCGAACACCGGCACGCAGCCGTTCATGGCCTTTGTATGTTCGAGCAGGGCGGTATAGTCGCGGTCAAGCACGATTGCTTCGTCGTCGGTATGGAAATGGACCGGGCTGTCGATGAGCGGGGATTTGATCTGGCATTCGCCGAGTTTGCTTACTTCAAAGAATTTGGGGCTGACGGTCGCTGGCATGGGGAATGATCCTTCCGTAATGCGGGTACAGGGTTGTCTTTAAATTAAGATTCAAAAGAGAATATATATCCGGTTCGGACGGTTTTCAAGGCGGTTTCCCGAAAAAAACGCGTTTTCACACCGTCCCTCCGCTCTCCTTTTCAAAATAATCCCGGACACGGTTTGATTTTTTTCCTCCGTATGCTACATTATTATGATAACAACAAAAACACCCTCAGCTCCATCGGAAAGGTGAAAACCATGTCACAGTTATTCTCCACGCGGATCGCCGCCCTCCTCATCCTGTCCGCCGTCCTCCTGTCCGCAATCCCCGGATGCACCAAACGCATCGACACCTCGACCGAGGACAAATACTACAAGACGCTGACCGAGGTCATGGATTCCCTGCCCGCCTCAAAGCACCGCGAGTTCGACGAGGGCATGTCCACGATCTGGTTCTACTCCGAGTCCGACGACGCCACGAACGCCATGCTCAACGGCAAGTCGGGGAAAGAGATCCTCGCGCTCGTCGAGGAGATGAAAGCCTCTCTCCCGAAGCTCGATACATCCTCCAAGGAAGCATACGACGACTCCCTTGCAAAAATGAAGGCCGGCCTCCCGAAGACCAAAGTCTCCACTTTCAACGACTGGCTGAAGGGAATGCCCGCGTACCGCAAGGGCAACCCGAAAATCGAATCCCTGAACGGCATGACCTTCCAGAAAATCGTCGAAAACCTCGATTTCGTCAACAGCCAGAATCCCGGAGTCCAGGTCCAGCAGTAAGCTGCGCTGAAAACGTTCCGGATGCCCCGTATGACGGGGGTGTTTCTGCGAACGCGAAGATCGGTTGCCGGCTCGCCGGCCCTTCCCCACAGCCGTGGGGGCTCTTTCCCCCGTGTGCCCGAGCGGAGCCGGACACTGCATCAGCACCCCTTGGGGTGTGCCCGAGCAAAGCTGGACACTGCATCAGCACCCCTTGGGGTATGCCCGAGCAAAGCTGGACAATGCATCAGCTCCCCTTGGGGTGTGCCCGAGCGGAGCCGGGCACTGCATCAGTGGAGGCCCCGCCTCCCCGTTCTTTTCTCATTTTTATGAAAAAAACGTCGCTTCGCTTGCTTTTTCCCTGTTTGCGGGGTATATTATTCAGCACTTTTTTTGAAAACCGGAGAGATGGCTGAGCGGTCGAAGGCGGCGGTCTCGAAAACCGTTAACGGGATATTCCCGTTCGGGGGTTCGAATCCCCCTCTCTCCGCCATTTTTATGCTCAGATTTTGAGATTTCCCCATTTCTTCCCCGTTTTCGTGTTTCTTTCCGACGGAACAGTCGAAGGCAGAAAACCTTCAACCGTATCGTCGAACGCAACTCCGAGGCGAAGTTTTCAAGCCCGACAAACCGCGATGCGCTTTCCGGAGCACGACCATTTTGCATGGCCTGGACAGCGGCAACGCATTTCCTTCCGGGCGGTGCTGTCCGGCGACCTCATTCCGGGCTCGATTTTCCGGAGAGAGTCTTTCCCCCGCAAGCTGTGCGCGGAGAACCGTTTTGAGCGGGCGCAAGGAGGCAAAACTCTTGCAGCAACAACCACCGAAATACTGCGACTCTTTTTTTCAAAACGATATCGCGGAACAAACTTGAAAAGCTGTTGAAAGATGCTATAGTAATACATTGTCGGCCCTCCTGTGCTTGTAATGAGGCTGTTAGCGCGCTTTACCACAACGCAGGAGCCGTTTTGTCAATCATAATCCGCAAACATTTTTGGACAACGGTGTGGATAACAACAGAAAGACCAGGTGTCACACGGAAAAAGGTACTTAGTCCAACTCATATCAACATCGGCACCATCGTGACAGTAACATTATGAAAATGCAAAACAAAAAACTGGCTATTATTGGTGCAAGCTATTTGCAGCTTCCACTGGTCCTGAAGGCGAAGGAACTCGGAGTTGAAACGATCTGTTTCGCGTGGGAACAAGGAGCGGTCTGTCGTGATCACGTTGATCGTTTTTATCCTATTTCCAGCATAGAGAAGGAAAAAATCCTCGATGTCTGCCGGGAAGAAAGAATTGACGGGATTACCACAATCGCAACAGATATCGCGGTTCCGACGGTCAACTATGTCGCGCACGAACTCGGCTTGATCGGGAACAGCATTGAAACCGGGTATATTGCCACAAACAAATATGCCATGCGTGAGGCATTGAAAAAAGGCGGTTGCAGTTGCCCATTCTTTCAAAAGATTACAAGTGTTTCCGATGCGCTTGAAGCAATCAAATATACAACATTCCCTGTAATCATCAAGCCGTGCGACCGTTCCGGCAGCATGGGCGTCACCAAGGTCGACAAAATGGAAGATCTGTCCGAGGCTGCGGAATGGGCGCTTGAATGTTCGCTGTGCAAGGAAGCGGTCTTGGAGAAATTCGTTGACATCGCGCACGAAATAAGCGTGGAAGGTATTTCCTGGCACGGGGAACACCATGTATTGGCGATTACGGATAAAGTGACAAACGGTCCGCCGCATTTTGTGGAAATCGGGCAGCATCAGCCGTCTCGGTTGCCGCAATCTATTTTGGATGAAGCGGTCCGCCAGGTCAAACTCGGAGTCAAGGCTCTCGGCATCGAATATGGGGCTTCGCACCCGGAATTGATGATTTCAAAGGACGGGAAAGTCTATATTACGGAAATCGGAGCTCGTATGGGGGGAGGTTTTATCGGTTCGGACCTGGTATATCTCTCGACCGGCTATGATTTTCTGAAAGGCGTTATTGAGATTGCGTTCGGAGAGTTTTCCGGTGTTCGATTTGGAGAAAAGCATCATGCGGGCATCTGGTTTTATACTCCTGATACTCTTCGAGTAAAAGATATCATCCGGCACCGGCCTCAATATCCGTGGATCGTTCGTTTTGAACTGCATGAAGACGAGCTCAAACCGCTGACGCGCAGCGCCGACCGGGCAGGGTATTTCATTTATCAGAGCGACAGAAAAATCACTTTGGAGGAATAACCATGAAAAAAATACTTGTCTTTGGAGCATACGGAAGCATTGGCCTGTATTTGGTCGAGTACCTGAGAGACCATCTGAATCCACAGGAATATCAGATCGTTGCGGCGGGAAGAAGAGACACGACGTTCTTCAGCAAATACAACATCGATTACTTTCAGGTTGACGTTCAAAACCGGATTGATTTCAATAAGCTTCCATCCAATGATGTTTACGCCGTGATTCATCTGGCTAATATGCTCCCTTCCAAAATGGACACATACGATCCCTATCTGTACTTGAACGTCAATACGATTGGAACTTTGAATGTTTTGGAATATATGCGAAGAGTCAAGGCAAAGCGTATTTTGTTTACACAAACATATGCCGACCTCGGAGGACATTGGGGGAAAGAACTTGTCTTGAGGAATTCTCTCCCCAGGAAAATGAATTATCGCGGGGACCATGCGGTATATGCCATCTCGAAGTGTGCGGCAGTAGACCTGATGGAGCATTATCATCAGGAATTCGGAATTGAGAATTATGTTTTCCGGCTGCCGAACATCTATATGTATTCCCCCAAAAAATACTACTATGTCGATGGACGCAAGACTCTTATTTCGTATAGATATATGATAGAACAAGCCATAAAGGGGGAACCGATCGAATTGTGGGGGAATCCTGATTTGGGGAGGGATATCGTTTACATAAAGGACCTGTGCCAGATGATGTATCTCGCCCTGCTTTGCAAGCGCGATACGGGCACATATAATGTTGGAACGGGAAAGATGACGACCATGCGAGAGCAAATCGAAGGGATCATCGAAGTTTTTTCTCCGGACGGCAAGAAGTCCCGGATCATTCCCCGGCCGGAAAAAAGGAATTCCATGTCGTATGTCATGGATATCAGTGAGGCGCGGGAAGAACTGGGCTATATTCCGAAATACGACTACATTTCGTATCTTAACGATTACAAAAAAGAAATGCTATCCAAACGTTGGGAAGGAATTGTGATATGATTTTGCTTTCTTTTGTCATTCCGTGTTACGGCAGTGAAAAAACGATCGAGTCCGTTTACAAGGAGATATCTTCGAAGGTTGCGGAAAAGCCCGAGTACGACTACGAAATCATTGCCGTAAACGACTGCTCCCCGGATGGCGTTTTGAGCGTTCTGTATCACTTGAATGCACAAAATAACAAATTCAAGGTGATCAATCTTGCCCGCAACATGAATCGGCTCGGAGCAGTTATGGCTGGCCTGAACAGCACATCCGGAGATATTGTCATCGTGATGGATGATGACGGACAATGCCCAGTGGAAAGATTATGGGATTTGCTGGAACCTCTGGATCATGGATTTGATGTTTCCATAGCAAAGTATCCACAGCACAAACAGACTTTGTTCAAGCATTTTGGCACCTGGGTCAACAAGAAAATGACAGAAATCGTCCTGAAACGGCCTCCCGATCTGGAATTCACAAATTTTACCGCAATGAAGAAATACATAGCCCGGGAAATCATTCAGTATCCGAATCCATACCCATACATGACGGGCCTGTTATTGCGGACGACAAAGTACATTACGAATGTCGTCATGGAAGAGCGCGAACGTTTTTCCGGCAAAACGACTTTTACATTCCGCAAAATGTTTTCCATGTGGATCAACGGATTAACCGCTTTTTCCGTTTTGCCTTTGCGGATCGCCACATTTCTTGGATTCGTCGTTTCCACAACAGGTTTTCTATTGGGACTCATTTTTATCATCAGAAAGCTTATTCGGCCGGACATTGCGGCAGGCTACAGTTCGATCATCGTCAGTATCTTCATCCTGGACGGCATTGTTCTGCTGATATTAGGGATGGTCGGCGAATATATCGGGAGAATCTACATTTGCCTGAACAAATCGCCGCAATATGTCATTAAGGACAAAGTCGGCTTTGAGGACCGGGAAAAAGAAAAATGATCAGGAATGCCATAAAAGCGACCTTGAAGCTGCAGCCGGTAGTCCTTCTTTTCAGTTGCGTTTCGATAATCGGGAAGTTTGCTTCCAGGCAGATTCCGACAGATGCAACCTCCTTTTCAGATTTTGTTATCCGTTGTTTCGGCAATTGGAGATTGATCCTTCTGTTCGGAACCATGATTCTTCTGCTGGGAATCTATGCTGTCATCTGGCAAATCATCATCAGGAAATCGAAGATTGCAATCGTATATGCCAATAAAGCCACATACCTGTTCTGGACACAACTTGCGGCTGTTGCAGTCTTTGGAGAACATTTATCCTTTTATAATGTGATCGGGATCGCCATTATTTTCACAGGCGTGATCCTCGGCAATTCGGAGGTCGCAAAATGAAGATGTCGATTTGTGTCGGGATCATGGTTTTGAGCGCATTCCTTGCGGCCTTTGCCCAAATGCTTCTCAAGAAGAGCGCGGATGAGCCGCACGCCAGCCTTTTAGGCAATTATCTGAACGTGAAAGTCATATCCGGTTATTCGATCTTTTTTCTGACACTGGTCATGAACATTTATGCATATACTTCCGTGCCGTATAAATATGGCGCCGTCATCAATGCGTTTTCCTATACCTTTGCATTGATTTTATCCGTTTTCTTTCTCAAGGACAAGATTACCTGGCGGGCCGTATGCGGAAACCTGCTGATCGTCCTTGGGATCGCCGTTTACTCTTTCGATCATTTCATTCCATGATTAGGAGTTTCTCATGTCACACATTCCTTTCAACAAGCCTTATATCATAGGGAAAGAGCTCTGGAACATTGCACGTGCCGTTCAGCTTGGCAAGCTCGCCGGCGACGGGTATTTCACGAAACAGTGCAACCACTGGCTGGAAGAGCATTTTCACGCGCAGAAAGTCCTGCTGACGCATTCCTGCACGGCGGCGCTGGAAATGGCGGCCATCCTCTGCGACATCAAGCCCGGCGACGAGTTCATCGTGCCGAGCTACACGTTCGTTTCCACGGTCAATGCGTTCGTCCTGCGCGGCGGCATCCCCGTCTTCATCGACATCCGCCCCGACACCATGAACATCGACGAAAAGCTGATCGAACAGGCAATCACCCCGAAAACGAAGGTGATCGTGCCGGTCCATTATGCCGGCATCGGCTGCGACATGGACGCGATCATGGACATTGCGAAACGCCATAATCTGCTGGTCGTGGAGGACGCCGCCCAGGGCGTATGCGCCACCTACAAAGACAAGTACCTCGGGACAATCGGGCACCTCGGATGCTACAGTTTCCATGAGACCAAGAACTTCATTTCCGGAGAAGGGGGCGCGCTCGTCATCAACGATGAACGCTTCTTCGAGCGCTCCGAGATCATCCGCGAAAAAGGCACCAACCGCAGTCAGTTCTTCCGCGGCATGGTTGACAAATACACCTGGGTCGACATCGGCTCCAGCTACCTCCCCAGCGAGATGATCGCCGCCTTCCTGTATGCTCAGCTTGAGGAGTCGGACAAGATCACGGAAAAACGCCTCGCGATCTGGAACGAATACCATCGCCGGCTCGCCCCGCTCGAAAAGGCGGGATTGGTCCGGCGCCCCGTCATTCCGGCGAATTGCGGACACAACGCCCACATGTATTATATTCTCCTGAAAGATCTGGCAACCCGCACGAAACTGATTCAGTATCTGAAGGAACGGGATATCAATCCGGTGTTCCACTATGTCCCGCTTCACTCCGCGCCGAAGGGGATCGAGCTCTGCGGAAAGAAATATGACCTGCCGATCACGGAGGAATATGCGGACCGGCTTCTGAGGCTGCCGTGCTATTACGAATTATCCATCGAACAGATCGACATGATTGTCAATTTCATTCAATCTTTTTTCGAATAAAACCCCACACGGAATAGACATTTTTCCCTGATTGTTTTTTCAGGTCTCTCCAGGCGGGAGCACTATGAATATGCCGCGAGATTTCAATGCCGCGAAACAAACCGGGGATTCCCGGAACGACATGCCGTCCGAACCCGTCCGGCAGGAACCGGACATCCCCCGGCTCGGGGAATTCGTGCGCTTTTTCCGGCGAGCGGTCCACCCGTGGCGCTGGGTCTACGCGGGCGTGTTCGCGGGGGTCCTGGTCATCACGGCGGCCGGGTATGTGCTTCCGATCATCCAGAAACGGCTCATCAACAACCTGACGGGACGGGAATCGGAAGGCATCTGGCGTCTATTCGTCGTTTCCGGGCTGCTGATGCTCCTGATCCGCTGCGAATCCCTCCTGCGCCAGCGCATCGTGAACTCGACCGTCCACAAGGTCATGTTCACCCTGAAATCGAGCATCACGGACCGTCTGCTCGACTTGCCGCGCGGGCTGCTCGACCAGCTGGGCGGCGGCTATCTTTCCGGCCGCCTCGCGGAGGATGTCACCCAGCTTCAGATCTTCTTTTCCAACACGCTCTTCACCGTGCTCGCGAACCTGCTGAAGGTCGCGGGCGGGCTCGTCCTTCTTTTCTTCCTCAGTCCGTATACCGGGCTCGCCGTCCTCCTCGTATTTCCGTGCTATGCGTTCCTGCTCTACTCCTTCCGCGGACGTCACTACGCCGTCTCCCGCGAGATCAGCGAGCTCCACGCCCGCAACCAGCGGCTGCTGGCGTCCTCGCTGGGGAACATCGACCTGGTGAAGACCAGCGCCGCCGAAGAGCGCGTGGGCGGCGCGATCCGCACGGGGTTCGCCCGCGAGACGCTGTTCCGGCTGCGCGCGGTGAAGCTGTCCAATTCCTTCCTCTTCCTCACCGGGCTGATCCCGCTCGTCTGCCGGGGGATTCTCGCCGCGGTCGGCATCCACCTCATCCTGAAGGGGCAGTGGACACTCGGTTCTCTCTGGGCGCTGAACTGCTACATCCAGAACGTCTTCAATCCCGTCGGCCAGCTCTGCGGCGCGTATCCCCTCGCCCAGACAGCCCTCGCCTCATCCGCGCGTCTCATCGAGCTCCAGCAGGCCACGCGCGAACCCAGGCTCGACTCCGGCACGGACGACTTCGAGCTGAAGGGCGCGCTCGAGCTCCGCGGACTCACGTTCGCGTACCACCCGGGGCGCACCGTGCTGGACGGCGTCGACCTCGCGCTCGAGCCCGGCGCGAAGCTCCTCGTCTCCGGCCCCTCAGGCTCCGGCAAAAGCACCCTCTTCGCGCTCATCCTCGGATTCTACAAGCCCGTTTCCGGGGCCATCCTTTTCGACGGACGTCCCCTGGACGACTACAACGTCCGCGCACTCCGCCGCCAGATCGGATACCTCGGCCCCTTCCCCGAGTTCATCCCCGCCTCGCTTCGCGCAAACCTTACGCTCGGCTGCCCCGAGCCGCCCTCCGACGACGCCCTCTACGACGCGCTCGACGCCGCCGGGGCCGGGGACATCGTCCGCGCGCTCCCGCACAGGCTCGACACCGTGCTCACCGAATCCGTCCGCAATTTCTCCGCCGGCGAACGCCTCCGCTTCGCCCTCGCTCGCGAACTCCTCCGCGGCACACGCGTCCTTCTCCTCGACGAGGCAACCGCCCACCTCGACGCCGACAACGAAACGCGCTTCCTCGAGACCGTTCTCCGCGTCTTCCGCGACCGTACCGTCCTCATGATCCGCCACACCCCGCACCCGCTCACGGATCCCTTCCCCGTCCTGAAGATCGGCACGCCGTTCGCCTGAGATCGTTTCCGCTTTTTTCCTTCAAATAAGCACCTTTTGTTTCCCAAAAACACTCTTTTGTTATCATATTCTCCGGATTCCTCTCTCTTCCGACCCGCAATCGGCCGGCATTTCCGTCTTTACCCTTTGTCAATTGGCTTTTTTCGACAAAAGTTTCAATTTTTTCGACAAAAATCGCCGTTTTTTGAAACATCGCATTCGATTCAATATGAACGCATTATGTAAATTGATCAATTTTAGTGCGCAATTATAGTCTATTATTTTTGTCATTTTTTCTTGACTTTTATATTAGATTGTGTTATATTTATGTGCGGAATTATTGAAAATAGACATCACGCGCGACCGCCAAAACCAGGAAGAAGATACGGGTGGAACGCACAAAATCCCGGAAGGGAAAGGAGCTCGTTATGGCCGACATTTTCGTGAATCCCAGCTGGAACAGCGGCGCTGACCCCATTACCGTTTATGTCTCCGGAAACAATGTATCCAAGACAAACCCGGGCGACGGGACTTCCGCATCGTGCTACAAAACTCTCGAAGCTGCTTTTTCCGCGGCCTCGGACGGCGACACCATCTATGTCTACAATAAGTCGTCGAGTTCCTTTGCACTCATTCCCGCAAACACAAGCCAGGCAGATACGGGAGTCTATAAGCTTTCATCCGGCGAGACGTATTCGTATACCGGGGATTCGCGGAAGAATCTGGTGGTGCGGATGAACCGGTATGAGGTGGAAGCCGACAAGAATTATGCCATCCTCGTTTCCGGCAACATTACGATGGATTTCCGGGTTTACAACTCCATCAAACTCGGCAGAGGAAAAGACGGCCAGCACACATCGCTCACGGTCGAAAACGGCGCGGTTTTCCTGCTCCGCAAGATCAGCCCGTACACGGCCCAGTGGAATTCCATCACCACGATCGATCAATTTGTCGTCAACGGAGCTACGGCATGCTTTGTCGGTTCCCAAGTCAAGAACGAGGGCGACAATAAAAACACATGCGATGCAACCTTTACCGTTACGAACTCGCTCTTCTTTGCCTCCGGCTTCTTTAACAATTACAGCCACAACAGCGGCGATAAAGCCGACGCCCTCACGGTATCCGGCTCGAATATGACCGTCGGCTACCTCGCGAATGCCGCAAACGGCACATCCATCACCATCGGCTCCGCATCTACCGTTTACTCCGGGCAGGTTATCAACACAGGCGAGAAGTCCCTGATTTCGGTGTCGGGCAATTCCAAAATGTTCGCCGGAAAGGTCGAAAACCAGGGGACCACGGCAGGAAAAGGAATCTCGGTAACCAGCGGCTCGGAGTTCACTGTCGCAGCAGAGACCTGGGATAATACTGGCGAGGGTTCCGGTTCCGGCTATGTCCTGGACATGGTCGGCCTTCAGGCGGGAGCGGCACGCACGATACAGGTTTATGTCCTGAAAAACGGCGACAGCGAATCGAATAAAAAAACATATGAGCTCACCCTCGCAGCGGACCAGACGACCGCCAAACTGCGGGCGTCCTATCTGGTAACGGGAGCGACCTATTCCGTCTGGACGAGCGAAGATTCCGACAGGGTCTCGTATCTTTCCCGGGTATTCGGCGACGGCAGCGTTTCGAATGCCGGCAGGATCACGGTTGACAGCTCGACGTTCAACGCGGGCTCGCTCACCAACAGCTCGTCCGTTTCCGTCGCATCCTTCACCGATTCCACCGTTCAGGTCAGCGGGACCGTCTCGAACTCCGGCAAAACTGCGAATAGCGGCGGCATGACCATTGAGGATTCCATGTTCGAGGCCGGGACCTGGGCGGACGTTGTTTTCACCGGAAGCTCCGTCTCGAACTCCGGCACGATCACGGTCACGGCAACAGCCGCTGACAAGCTCGCGTCGTTCCGCGCGGGCGCGGTGACGAACTCCGGCACGCTCACGGTTTCTTCCACGGAGGATTCCACCTCCGTTTCGACGTTCAACGCGACCTCGCTCACCAACAGCTCGACCGTTTCCGTCGCATCCTTCACCAATTCCACGGTTCAGGTCAGCGGGACCGTCTCGAACTCCGGCAAAACCGCGAATAGCGGCGGCATGACCATCGAGGATTCCATGTTCGAGGTCGGAACCTGGGCGGACGACGTTTTCACCGGAAGCGCCGTCTCGAACTCCGGCACACTCTCGGTTTCCGGCTCCGAACTTCGCGCGGGCGCGATGACGAACTCCGGCTCCATGACCGTCGACAACTCGACGTTCAACGAGGTCTCGCTCAACAACAGTTCGTCCGTTTCTTACGCGGCCTTTACCGATTCCGTTGTCTCGTTCAGCGGCTCCGTCTCGAACTCCGGCAAAGCCGCAAATAACGGCGGCATGACCATTGAGGATACCTTGTTCGAGGCCGGGACCTGGTCGGACGTTGTTTTCACCGGAAGCTCCGTCTCGAACTCCGGCACGCTCACGGTTTCCGACTCCGTTCTTCGCGCGGGCGCGGTCACGAACTCCGGCTCCATGACCGTCGACGGCTCGATGTTCAACGCGGCCTCGTTCAACAACAGCGTGGCGGCCTCCTCCGCCGCCCTTACCGATTCCACGGTTCAGATCAGCGGAACCCTTTCGAACTCCGGCGCGCTCAACCTCACGGACGTCTCCGCCGTGGTCGGGGAACCCGGCAACAACGCGCAATGCTTCACCAATGCGGCTTCCTCCACGTTCAGGCTGACTTCGACGTCCGCTCATGACTCCACCCTCGCCGTGAACGGCGCCCTGAAGAATAACGGGACGCTCACGATTTCTTCGTCCCCCCTGACGATAGCCGTGGCTTCCGGCGCGGCCCGCACGGTCTCGATCCTGATCAAGGACAGCTCCAACAACACCGTTTACAGCAACAATGCGTTCTCCGTCGCCGCGAACGTCGACAGCATCTCCATTTCCAGTTCGTATTTCACTCCCGGCGCGACCTACTCCGTATCGATCGACGGCGGCGATCCCGTTCTTTATACCATGGCCTCCACCACCGCCTCGCTCTCGGTCACGGGCAAGGTCACGAACTCCAACACATCCTCCACCCGCGCCGTCATCACGGTGGACGCGTGGTCCACGTTCTCCGCGGATTCGTTCACGAACAGCAACGGCCGGTTCAACATCGTCTACAATCCCGACAACGCCGGAGCTCTCAGCATCAACAGCTTCGACAACGCAAGCGGCATCATCTCGATCGACGTCACGAAGTATCTCGCCAATCGCGAAACGGATCCGGTCGTCACGGTCGACGGGATCAGGATCTCCGCGTCGAACAAGCTGGGCACCGTCAGACTGGTCGATTCCAGCGGAAGCACCGTCAACGGCCTCACCTACTACCTCAACAGCGACAACCAGATCGTCATTGCCCCGACCACCCTGTTCGTGAACGCGAAATGGACGGACGACGACTCCACCCTTTCCAAGCCCTATACGATTACGTTGACGACCCCGGATCCCGATGATTCGAGCAAGACCGTCTCCGTGAAATATGAACGCTATAAGGCAGGGGATATAACCGCAGGAGACCCCCCGTACTATGCCTGGAAGTATGGCTCCGATATCGTCTATACCACAGAGGAACCCGAGAACGGCACCTACGACACCACGGGAACGATTCCCGCCGTCTATGAAAAGGTCGATTCCAGTTTCGTCGTCATAGACAACGTCTCCAAAATGGTGGTCGTGTTAGACACGTCCGCTTCATTCAACGGCCGGAGCTACAAGCTGGAAAGAGGCGTCAACGCGTTCGCCAACGTGCAGGAAGCGATCGAACATGCCATGCCCGGGGCCACGATCGTCTTCTACAACATCGGCGACACGAAGGACGTCGAGGACTTCAAGTTCTACAAGCAGGGGCTCGTCACCGTTGACAAGAACCTGATCTTCGAATCGAACGTGAAGGACAAGGCGGTCAAGCTCGATACGCTCAAGATCGACGAAGCCTGCGAAGCCACGTTCAAAACGGGGCTCTACTCGATGGAAGACGCCCTGGACAACGCCGGCACCCTGGACATCGTCTCCGGCACCCGTTTCAACGCCGACCTGGTCAAGAACTCCGGCAAGGGCGTTATTCTCGTCGGGACCGCCGCCCGCCTCGTGGCCGCCTCCATCGACTCCGGCACCGTCGAGATCCGGACCGGATACGAGGACGTCGACCTCAATTGGCTGGAATGGCCCATGTCCGCGAAGATCGGCGACAACACAACCCTGAAATTCGTCTATCCCGTTACGGAATACTCCCCCGCGGAACAGGAGGGCGTCGCGTATGAGTACAGGCTCATCGACGGCATCCGGAAGCTCGCCGTGGTGGAGACCGTCCGCCCCGGAGGCCGCATCTACATGCAGAAACTCGGCGACGACCAGTATGTCTGCCGCGGCTCCATGGAGCACGCGTCGGTCGCGGCCGGCGATTGCGATTCCTTCCTCCTCAACACGGAATACGGCGGACTCCTCCTCGTCCGCGACGTGTTCAACCTGTCCGACGCGGATCTGAACGGCACCTACAGCACCGCGGCAATCTACGTCAACAACACCTGGGCGGGCAACCTCCCCTCCGACACGTTCACGGCGAAAAGCCAGGACATCACCTCGAAGCTGACGTTCAGTTTCACCTCCGCGAACCATTCCGCGCGCATGGTGAAAGCTCTTATTTATGATAATAATAACAACATCGTAGAAGAGCATTTCGTCTCCGTCGGGGACAGCGACACCGGCGAATATGCCGGGGTCGTCGCCCTCTGCACCAATCTCTCCGCAGACAAAACGTATACCGTGAAGGTCATCGACGGGGACGCGGCTCCCATCAGCGCGACCGGCGTCGGCGTCACCGCCATCGCGAATCACGAGGTTTCCATTTCCACGGACTATGACGGGAACCAGATCGTCTACGGGTCCTTCCTCGACGCGATGTCCAGCGCATACATCTTCGGCCATACGATCGGAACGGCCGACGAAGGCATGGTCATCCGCCTGCAGGACAGCTCCGCCGACCAGTCGGGCACCACCTACATCGAAGGTGTTTTCAAGGGCGGCTCGTATACCGGCCCGGAGAGCAACGTCAGCACATCCGCGATCCCCAAGATCCCCAACGGCAAATCCTTCTACAACCTGGTCGTCGAACCGGACCGGTACTGGGACGAGACCGCCGGTCAGTGGCGCTACGACAACGTGAGCCTGATCCTGGGCGGCTCGTTCGGCCAGCAGTACACGTCGAACCTCATCACGTTCCAAAGGCTGAAATACCTGGAAATCAACCAGTTCGTCATCGGCTCGACCGCGAGCAGGATGAGCGCCATCGACTTCGTCGACATCGAGGATCTCCGGATCACCACCAAGCTGAAACCGCAGGGCGGCGCCACGATTCGCATCCTGAACTGCAACGTCACCAGCGACCAGCATTTCTCCGTGACGGGCGGCACGCTCATCATCGAAAACTCCAACGTCAAGCTCGTCGGGGCGACCGGAAACGGCGCGCTTTCCACGGAGAACAACTGGGTGGGGTCCGGCACGGTCGTCATCCGCAACTCCGTGTTCACCCTGATCAGCAGCAGCACCGGCGCAAACCCCGTCGTCGTCAACCTGAAGATCAATTCCGAATTCGCCATCTCCGGCACATGCACCGTCAACGGCATCTTCACGAACGTCGATGAAGCAGACGGGTCCGACACGTTCATCACATTCCGCGACGCGATCCTGGACGAGAATTCGAGCATCCGGGGAGATGAAAACCATGACAACGTCGGCGCATCGCTGCGTTTCGAGGGGTACAACATCCTGGACGGCACCACCGTGGAGCAGTACGGCAACAAGTCCATGACCGTGGAGGCCGGCTCGACGGTCGACATGTCCGACGGCGCATTGATCACCGTCGGCGGCGAGGTCGAAGTCTCGAACTGCGGCAACATCACCCTGGACAACGCCTCCATCTCCGCCGGATCGTTCACGAACGAGGGCAACCTGACCCTGTCGAACGGTTCGGAAGTCCAGCTCACCGGCGAGTTCACGAACGCCAAGAACGGCACGCTGACCGCCGGGCTCCATTCCGACGGCACGCTCGGGATCACCGGCTCGATCAACAATGAAGGCACGGTCTACATCGACCTGAGCCATACCGACCTGCCCGACGGCGAAGACCTGTACATCAATCTTGCGGGCCTCTCCGGCTCGGGCGAAGTGGTCGTCATCGGCGGCGGCGGAAGCTATGAACCGGAGGAGACGGGAGGCTCAGCACACCCGCCCCGCATCCGCCTGTCCGTCCCGCCGACCAAGACCCTTTATGTAAGCAGGGAATGGCAGGATGCCGGCGTCTACAGAAAAGGCACGAACGTCGGTTCCTTCACCTATTTCGGATACAACGCCTACGCGGACAACCCGGGCAGCGCGCGCGGCCTGGTGTTCAGCAGGGAAACCGCGAAGATCGTCTACTACGGCGGCAACGGCGAAGACGCATTCTGCGACCTGGATCTGTCTGCCGCCGAGAACGCCGCGAACCAGCTCACGATCACCACGGTCGGCAGCATGGCGTCCACGAAGATGGCGATCGAGTTCGCTTCCGCTCTCGTGGTTGCCCGCGACGCCGATAATGACCGTAACATTTCGGTCGTGGTGAAAGAAGGGACCAAGGTCGTCGAAACCAAGAGCCTGTTCATCGCGAAACAGAACGGAAATAACGGGACCACGGCGACGTTCACCGACATCGATTTCTACTCCGCCAACCTGTCCGCGGATGGCGAATATACCGTCACCGTCGTCGACGGAAACACCACGCTCTACGAACTTGAGTCGTCGGAATGGTCGGTGACCGGACTTGCCGCCGACCGCGACACGGCGTCCATGGGCGCCCTGACCGTCGGCGAATCGCAGACCGTGACGCTCTTCGGCGCGACCATGAGCCTGCATGACAGAACGGCCGCCCCCGCGACGGCTTCCATCACGAACAACGGCACGCTGAAGGTCGGCACCGGGGAAGACGCGGTCCTGGAAATCCCCGTGGCGCCGTCCGACGCCATGCGCAACGTGAGCGTGAAGATTCAGATCGGAGCGAACGAGGAATACCACACGGTCCAGGCGGCGAAGGGCGCCACCTCGATCACCGTGGAATCCAACTCGATCTCGCCCGGCCAGCAGTACACGGTTTCGGTCACGGACACCAAACAGATCTCCGCGTCGCACGACGCCGGCACGGGCCATACCGTGCTGAAGGTGGGCATCCTGAAAGGCAACGGCAACCACGAAAGCACGCGCAGCATCAATGTGACGGCCCAGAACGCGGCGGGCGCAAAATACACCTTCACGAACGTCCAGGTGGCGGGCGACGCCACCGAAGTCGAACTGGATCCCCTCGTGGCCCTCGACAATACGAGCGGCACGGTAACCGGCACGGTCGCGGAACAGTTCTCGGTCTCGGTCGACGGGAACGGCAACTTCATCCTGACCGCAAAAGGAGAGCATGCTGAACAGAGAGTCAGCGCCTATGTCCAGAAGACCGTCGGCGACACGGTGTACCGCTTCGACTACACCTTCGACGTGGCGGCGGGCAGTGCTGCCGGCGAGGTCGGCAGAGTTTCCACGCGCCTCACCACCGAGGGATATTACTACGTCAAGTCCGAAGAGCCGGCCGTGACCGTGACCGCCACGGTCACCGACAGCTGCATTTCCGGCTCCGTCGTCAAGGCTGAAAGCGTCACGAACGACGGAAAACTCATCGTCGCATCGCAGGAGGATTTCGGCAGCCTTTCCCTCACCGGAATCCAGTCGGCGGAGGCCCGCACGGTCCAGGTCACGGTCAAGGACGGCACATACACCGTCGGGACCTACGACGTCAAGGTCGGCGGCAACTCCACGACCGCCTCCGTCATCTCCACCGATTTCTTCGCCGGAAAGAACTACACCGCGAAGGTCACGGACACGTATTACACAGCCGGGTCCGTGTCGGGCAGCGACACGGCGCCGCAGCTGAAGTTCGCATTGGGCGATGTTACCGCCCCCAGCGTCTTGGTCCAGGTCGCGGACAGCGCCTCCGGCGACCTCGTTGGGACCTACACCGCCACGAGAATCACCGAAGCGGGCGATGATTACGGCAAATACACCATCGTCTCCGGCGAATTCGCCGCCGAGACGAGATATACCATATCTTATTACAATACCGTCAAATCGCAGGAAACCCTGGTCGCCAGAACCGAATGCGTATCGTCGGCCAGTGGTGTTTCGGCTCCGCGTCTGGCGTTTGCGGTCGAAGCGGGCGCCGAACGCACGATCACGGCCGTGGTCAAGGACGGCTCCGGCAACATCGTCGGCACGTTCGACGTCATCGTCCACGATTCCGCTGAAACCTGCTACCTCGTATCCAGCGAATTCACCGATACGGCGGCGGATGCCTACACCGTTTCCATCGCGGGCGAGAACACCTATGACCTGACCGGTTCGTTTACTGCGGCAGCCGAGGATTCGAGAAAGGCCGCGAAACTGGTCCTCGACGTGGACGTGAACACGGAGGCTTCCCGCTGGATCGAGGTCACGACGAAACCGACGCTGGCCCTGATGACCGGCCTGAACCCCGGACAGTACGGTTATACCATTACCACCGACTCCGGCACGGTCGCCGGGACCTGCATCGTCGATTCCGAAGGCAAGACCATCATCAAATCCGATGCGCTGACCGCCGGGACGGAGTATACCGCGACATTCGATGATGCGGGCTCCACGACCAAAACCGCCGCCGCGGTCGACAAGTATTCGATCTTCGTCGAAAAGGGCGCGCCGACAGCCGAGCTCACGTCCGAGGATTTCATGGTCGGAATGGACTATTCCGACGTGACGATCAAGGACGCCTACACCGCCACGGGGGAAGCGGCGGCCGGCACCCTCACGCTGAAGGGACTGACCTCCTCCGACAAAGTCATCCGTCCCGACGGCGTCCTGCAGCGCACCGTGACCGTCACGGTCATGGACGGCGCATTCAAGGTCGGAACCTATACCATCGAGGATTCCGCCATCATCGGCGGCAAGGCGGTCATTTCGGACAGCAAGTTCACGGCGGACACGGATTATACCCTGCTGGTCGAGGACACAAGGACGGTCGTAGTCACCGCGGAAACGCTCACCGAGTTCGACGCCGGGGCCGTCACGAACAATGACACCATCACCGTCATCGACGCGACGTTCCATGCGGCGTCGCTCACGAACAACGGCACGATCTCGCTCACGAACGCCCTGCTCACGGTCGGAACGACCGACGGAAGCGGCAACTTCATCGGCGGCACGATCACGAACAGCGCCGGCAAGACGATCACGCTCGACATGAACTCGCTGATCACCGCCGGGAGCATTGCGAACTCCGGCACGATCACGATCGACGCGAGATTGTTCGATCCCTCGACGACCGACATGAAGAAGGTCATCGACCTGGATACCGGCGCGGCAGCCGTCTCCGGGCTTGTCCTCGATGTGACGGGGAACTCCCATGCAAGCGATATCGGCATCCTGTACGACTCCGTCGAGTACGACTACTGGGTCCTCGCGGCCAGCCAGACCACGGTGTACGTGAACAGCGCCTGGGCGACGGACGCGGAGACCGGCCTCGCGCACAAGACCGGCGACAGCGTCGGCGACAAACTGTACTACGGGTTCAACGCGTTCGCCAGCTTCTCCGAGGCATACGCGGAGACCCTGAAAGCCAATCCGTACTCCATCAAGAAAGCCGGAGCCTCTTCCGCGGACCAGCAGAAGATCGCGACGATCGTGGTCTGCGACACGCCCGAAACGGCCCAACCGGTCGAGATGACGCCTGAGAATTTCCGAAACAAAATCACCCTGGACGACCTTCAGATCGCCAAGTCGGATACCAGCGCCACCGCCATCATCCCGTTCACGAACGCCGAAGGCAGCGTCCTCACTCTCATCCCCGCGGACGATGCGGCCAAGACCATTACGGTCCAGAGCGGCGTGACCCTGCAGATGAACGGCACGGGTTCCCTGCACCTGGGCGGCGATGAAACCACGGACCCGGCTGCGACTACGACAACGGCCGGCAAAATCGTGATCAACGGCGGGATCGAATCCGAAGAGGGCTCCGTCGTGGTCTACGGACTGACCGAGGTCGTCGGCGGAACCCTGAAGGCGGCTTCTCTCACGGTCAATGCCGCCGACAAGCTCACGGTCACCGGCTTCAGCACGCTCGACATCGGCGGCACGGGCGACGGCAGTTATGCCATCCGTCTGCTGGACGGCACGACGCTGAACAACTCCAGCGTGGCGGGCGGTGCGATCAATTCCGACTATAACTTCACGATCTCCGGCGAAAGCGCGCTGACCGGCGGCGTGGCCGTCACGGCGACGAACAATACCATTACGAACACAGGTTCGCTCACGGTGGACTGGCGTTCCCGGATCACGTCCGCGAGATTCGACAACAATACGACCGAGGCCGCCACTATCACCGTGGACGCCAGAGAATTCGACAGTTCCGCCGACAACGTCGTCAACGGCCTTGCGACCGTGATCGACGTGAACAGCAAGGACGGCAGTCTGACTCTGGGCAACAACAAGATCGCCCTTCTCAAGGAAGAAGATTCCGATGTGAGACTGGTCCAGAAGCTGAACGGCGACATCTGCGTCGGCATCATCGACCAGAGCACGCTGTATGTGAACAATGACTGGACGACCTACGCGGACGGCGAAGAGATCGTTGGCAATGAGGGCAAGTTCTACGGCATCAACGCGTTCGCGAACATCGCGGATTCCAGGCTGACCTGGTCCGGGGATTCCACCGAACAGGATGTCAAGCCCGACTGCGTCACGACCAATACGATCGTCTTCGACGGCGACACCTACACGATCGGTTCCAAGACGTATTTCTACTCCGACAACAAGGCGGAAGGCGTCCTCATCCGCGGCGCGAACGAGGACGGCACGGCGACGAACGTCGTGCTCTCGGGCGATCGTCTCTACCTGACCCACGCGGTGACCGACTACACCGATGAAGGACTCGCGGCGGAAGTCGGCAGCGAGGGGAACACCCCGCTCTACACGATCCATAAGGACCTTACGCTGAACGTTTCGCGCCTGAACGTCGGCAACGCGAAGGACACGAGCGAGACGAACCGCACGGGCGGCGTTGCGAACCTGGCGATCAGCGGCACGCTGAAAGGCACCCTCTACGTCGCGCCGTATTCGACGGTGACGGTGAACAAGAGCGGCAACGTGGACGTGCTCGACGGCAAAGAAGCCTGGCTCCAGCTCCGGCCGAACGCCGTTCTGACGGTCAACGGCTCGGACGGCGAAGGCGCCAGAGGGTTCGATGATGACGAATACCAGTTCCGCCAGGATGCGCTGAACTTCATCGACGGCGGCACGGTGAACCTGAACAACACCAAAGCCCATCTCGAATACATCCGCCTAGATTCCGTCGGAAGCGATCAGCCGCTCACCGTCCAGAACGATGTCTTCAATGTGACGGATTCGGAACTCGTCTTCGGCAATGTGAATCTCACTGCCGCCACGCCCGGCGTCGTGTTCGGTTCGCTTGACCACTCCAACACCATGACCGTCACCCTGACGCGTTCCACGGTGACGGCCGCATCGAAGGACTTCAATCCGCTGGCCGGCGTAACCGTGAATGTCAGGAACTCCACGATCAGCGCGGCCTCCGTGACGAACTCCGGCACGATCACGGTCGATGTCACGTCCCGCATCACGGCGGACAGCGTTTCCGGCGGCGTGATCGACATCATATCGACCGGACTCGGGACTACCCTGACGGCCGACTTCTACATCCTGGTCAAGGGTACGCTTGACAGCACGAGTCTCCCGACCCTGATCGTCGACGGCGATATCGATGACCCGGTTACCGACGGGTCTGCAATCGGCTCGACCGGCTATCAGGTCCGTACGCTCGGCAACACGGGCGTGTTCCTGACCAAGGTGAAAGATCCCGTGGAAATGTTCGTGGACAGCTCGTATACCGGCAGCCTCGGAGACGAGACCGAAGACCATCATCTGATCGGGTTCGACGCGTTCACGGACAACCCCGACACCACGGACGACACGACCCTGTCCTTCACGAGCGACGCGGCGACGGCGATCACCTACGCCGCGGGCGATTATTCCGCGCTGGACCTCGGCGGCCTGAGCGTCGCCCCGACCGATCTCACGATCTCGACGTCCGGCGACGTCACCATGGGTCCGCTGACCGTCGGAAACGGCAGCACGGTCGATCAGGCCGTCACGTTCTCCGGCGCGAATGTGGCGCTGGAGGATGCGGGGACCGAGCCTGACACAACCGCCTCCATCACGGTGTCCGACGGCAGCACGCTGAACATCGGCGGGCCGGATCCCGCCGCCGCCGGCAACGCTGCCGCGGTCACGGCCGAAACGGTCAACAATGCCGGCACGATCGTGGTCGCATCCGATTCCTCGTTCGAAACCGACGATGTGACGAACACCGGTTCGATCACAGTGAACAATACGATGACGAGCGGCACGATCACGAATACCGACGGCACGATCACGGTCGACGGCACGCTCGAAGCCGCCAGTATTTCGGGCGGCGCGGTTTCGGTCTCGAACAGCCTGGACGTCAGCGGAGAAATCTCCGGCGTTTCGCTCACGGTGACCGCACCCGGCGCGACGGATCCCGACGATGTCGCGGTGAAGGCCGGAACCATCAACGGCGGTTCGATCAAACTGACGGTCACCACTTCCACCCTTACCGAGACTTCGTACCAGTTCGTCGATGCCACGCTTGGAACCGGGACGGACGCGGTTTCGTTCACGGTGAACGGCACACCCATCACGCAGGAATTCCAGGACGTCGGGAACGGCTATCTGTTCACGACAAAAGGCAACACCGGCGCATGGCTGGTGCAGGCGCAGTCCCGGGCGGCCCTGTATGTGAACTCGACGTATACCGCGGATGGCTACAATGAAGGCCACATCTACGGCTACAACGCGTTCTCTTCGTTCGTGGATGCGCTGACCGTGGCATCCGACCTGACGATCAACAATGCGAGTTTCGCCGACGGCATCACGATCGAAGTCGAAAACAATATCACGCATGATGTGATCCCCGCCGGGGAAGGATCCCTGAATCTCGTGTTCCAGGGTGTTATCACGGTCAATGGCTCGGGCAAGACCGTGACCGTTTACGGCGACCGCTATCTCAGGCTGGGCGCGGCAACGGATACGACATCCTTTGTCTTCAATCCCGATTTCGTATTCAATTACGAACAGATCGGGGACGTGAACACGGGCAAATACGGTCTTCTTCTCGGGACGAGCCCGGCGAACTCCCTCGGCTCCGTCACGATGAACGGCACGTTCACGAGCGGAAACCGCTTCCAGGCCATTACCGACTCCCTCGAGCTGAATAAGGCCGTAACGGCTGACACGTACGTCTATCTGGGCTCCACGGATATGGTGATTGCTGCTCCCGTCGAATCCCAGACCATTACGTTCGTCGGCTACGCCATTGTGAACAGCGACGCGACGCTGACGACCCCGGATGACGGCAATATCCTTATCTACGATCCCGCTGCAGATGTGTTGATCCGAGGCACCGGCAACAGCCTGTATGAGACCATCCCCCAGGTAAAGACCGGATCACTGGTCCTCACGGATGGGGCGCTTGTGACAGAGGATACGCGGATCAAACTGAAGTCCAATCTTACGTTCTGCGACGACTACGACCGGTTCACGGAAGATGGAGTCGATTACACCGGACAGGTCACTCTGACCGCTGATAACACCTTCTGGGACATTGGAGGAGACATCAATGTCAGATTCTTCACGGATCCGAGCCACATTGATGACGATGTATCCGCCACGCTGAGCTTTGCGCAAAGCATCGTGGAAGTCGGCGGAAACGTGATCAACGCTGCGTACAGCACGACGACGGGACAGGATTCGGCTGCGTATCTCGGCACCGCCCCTGCGATGACGATCGAGCTGGTCGACTCCTCTATGTTTGTCGACGGCGACCTGATGAACGACGGCGAGATCACGCTGACAAAAGACAGTTCGTCTTTCAACGCCATCAGCGTCGCCGGAAATGTACTGAACCGTGAAGGTGCGACCATTTCCGTTGCTGCTTCGTCTTTCGATGTCAACGGCGAGACCAGTGTTCTCACGAACAACGGCACGTTCAACGTTTCCGGCAGGTCCACGCTGACCATCAACGAGCTCGGCGGCAGCAACCCCATAGAGCTTCTGAACGACGCGGCAATCGTGGATTCCGCCATCGCCAGCGGCGGCAAGCTGAACGTGGCATCAGGAAGCGTTGATTTCGCCAATTCGACCATGTCGTCCACCGCGCTCGACAACGCCGGTTCGATCAAGTTCTACAATACGGTGACTGTCGGCGCGATCGACAACAAGACCGCGGCCGCATCCATCACGGTTAACGGTACGCTGAACTCTGGCGCAATCACCAATTCCGGCGTGACCGACAGCGACGGCGGCATCACGGTGAATGGCAAGCTGTCTGCCACCGGGGACATCGACAACGCCGGCACGATCACGGTCTACGGCACACTGACCGGCGGCTCGATCAACAATGGCGGCACGATCGAACTCGGTACGGTCGGCGACAGGAAAGCTGCTCTTACCGTGACCGGCGCGATCGACAACACGTCCGGCACGATCAACATCAACAATGTGGCGCTGCTCGGCGAGGCGACGTCCGTCATCAGGGCGGCCAGCATCAACAACGCGTCCGGCACGATCACGATCGATGCGACGGGCTTTGGCGGCGGCACACGGAAAGTGATCGACGTCAACAGCAGCACGGAACTTGACGTGAACGACATCACGTTGAATCACGCGGGCACGGGCGTCCGCCTGGTCCAGGCGGATGACGGGGATGTCTTCATCACGGATGAAACCCAGTCGACCCTGTTCGTGAACAGCACCTATTCCGGCCAGGTGACGGACGACGGCCATCTGATGGGATGGAACGCGTTCAGCAGCTTCATCGAGGCTCTCACGGTCGCAAAAGGCAGATCCGACGATACGACGATTACTGTTCTCTCCGACATTACGGACAGTTCCGATGTCCAGTATCTGTTCGGATCAGGTCGCTTCCCCGGCAATGTCACGATCGATGGCGTACTGGTCGTCGATGAGGATAATCCGAGCGGAAGGAAGCCCATCGTCACGCTTGGCGGGTCTTTGCTGGAATTCGATCCGACCCCGGCTGACAACAAAACATTTACCTTCTCCGCCGGCAGCTCCGACACGGTTGGCGTAGATTTCCGGATGACGAACGGCTCGTTCTGGCCGAATGAACATCCTGAAACCGATGATCTGGCCGAATATGTGATCTCCAGCGACATCTCCGCTCCTGACATCGTGTTCAAAAAAGGCTCAACGAGCGTGACTGCGACCGGGACGCTGACGGCGACCGGAGTGCCGGAGACTTCGGACCTCGGCAATATCACTTTCTACAAGACAGGTCTGGACTTCTCCATCGATGGCGAGGACGGCGGTTTCTCTGTTTCCGATCCGCAGGTCAATGCCGGAGGAAGCATCATCTTCCGTCAGGGAGACGTCGATTTCAACAACACCTTCGTTTCTGCAAAGTATCTTGCCGTTACCGATGACAATGCCGGTGATTCTTTTGCCGGCAGCGTGAATCTGACTTCCGACAAAACCACCTGGACGATTTCCGATGATGTGTTCGTCAGATTCTACACTCCCTTTACTGCGGCCAAGTTCGGTGAAGGCGGCTATGCCGCAAACTTCACTTTCACCAACCACAGCAGCCTGAACGTCGGCGGAAATCTGATCAACATCGCATACACGACCAATGATGGAACAACCAGCATCGATGTATTTGCCGGGGCTCCGGCTATGACGATCGACCTGGTCAACTCCACCATGACCGTCGGGACGTACAGCGAAGGGAATCTTGTCCGCGGCGGCGCGATCGAAAACGCCGGCACGATCAAGATGGACAAGGATTCGCTGATCACGGCAGGCAGCATCACGAACAGCGGCGCGGGCACGATCACGATCGACGCGACGGGATTCTCCGGCATGAAGAAAGTCATCGACCTGGAAAGCGGAACGGTCGCGGCCTCGCTCATCAACGCCCCGTCCGGCGTGACGCTGTACTACAATAAGGCGGAACACGATTACTGGCTCACGGACGCCGTGAACAGCATCATCTACCTGAACGGCACAAGCGCCTGGAACAACAAGCAATACGGCGATGCGCTCGGCACCTATGGGACCACGAACGAATACTTCGGCTACAATGCGACCAACTCGTCCGAAGCCGCAAGAAACATCGCGGCCGCCGCGGGCACCACGATCGAGGTGACCGGCGGGGAATTCACCGCTGCAAATTCGCCGGCGTTCAACGGCGTCACGACGACCATCAAAGACGGAACCTTCAAGACCAACGTCTGCGGCGGGAAGAATTACTCCACCGGAGACGGCGTGGTCCGTCTTGAAGTCGAAGAAGGCGAAGAAAAGCCCACGCTTTCGCTGACCATCGACGGCGGGAAGTTCGAAAAGATCGTCTTCGGCGGAGACCGCGTGAACACCGCAAAGGATGTGACCAGGGTCGCCGACATCGAGATGACCATCTCCGGCGGAAAGTTCTATCATTCCGTGGCCGGCGCCATGGCGCTCACCAATGCATCGGGATTCGCCAAACTGGAAGGCAATGTCACCCTGAATATCTACGGCGGGGAGTTCAACGACAATGCCGCGGGCCAGAACGTAGACTGGCTCTACGGCGGATGCATCGCGAGCACCAAATCCGTCGGACAGAGCACCAGCATCACGGGAAATGTCACGGTCAGGATCAACACCTCGGAAAAGAACGATCACATCGAGATCGCGAATCTGGTCGTCGGGTCGTACGGATACGGAGAAGTCGGAGGCGACACCAAACTTCTCCTGACCGGAACGGAAAAGAATGTTACCGCAACCGGCGAGATCTGGGGCGGATGCAGCAGCGACAAATACGAAGGATATATCTCCGACAGCCACAACCGCAACCTGACCACGACCGTCAGGCACAAAGTGTCCGAGCCGGGAGAAGAGCCTGTGTATGAATACGGAAAACGCATCCTCTCCTTCACCGGGTTCACGGGGACGCTCACATCCCAGGAGAACAAGATTCTGGCGTTCAGCGACGTCGTGGTCGAGCAGAACAGCCAGGCGACGGTGGCAAACTTCGAGGGCGGCAAAGTCAGCCTTTCCGACGTGGTGACCTGGACCTTCGAAAACGGCAGCACGCTGACCGGAAATTTCAGCAACGACTTCTGGGGCGACACGCTGAACCTGAAGGGATTCACCTCGGCGGTAACGGACCTCGAGCTGATGTTCGATGCCAACAGCACCGATTCGATCGATGTCTTCAGATACTTCGACAAGCTGGCGGACGTCCAGATGAACGGCAATTCCGTGTCAGCCACGTTCAGCCAGGACGTCGAGGCACAGACGATGACATGGGCATGGAATGCCGGCTCGACCACCGGCGACACGCCGGAATCCTGGCTCGGCGGTTCGCTTACGGTCAACAAGGGGACCGGAATCATGTCGGTCACGACGATCGCGTAATCAAACACCTAACATTTCAAGGATAACGGAATATGACTCTGAAGAAAACGAAAGACCGCGAGGCCTATGAAGCACCTGTCATAACGGACATCGCCCCCGTTGCCGTAACGACGGGAGCGGGGGATTCCCAAACTCCCAGTGATGGAGGAGATATCAGCGAAACCGGAGGTTTCGACTGATGTGACGATTCCCGGCGCGGGACCTTCGCACCACAGGGCCGCGCCAGCCGTCTCATCGATCGAAAAAACATCCTGCTCTCTGCGATAGGAGAAAAAAAATGGCGACCTCAACCTGCACTGTTTCATCCGGCGTTACGTCCAGCAACCTTGCCATGGGCGAGAATGAGCTCATGTATATGTATATCCTGGGCGAGGGCGTCGCGCTTTCATGCACGGCAATAAACGGCGGTCAAATCCATGCGTCGGCCGGAGGTGTGGCCAAGGAAACGATCGTTTTCAACTCCGGCTGGCTGATGCTGTCCGGCGGCAACGGGCTTTCCACGACGCTGAGCAGCGGCGGCAGCGAAACGATCGCGAACGACGGCAGGGAAACGAGCGCTTCCGTCCTGGACGGCGGCGTCATGTACGTCAACCGCGGCGTTTGCGACGGGGCGAAGGTCTATCTCGGCGGCCTGGTTCAGGCGACCGGCATCGTCAACGCCGCTACGGTATCCAGCGGCGGACGCGTCGAAATAAAGTCCGGCGGGAAAGCCCAGGAATGCGTGGTGGCGGACGGCGGGACGCTCCTGATCCTGAGCAGCGGAATCGCCCAGAGCAACACCGTTCGCGGGGGCGGCCTGATGAGGGCGATGGAGAATACAAGGCTCCTCTTCACGACTGTCGGCAAGACCGGGGCCGGGACCGCCCGTCTGCAGATCAGCGGCGGCTCCTCGTTCTACACCTCGGTCTATGCCGGGGGCGCCGTATCGTTCGAAAACAACGAAGCGCTCAGAAGCACGACGGTCATCAGCGGAGGCATCATCCAGGGAGGCGACCTGCTCCTGTCGAGCAATTCCGCCGACGAAGACGCGGGCCGGTGCACGGTCAGGTTCGAGAACGGCGGCACGGCCACGCTCTCGAACCTCACGATCAGGACCGGCGGCCTGATGCAGGTGGATTCCCGGACCACGGTGCATTTCCGGAACATTACCCTCGACGGCAATCAGAGCGGGTTCAAGATGACCGGAATGGCGACCTACGATCCGGCGTCCGGGACCTGCCGGAAGCTGCTGGACTGCACCGCGGAGACGACGGAGCTCTGGACGGACGCCCAGTACCGGACGCTTCTGAACACGACGGATGCAATCTACGACCATGCGTTTCTCTATAAGGACGGGGACCTGTATCTGCGCGGGATCGCGCATGTCTCCTCCGAAGGAACCGGTGAGGAGGCGTTTGCCACGGTTCAGGCCGCATTGGAGATGGACCCGACCGGGCTTGTCATCGAGGCCGGAACCTACGATCTGACGGACAACATCCCCGTGTTCGAGGGCGTCACGACGACCATCAACGACGGATTGTTTACGACCAGTGTCTGCGGCGGCAGCTACTACCGCGCGCCCGCGGCGCCTCCGGAATCCATGGAGTTCGACAACATCGGCGGGTCCGGAAACGAACAGAACATTTCCCTCACGATCAACGGCGGAACCTTCAACAAGATCGTGTTCGCCGGGGATCGCGTGAACCGGGACCTTCTGACTCTGACCCGGACCGGCAACATCAGCACGACGATCAACGGCGGCGTCTTCAGCCATTCCGTGTCCGGCGCGATGGCCGTCACGGTCGACGCGCTCACCGTCCTGAACAAGCTCGTCGGCAATGTCACCCTGACGATCAGGGGCGGGACCTTCAACGATTCGTGGGATTCGACGAAAGAGAAATGGAAAAATGTCGACTGGATCTACGGCGGAAGCATCGCGCTGACCAAAACGATCGGGGGGACGACCACCATCGACGGCAGCGTGACCGTGACGCTTGACGCGACGAACAACGCCATAACGGTCGCGAACCTGGTCGCAGGTTCGTACGGATACGGCACGATCACGGGAAACACGAACCTGGTGCTGACCGGAACAAACGGCATTACCGCCACAGGCGAAATCTGGGGCGGCTGCAGCGGCGACGTCCTGCAATTCACAAAGATCAAGAAAAGCGACAACACCGACAGCGGCAACCGCGCATTGACGACGAAGGTCTCCGGAAAGCGCAAACTCACGTTCTCCGGATTCAACGGCACGCTCATGTCCGGAGAGAACAAGATCCGGGCGTTCAGCGACCTTGAGTTCAAGGGGAACAGCGATGCGACGGTGGCCAACAGCGGGACCGGCAGCGTCATTTTCTCCGACATCGTGAACTGGACCTTCGAGAAAGGCAGCAAGCTGACCGGCAATTTCGTCAACGACTTCAACGGCGACACGCTGAACCTCCTGAAATTCGATACGGCCGGGACTTTCGAGCTGCTGACCGACTCCAGCCTGTCCTCGAACGACATCTTCAACGCCTTCGATCAGCTGTCGGCCATCAAGATGGATGGGAATGCCGTGTCGGCCACGTTCACCCAGAACGTCGAGGCGCAGACGATGACGTGGGCCTGGGAGGCCGGTTCGACCCCCGGCGACACGCCGGAATCCTGGCTCGGCGGTTCGCTCGAAGTCAACCGGACGACAGGAAAAATGACCCTCACGACGATCGCATGAGCCAGGATGCTTCTGTTTTCGGGTGCTTCTGATTTGTTATGAACGGGAAAGAACGGCACACGGCCAGACGGCTGGCAATCGACCTGCACGACGGTGGAAACATCGTGATCCGGGCGGACGGCCCGGAGGAGGTGATCCCCTTCGACAGCTTCGGCGCGCTGCTGCGTCTGCCACCGGAAGAGACGGACGAAGGGTTCGCCGACGCGGAACTGCTGGCGCCGGACCGGATGCCGGAAGACCGGCACACTCTGGATACGACGGCGCGCACGGAGATCGCATATGCGGCAGACTGGAGCCGGGTGCTGATCGCGGGATGGAAGGAACCGCCTCGCCGCCCGCATCATTACTGCTGCTATGTGTGGCAGACGGCCCTGGTCTACGCGGGGATGAACGCCATCCTGCGCGGGGAAAACGCCGTGCTGGCGCATTGCGCTGCGCTGGAAACGCCCTGCGGCGTGCTTCTGATCTTCGGCGAAAGCGGAATGGGGAAAAGCACGGCCTCGGCACGGTGGCGCGCACACGGCGGGAAATGCGTCTCGGACGACATGGCGCTGCTGGATTTCAGCGGCTCCGACGGCGTGATCCGCGTCCGCCGGATGCCGACCTGGAGCGCCTGCCGCGAAGGGAAAAACGAATGGAACTATCCCGCGGGCAAAGAACTCCCGCTGGCCGGGGTCTTGGCGCTGGGACGCAGCGAAAACGGTCGCGACGAGATCGTCGATCTGAGCCAGGCGCAGTTTTTCGCCCAGTGCTACCGGTCGATGTTCTACTGGAACCTGTTCTATGCCAAGGGTCTGCCGGAAGGAAAAAAGCGGATTCTGACGGACCGCATCCGGACGCAGGCGGAGACCATAGCGGAACGGTTCGCGCCGCGGGCGCTTCTGACCGTGCTCGAAGGCGATCTTGTAACCTTTCTTGAGGACAAACTATGAAACTGAATCCATTTGCCGTAATGGCGGAACAATTCGACGGGACGGGCCTGGTGTTCAACCCGGAATCGAACGCGGCGGTCTCACTGAACAAGACCGGGGTGTATCTGTGGAACCGGCTGAAAGACGGCGCGACCGAGGCGGAAATGGCGGCGGGCCTGCTGAAAACGTACGACGGAGTGACGGAAGAAAAGGCCGCCGCGGACGTGAAGGCGTTCATCGAAGAACTGCGAAGCCGTTCCCTGCTGTCGGAGGACTGATCCGCCATGGCCGGGCCGGAATTACCGCGCGAGGCCCGTTACAAGGGCGACAGCATGCGGGGGGTATTCGTCCCCGGGGAAACGCTTTTCCTCGCCGAAACGGCCTTTGAAACGCTTCGGAAAGGCGATGTGGTCGTGAACTTCGACAGCGATCCGTATTATGTCCACCGGATCGTCGAAAGAAACTCCGACTGCGCCGTCACGATGGGCGACAACAATGACCGACCGGACTCCATGAAACTGACGCCGTCCGTCCGGTTCCGGCTCGTGGTCCGTGCTCAGGCCCTGGACGGAACCGTGCGGCAGGTGGCCGCCGGCGAGGCCGGAATGGAGCAGTTCCGCCGCCATCAGCGCAAACGCCGTCTGCGGAGGTTCGCCGCCCTGCTGATCCGCCCGTTCCGGCCGCTGAAAATCCTGCGGATCCCGGCAAAGACCGAAACAAGATTCCGCGACGGCACGGTCCAGTGGAGCTGTGCGGGGATCCCCGTGGCCGCCCGCAATCCGTCAGGCAGGACCATGTATCTGCACTGGTCGAAGCGCCTCTTTTTCCGGATCCCGGCACAAAAAGACAATCCGGGCTCCGAATAGGGAACCCGTCCTTTCAGCAGTTCGGAAGCCTCATCAGAAGAAAAGGGAAACCGTATCCGCAACGGAATTGGCTCCTGACCGGAGGTCGGACGGCGAGGTGGACAGCGCCGTGAAATAGCCGGAATCGCGCCAGCGGAGCTTGTAGTGCTTTTTTCCCTTGATCACGGTGAACCCGAGGCGTTCCAGCGCGGCGATCTGTTCGGCCTGTGCCTTCCAGTTTCTGACCTCGTCGCAGACCTCCCGTCGCAGTTTGGCGCGTTCCCCGGTCTCCTTGTTGCAGGCGAGGATCGCCTCGCACAAATCCTTTCTGCGGCACCGGGCGTCGGCTGGCAGATTGGCGTATTCGCGCCGGACCAGCTCCAGCAGGAAGTCCCTGATCTCGTCGCGGCAGATTTCATCGACAACAGGCTTTTTCAGCATGGTTCTATGCCTTTTTTCAGTTCAAAAACGTTTTATGCCGCAGGAGGCGGACCCGCCCGCGGCCATGCGTCCGGTCGAGAAATGCCTTATTCGCCGGAACAGGAATCCTCGACGGCGTGGACGAGCTGGACGAGCAGGGCGTTCACGGGCACATGGATCCCATGCTTGCGCGCGAGCGAAACGACCGAGCCGTTGATGAAGTCGATCTCGGTTCGGCGCTTGTGGATGCGGTCCTGATACATGGAGGAACACCCGGTGCGCGTGAGGACGCAGATCTTGTGAACGAGCTCCAGGATCTCCTCGCGGTCGAAGTCGATGCCGTCTGCCTTCGCCACGGTCAGCCCCTCGTCGACGATCTGGCGCACGATGTCCCAGCTCGGGCGGTTGGACTGGATGAACCCGTTCTTGACCTCGAGCAGCATGGTCAGCGGGTTGATCGACATGTTCACGAGCAGTTTTCGCCAGATGAGCACGCGGACGTCGTTCGAGACGGAGATGTCGAGGCCGCATTCGTCGAAGATCGAGCGGATGAGCTCCACGTGCGGCGAATCCTTGGCGAACGCGCCGATGATGGTCTTGCCGTCCGCCGCGTGCAGGAAATGCCCGCTGCCGAGCAGCGTGCTGTTGTGGTTCGAGGTGCCGATCACGATGCGGTCGAGCGGCACGAACTTCACGATCTCAAGGTAGTTCCCCATGCCGTTCTGAAGCGAAACCACGACCGTCTTCGGGCCGATGAGCGACCGGTTCGCCTTCAGCGCGGCGTACGTCTGGTGTGCCTTCACGAAGATCAGCAGGATGTCGACCGGTTCGTGGCGGCCATGTCCGCTGACTTTCGCCGGGACGTTGAACCGGATCTCCTCGTCGTTTTCGACCATCAGGAGTCCGTTTTTGTTGATCTCGTCGACTTTCGCGGCTCGGTGGTCAAGCAGCGTGAGGCTGATGTTCGGGTTTTTGCAGAGGTAGGAGGCATAGAGACAGCCCATGGCTCCTGCTCCGAGGATGACGGCGTTCAGCATGGCGGTCGGCCTTTCGCGGAGTGAGTTTGGAAAACAATATCAGAATAATGTAGCACGGAAACGCCTCTTCGTCAAGTTTTTGAGCGGAAAAGAAAGATGTTCGGGCTTTTCAGCGGGGCTTCCGAGCCAGCACGATCCCCTGCGTCAGCAGGATCGCGCGGTTCAAACGCTTTTCGATTATCTCGCCGTGTTCGGCGCAGAGGCGGACGGCGTCTTCCAGCTGGATGGGGCGCTCGTCGGGGAACCGCCAGATGCCGAGCATTTCGGCGGCGCGGCGGATCATGCGGTAGCTGAACGTGGGAACGGGGAACGTGATGAGGACAAGTCCGCCGGGCTTCGCAAGCTCGAAATGACGCCGGATGGCGATCTTCGTCTGTTCCTCGGGAAAATGCTCCACGAGTCCGACGCTGAACACGAGGTCGGCGGGCTCGAACGAGGCGGTATCCAGTGTTATGATGTCGGCGCAGACCGCCCTGTACCAATCCGACCAGGGGTGTTTCATCCAGAACAGCAGCGTGCCGCGCGGATTGCTGTCCACAACGGTATAAAACCCGTCCCACGGAGGGTGTCTTGGATTTGGATCGGGAAATCGGTCGCAGAACGAGCTGTTTCCGCCGCCGAGTTCGATGATGTGGCGGCTGTCCGGGAATCCGCCCGCGGCGAGGACCATTTTCACGATCCGGTGCGCCGTAATTCGCCGCGTGACGTGCGCCGTGATGAACGGCTTTTCGTAGTAGCGGGTCCAGTCTGTTGCGGTCATGTCCGGCATGTGTTCGACCGATGAATGATTCCGTCCGGTCAGAGGATGGAATCGCCCTGGCTTTCGAGCGTGCCGTCGGCGATGGCGGCGCGGATGCGCTCCATCAGGGTGATGAAGTAGTGGATGTTGTGAATCGTGAGCAGGCGCGCCCCGAGGATTTCGTTCACGTTCAGCAGGTGCCGGATGTAGGCGCGCGTAAAATGCGTGCAGGCGTAGCAGTCGCAGCGCGGATCGAGCGGGGTGAAGTCCTCGGCGAAACGTCCGGCTTTGGCGGGGAGCGTGTCGCCGCCGCGCATGAACGCCGCCGCGTGGCGCGCCAGGCGGGTCGGCATCACGCAGTCGAACATATCGACGCCGAACTTCACACTTTCCAAAATCTGTTTCGGTGTTCCGACACCCATCAGATAGCGAGGTTTGTCCTCGGGGAGCAGCGGCGCGACGAACGAGGTCACGTCGAACATTTCCTCCTGCGATTCGCCGACGGAGACGCCGCCGATGGCGCAGCCGTCGAAGTCGAGCGAGGCGACGTGCGCGGCGGATTTTGCACGAAGGTCGTGGTACACGCTGCCCTGTACGATGCCGAACCGCAGCTGATGGTCGTCCAGCGGCTGTTCGCGCGAGATTTCCTCCCAGCGCATGGTCATGGCGAGGGATTTCTCGGCGGCGTCGCGCGTGCAGGGGTACGGGGTGCACTCGTCGAACGCCATCACGATGTCGGAGCCGAGGTCGCGCTGGATGCGCATGGACTCGACCGGGCCGAGGAAGTGTCGCGAGCCGTCGATATGCGAGGCGAACTCGACGCCGTCCGGCTTGACCTTGCGGAGCGGGGCGAGGCTGAAGACCTGGAACCCTCCGCTGTCGGTCAGGATCGGATGGTTCCAGTCCTCGAACTTGTGCAGGCCGCCGGCGCGCCGGACCAGGCCGGACCCGGGACGGAGCATCAGGTGGTAGGTGTTCCCGAGGATGATGCTGACGTTCAGCTCCTCCAGCTCGCGCGGGGACATCGCCTTCACCGTGGCGCGCGTGCCGACCGGCATGAAGACCGGGGTATGGATCGTGCCGTGGACGGTCTCCAGCACGCCGAGCCGGGCATGCGACGCCTCGGAACGGCGTTCGACAGTGAAGCAGCCGCGGCTCATGGACGGATGAACATCCCGTTCAGCACGCCCTGCACGGTCGCCTCGTTCACGCCGAGCGCGCGGGCGATCTCGGCGGCGAAGAACGGCGTTGCGCCGGGGGCCTTGCCGGTGATGATGTTGCCGTCGTGCTCGACCAGCTCGACGGTGAATTTGAGGCCGGGGCGCGTGCAGAGTTTTTCGGTGCCGGGGTAGCCGGTCACGGTCTTCCCGTCCAGCACGCCGAACGCATGGAGCGCGATCGGGGCGGCGCAGATGGCGGCGGCGATCTTCCCCTTTGCGACGGCCTCGCGGACCATCACGCCGAGCGCTTCGCAGTTCATCAGGTTGGTCGCGCCGGGCAGGCCGCCGGGCAGGATGATGGCGTCCGCGTCGGAGCCGGGCGTGTGCTCCAGGAACATGTCCGGGGCGACCCGGATGTCGTGCGCGCCGGAGACGATGGAGCCGGAGATGCCGGCGAGCATGGTCATGATGCCGCAGCGGTTGAGGATGTCGGCGGTGCCGAGCGCTTCGATCTCCTCGAAGCCTTCGGCGAGAACTACGATAGCCTGTTTCATGGCGGGGTCCCCCGTGGTGTGTGGTTCAGAAAAAGAAGTCCCAATAATATAGCATTCGGGCGGGCGGAATACAATTACTTTTTCACCTTTTGCGCTTGCATATTCGCCTGAATGCGGGTAAATTATCTTCCGATCATTTGTTGAAAGGCGGAATCATGACCGAAACGATCCACGACGACGGACTGCGCGGCTTCCTGTCCTACCTGGCGGCGGAGCGCAACGCGTCCGAACACACCTGCTCGTCCTATGCGCTGGACATCCGGCAATGCGCGCAGATCTGCCTGAAGGCCGACCCGTTCGAGGAGACGGCCGACTGGGCGGGCCTGAGCGTGTACGACGCGCGGGATTTCGTGGCGTCGCTGAGCACGGACGACCTGGCGCGCAGCTCGATCATGCGGAAGCTCTCCGCCATGCGGTCGTTCTACCGCTACCTGATCCGCGAAAACCGCGCGACCTCGAATCCGTTCATCGGCCAGGCGTCCCCGCGCCGCCCGAAACTCCTCCCGAAATACATGACCGTGGACGAGGTCGGACGCCTGCTCGCCGCGCCCGCGGCGGTCTGGGCCGACCACGCCGAACTCGGCCTCGCGAAAACACCCGAAGCCGCCGCGTTCGCCGCCGCCCGGGACGCCGCGATCCTTGAGGTGATCTACTCCGGCGGGCTCCGCATCAGCGAGGCGCTCGGCCTGAACTTCGGCGACGTCGATGCGTTTTCCGGCGTGATGAAGATACGCGGCAAAGGCAAGAAGGAACGCCTCTGCGCCCTCGGGAATCCCGCCCAGCGCGCGCTCCGCGCCTACCTCAAGCACCGCCGCACGCTCTCCTCCGACCAGTCGCCGCGCGCCGCCATCTTCCTGAACCAGCTCGGCGGACGCCTCACCGCGAGGTCGTTCCAGCGATTTTTCAAGCTCTACCTCGCACAGGCGGGACTTCCGCCCGACCTGACCCCGCACAAGCTCCGCCATTCGTTCGCCACGCACCTGCTGGACGCCGGCGCGGACCTGCGGAGCGTCCAGGCGCTGCTCGGCCACGAAAACCTCAGCACCACACAGATCTACACGCACGTCAGCACGGAACACATGAAGAGGATCTATGAAAAAGCCCATCCGCACGCCTGATCCCGCCAGTGTTCCCGCCGGAAAAACCCCTTCCGTTCCAGCTGACATGCCTCAGGTCGGCATGCTCTGGCGTCTTCTGGAACTCTTCACCTGTCTGCTGACCGTGCTCCTGCCGATCAAGTTCGCGTCGTTCGTGAGCGCACCCGAGGGCGGCGCGCTGTACTGGGGCGATCCTCTTTCCCTGGTGTTCATCGCGTGGCCGCTGCCCGTCTTCATGATGGCGACGCCCGTCCTGCTTCTCCTCATCCTCCTGGCCGCGCTGTTCCGCAAGGACATAGCGCAATGTCCTCCGCTCCTGAAATACGGCAGGCTCTGGATCGTTCTCGGCGGCGTGAGCGTCCTCGGGCTCGTGAATGCCTCGTGCAAAGGATATGCGCCGCAGATGATCGCGCACACGATGTCGTTGTCGTGTTATGCGCTGTCACTGACAATCCTGCTGTCCGTCCGCAGGGATTTCGCGAAGATGCTGACCGGATCGCTGGTCCTCGGCGGCATGCTGTCGATCTGCTCCGGCATGTACCAGTACTGGTACGGGTTCGAGGCGCTCCGCGAACACATCCAGGCGCGCACGGCGGCCGGCGGACGCGAGATCGCCGACGGGATGGCGGTCCGCATCGGGGAAGGCCGCGTCCAGGCCGACTTCAACTCCTGCAATGTCTACGGCGCGTACCTCGCCGCGCTCCTGCCGTTCCTCACGGTCCTCTTCTGGCGGTTCGGCAACGAACGCGTCTCGCCTCCAAAGCTCTCGCGGCGTCTGTTCGGCGGACTCGCGTTCGCCTTGACGCTCTTCCTGCTCGTGAAGACGGACAGCCGCGGAGCGGTGTTCTCCCTGCTCGCCGCGGGCGCTGCCGTGTTCTTCTTCTCGCATCTGCCGCGAAAATGGAAAATGGCGGGCGCGGGGCTTCTGTTCCTCGGTATCATCGGGCTTGTCCTCATGGTCGCGTTCGGACGCGGCGCGCTGTCGATGTACGTGCGCTTCGACTACGTCCAGGCGGCGGCGCGGATGATGTTGAAACACCCGCTGACGGGTACCGGCTGGGGCGACTTCCTGCACGATTATTCGATCTTACGACTATGGCGGGACAAGGAAGCCGCGCATTCGCCTCACAACATGGTGATGCTGTTCGGCTCGCAGTGCGGCGTCGCGGGCTTCCTGGCGGCGCTCGCCGTGCTCGCGTATCCGGTCTTCGCCGCGTGCCGTCAGATTCGCCGGACGAACTGGCGCGACTTTAAGGACGTTTTCGCGCTTGTCCCGGCGTTTTCCTGCCTCGTCCTTTCCGCCGGGACGCTCCTCGACATCGGGTTCGAGACGACCGCGTATTCCGGCGTCCTGATCGCGTTCTCCCTGCTCGTCCTGATGCGCGACGCTCCCCGGACAGAGTCCTCCGCCGTGCCGCGTCCGTCGCAACGGGCGGTCGCCGCGCTCGTGTTTCTCTTCGGCGTGGTCTCGTTCTGGGTATCGTACCATCATTTCGAGGCGGAGAGGGCGTTCTCCGCGCTGACCGCCGAACTCAGCCCCGAATACTCGTTCGAGCATCAGGACGATCCGGGCTATATTCCGCCGTTGGACCGGGTGCAGCATCTCCTTCGTGAAGCAGTCAAAGCCGCCCCGGATTCGCCGTTCCCGTGGAACGCCGCCGCGGACTACATGTTCGCAACCGGAGAAACGAAGAAGGCTATGACCTGCATCAACCAGGTCATTGATCTGGATCCGCTTCAGTCCGCGCACTACGTCAAACGCGCCCGCATGAACTACTGGATCGCGGGCATGAACGTGACCGACGCCGTGAAAAAGGACCTCGCTACCGCGCGGCGTCTTGCCCCGAAGAACCCCGAACTCAACCGGCCCGACGCGGACATCTGCCGCGCGGCCTTTACCCCGAAGGAACCTTGACCATGAAAAGCGCCTGGGAACTCGCACTCGAACGCAGCGGCGGAGCCCTGCAGGAACTCTCCCCCGAGAAGAAAGAGAAGATCGCCGAACTCGAACGCGCCGCGCAGGCGAAGATCGCCGCCGCGAAAATCACCGCGGAGCACAAGCTCGCCACCATGACCGACCCGGACGAGATCGACCAGCTCAAAGAAGGGCTCGTGAACGAGATCCGTTCCATCGAGGAATCGCTCGCCCGCAAAAAAGAGGCCGTGCGCGCCGAATGAAGCTCTACTTCGACAACGCCGCCGCGGTCCCCGTCCGCCCGGTCACGATGTCGCGCCTCGCCGCGCTCGCGCAGGACTATTCCGCCAATCAGGAAGCGTCCGGCGCGGCCGCCGAAGCCGTGCGGACCGCGCTTTCGACCGCGGAACACCGCCTGCTGAACGCCGTCTGCGGCTCGAAGGCGCAGGGACGATCCGTGCTGTGGACGAACACCGGCACCGACGCCGTCCGCGCCGCCGTCATGGCGTTCCTGCTGACCCCGGAAAAACACGGCGCGGTGCTGTTCACCGACGGCGAGCACGCGAGCATCCCGCCCGCGCTCGACATGCTTCCCGCGTCCTGTCCGCGCAACCGCGTGAAGCTCCTGCGCGACGGCAGGATCGACCTCACAGACCTCTCGCAGAAGCTCAGCGAACGCACGCGCCTCGTGGTGTTCCACTGGGTGCAGAGCGAGACTGGCGTGATGCAGGACCTCGCCGCCGTGCGCTCCATGGTGAAGTCCATCGCGCCGCAGGCGAGCCTGCTGATCGACGCGATCCAGGGCGCTGGCAAGCTCCCGTTCGATTTCGACGCGGTCCAGCCCGAATTCTTCCTCGTCTCCGGGCAGAAATTCGGCCTGCCGGGCGGCGCTGCCGTGCTGTACAGCGACGAGTTCCGTCCCGCCGTGAAGAAGATCCGCACGGAGCGCCATGCCGTCGGACGCGTGCCGCCGCCGTTCTGCCTGCTGCTGGCGGAAACGCTCGGCGGGCGCATGGCGACGATGAGCGGCGACATCGATTATATCCGCGAGCTGAAGGAACGGTTCCTCACTGAGCTGAGGGAAGTGCTGCCCGACGGCTGCTGGCGCGAAACGGTCCCGTCGGAAAACGCCTCTCCGTACATCGCGCACATGCTGTTCTCCGGCGGCGCGCAGACCTACCAGGGGGCGATCCTCACGCGCATCATGGCGAAATTCGGCGCTTCGATCGCGTCCGGCAGCGCATGCGACGCGGAAACCGGGACGCCTTCGCGTGTGCTGACCGCGATGGGATTGAGCCGAGATGAGGCATATTCCGCTGTCCGGGTTTCGTTCTTCGACTCCAACACGCCGGATGAGGCGGCTGAGCTCGCGCATCTTCTGGCGCGCGCCGTCCGCGAGTATTGATTTTGAACTGAATCCAGCTCAGGACACCTTTTTCGCAGCGGCGATCAGCTTTGGCAGGATCTTCGGCAGGTCACCCGCGCCGATGATGGCCGCGACGTCGCCTTTTTTGAGCTCAAGCCCGGCACGTGCGCCCATGTCATCCCAGCTGCCCGAGAGCGCGGTCCCGCCGACCGACGCCGCAAGGTCGTCCGAGGTATATTTTCCGCTCCCAGTCCAGGCCGCGAAGACCGGCGTGACGAACACGCAGTCCGCCTTTTTCAGTTCGGCGGTGAACTCGTCGAAATAGCGTTCGAGCCGCGCATAACGGTGCGGCTGGAAGATCACGGCGAGGCGGCGTCCGGGGTAGAGCCCGCGCAGGGACCGGATGCTTTCGCGAAGTTCGGTCGGATGATGCGCGTAGTCCTCGATGACCGTGGCCGCGCCGTTGAACCGGACGGAAAGACGGCGTTCGACGCCGGGGAATCCCCGGAGCTTCTTTTCCGCTTCGATTGCGTCGAATCCCAGCAATGCGGCGGCCTTGATTGCGATCATGCCGTCCAGCCGCTGGAAATGCCCGAATCCGGGCAGAAAGTCTTCGGATAAACCCGCGAGGTCGAGCCGGACCGCGTGCGGATGGTCCCCGAACAGACGGTCGGTCTCCTCCGAAGCGCAGTACAGCAGCGTTTCCGACTGTTCGGCGAACGCCCTGAAATTGTGTTCCAGCACCTCGAATCCGCCGAGGCTCCACGCGTGGTCGTCCTCCACGTTCGTAACGATCCCGAGATGCGGACGCAGCAGCGCATGCGTGCCGTCGCTCTCATCCGCCTCGGTGACGAACAGGTCGCCGCTGCCCGCCGCGCCCGCGCTTTCCCAGCCCGTGACAGCTCCACCGATCATGAAGCCGGGATTCGCGTCGAGTTCGCGGAGCAGCCACGCCAGCATCGCGCTCACGCTCGTTTTGCCGTGCGAACCGCTGACTGCCACCGGCCGCTTGTACGAATCCGCCACGACTGCGAGCGCTTCGCCACGCCTCAAAACGGGCAGCCCGCGCCGCAGCGCCTCCGCAACTTCCGGGTTCTCCTGCCCCGCCGCCGAGGTCCGTACGACCAGGAGCCCGTCGTTTTCCGGGGGGAGGTTTTCGATGCGGTGCCCGGCGGGCGCGATCTGTGCGCCGTGCCTGCGGAGCGTCGCCGCGGCGGCATTGTCAAGCAGGTCGGATCCGGAGACGCGGAACCCTTTTTCGAGGAGGATCCGGGCGAGCGGGGCGCAGCCCGCGCCGCAGCAGCCGATGATGTGGACGGACCGGAAGGAGGAAAGCGGAGGAAAGGACATGGGAGGGTTGTTTGATATTACAGATGCGGTTCAGGAGCAGGGAACAGGGAACGAATACAGGTAAAAAGGTACAGCGAAAAACGGAAAAATCAAGCACGAAACTGAAAAGAAAGAAAAATCAGGTACGGAGTACTTCAGTAGAGCGAATCCTGCCAGTGGGACGCCAGTTCGGGATTGCTTTTGCGGAGCTTTTCGAACACGCTGTTCTCGATCTGGCGGATGCGTTCGCGGGTCAGGTGGAACTCTTCGGCGATCTGGCGGATGCTCATCGGTTCGTAGCCGTCCAGCCCGAACCGCATTCGGATGAACTTGCGGTCGCGTTCCGGCAGTTTGTCGACGGCCTTGTGGACGACGTCGCGGAGGAACTGGAACGACAGATGCAGTTCGGGGTTGAAGTCGTCGTTGTCGGCGGGCGTGCCGAACCGGTCCTCCTGCGTGATCTCGGAATCTTCGGAGAGCGCGTTCGACCGGATGGGGGCCTGAAGGGAGATCTGCTGGCGCGCCATCTGCCGGATGGCATGGATGCGCGCCTTCGGCATTTCCAGTTCGGCGGCCAGCTCCTCCACCGTAGGCTCCACGCCGTACCTCTTGACATAAGCCTGTTCGGCGCGGTTGATGCGCGAGATGGTCGCCAGCATATGCTGCGGGATGCGGATCACGCGGGTCTGACGCGCGAGGGCGCGCATGATCTCGTGGCGGACCCACCAGGTGGCGTAGGTCGAGAATTTATGGCCGAGGCTGCTGTCGAACCGGTCGAGCGCCTTCACGAGTCCGATATTGCCCTCCTGCACGATGTCGATCAGCTGCTGCGACTGGCTGCAGGACTGTTTCGCGATGCTGATCACGAGCCGCAGGTGCGAATACAGGACGCGCTGTCGAAGCTGTTCCATCTGCTCGAAAGCCGCCTTCATGGTTTGAAAAACCGACAGACAGAGCGCCCGGTCCGGCATCAAACGTGCCAGAAACAGCTCGTCCATGGCGGGCGATTCGGGCGTGGTGCACCAGGAGGAAGCCACATGATACCACTCCATGATCTTCAGCGTGGAGACCGGATACCGCATGAGGAGTTCGCAGGAGCGCGTCCACATGGCTTCACGCGCCGACTTCTTTTTGAACTTCGGCCCGGCATAAAACGCCGTCAGCTCCGCACGGAAGTCCGCAATCTCCGCCTTCCATTTCAGCAGGGTGGGCAGCGCGGACGACGGATTCCCGCGGATCGCGTCCGGCAGCTTCGATTCGACGAAGAGCGAGGTCACATCGTCAGGCGTCCGGCAGCGGTCCACAACGTGTTCATGTTCCTCCAGTACGAAAACGAACTGCGCCAGGCAGAAACGGATCTCATGCATCCGGGCATCGATCTCTCCCCAGACGGTTTCCGCCTCGGCGGGCGTCAGCGGCGTGCATCCGGGATCGTACAACTGATGGAAGATCGCATCCTCGCTGGTCTCGAATCCGGGCGCGGAGACGTCCCGCTTCGGAGAATCCGGAGCCGCTGTTTTCGCCGGTTTTGTCCGGGGTTGTATGCTTCTGGCCATGATGTCGCGCTGGTGTTTGGGGAAACAAGTTCAAAACGGGAGCGTTTTGCCACACGTTTCCCATAATGTAATACCCGCACCGCGGAAAGTCAAGAAAAAAGGCGGAAAAAAGCGCCGGATGCGGACACGATCTTATATTTACCCTGAAACAAACCCACGGATGTGGGGAGGCGGGGCCTCCACTGCAGCAGTGTCCGGCTCCGCTCGGACACGGTAAGCCGTGCCGAAACAGTATACCCCCACGGACGTGGGAAAGGACAACGCCGGGGCAATCAGCGCGCCACGTAGCGGCGTTCCATGCGGCCGCCGAACGAGCAGAGGATGTCGTAGACGTGCGTGCCCTTGAGCTTCGCCCATTCCTCGGGGGAAACGGTTTCGCCGGTATCGGAGCCGATAAGCGTGACGATCTCGCCCTGGTCGGGGAGCATGCCTCCGAGCGGGGCCAGGGAGACCATCATGTAGTCCATGCAGACGCGCCCGAGCACGGGGCAGCGGTATCCGCGGATGAGGATTTCCGCCTGGTTGGAGAGCTGGAGCGGGAGGCCGTCGGCATAGCCCGCGGAGATGAGCGCGATGTCGGTGTCCTCGGTCAGGGTGCAGGTGCATTCGTAGCCGACGTTGTGGCCTTTCGGAAGACGGCGGACGGCGATCACATGCGAATAACAGGAAACGACCGGTTCGAGGCAGGCGGCGAGCTTCGGATCAGGGGAGAACCCGTAGAGCGAAAGCCCGGCGCGCGCGCAGTTGTAGGGTGCGCGGACCGATTCGGGCAGACACCCGATGGCATCGCTGTTCGCGAAATGCACGTTCGGGATCATGATGTGGCGTTCGGCGACGGCGTCCAGTACATAGCGGAAAAGCCGGAGCTGTTCGCGCGTCGTGGGGTGGTCGATCCTGTATCCGACGGGGAAATGCGAGAAGATGTCAGTGCAGCGGAGATTGGGGAGCGCGGCGATCTTCGCGATGGCGTCCGGGGCCTCTTCGGGAAGAAGACCGAGGCGGCCCATTCCGGTGTCGAGCTTGATCATCACGTCGAGCGTGCGGCGCTGGCGGACGGCCTCCTCGCTGAGCATCCGTGCGACCTCGAGCGAGGGGATGCTCGGGACCATGCCGTAATGCACCACGTCGCCGACCTCGGTGTTCAACAGTGCGCCGAGGAGACGGACGTTTTTCCCGAAGGAAATGATCTCGAGAGCTTCCGACGGCGTCGCCACGCAGAAGGTCGGCGCGTAATCGCAAAGCGTCCGCGCGACCTCGACCGCGCCCAGGTTGTAGGCGTCGGCCTTGATGACGGGGAAGAGCGCGGCGGGCGAGATCGACCGGGCGAGCGTGCGGTAGTTGCGCTGCAGCGCGCCGAGGTCGATTTCGAGCCAGATTCTGTCGGGCATGATCCTGATTCCCCCTCTGATGTCAGATCACTTGTGGTATTCCTGCAGGGACTTGGGTTCCTTGTCGGGATTGGAGCGGACCGCCTCGATGCCGACCGCGGTGGCGTGTGCGGCGGCGATGGTCGTCATGTACGGGATGCGGTTCTGGATGGCGCTGCGGCGGATGTAGCTGTCGTCGACTTTGCCTTCGCGTCCGATCGGCGTATTGATGATGAGCTGGATCTTGTTGTTCTTGATCATGTCGAGGATGTCCGGGCGGCCTTCGCCGAGCTTGCAGACCACGGTGTTCGGGATGCCGTTCTCGGTGAGGAACGCGGACGTGCCTTCGGTGGCGAGGATGCCGAATCCGAGCTCGTGCATCTTCTGCGCGATCGGGAGCAGGTACTTGCGGTAGTGTCGGCTGACGGAAATCAGCACGGTGCCTTCGGTGGGCAGACTGCATCCGGAGGCGGCTTCCGCCTTGAAGAACGCGGTGCCGAAATTGTCGGCGATGCCCATGACTTCGCCCGTGGCGCGCATTTCCGGGCCGAGGATCGGGTCGACTTCCGGGAACATGTTGAACGGCAGGACGGCTTCCTTGACGGCGACGAACGGGGTCTGGCCGGTCTTCGGGAGCTTGAACTGGGAGATCTTCTTGCCGAGCATGAGTTCGGTGGCGACGCGTGCCAGCGGCACGCCCGTGACCTTGGAGATGATGGGCACGGTGCGGGAGGCGCGCGGATTGGCCTCGATGATGTACACTTCGTCCTCGCAGATGGCGTACTGGACGTTCATGATGCCGTCGACCTTGAAGTCCTTCGCGATTTTCGCGGTATATTCCTCGATGGTCTTCTGGTGCTTCGCCGGGATGGTGATCGGCGGGATGGTGCAGGCGGAGTCGCCGGAGTGAATGCCGGCGAGCTCGACGTGTTCCATAATGGCCGCCACATACGTCTCGGTGCCGTCCGCGATGGCGTCGACTTCGCACTCGATGGCGTTGTCGAGGAAGCGGTCGATCAGCATCGGGTATTCCGGGCTGACCTGGAGGGATTCGACGGCGTAGCGGCGGAGCGTGGCCTCGTCGTAGATGACTTCCATGCCGCGGCCGCCGAGCACGAAGGAAGGACGGACCATGACGGGGTAGCCGATCTCGTTTGCGATCTTCACGGCCTCCTCGAGGGACTTGCTGGTGGCGCTGCGCGGCTGGAGGATGTTCAGGGCGATCATGCGTTCGCGGAAATATTCGCGGTCTTCGGCAAGGCGGATGCCTTCGGGCTGCGTGCCGAGGATGTTCACGCCGTTGTCCTTGAGTTCCTGCGCGATGTTGAGCGGGGTCTGGCCGCCGAACTGCACGATCACGCCGTACGGTTTTTCCTTGGCGTAGATGGAGAGCACGTCCTCGGTGGTGAGCGGCTCGAAGAAGAGCTTGTCGCTGGTGTCGTAGTCGGTGGAGACGGTCTCGGGGTTGCAGTTGACCATGATGGATTCATAACCGTTGTCGCGGAGCGCGAAGGCGGCGTGGACACATGTGTAGTCGAATTCGATGCCCTGGCCGATGCGGTTCGGGCCGCCGCCGAGGATCATGATCTTTTTATTCGCGGAAACTTCGACCTCGTCCGGCACGGGCTGGTAGGTCGAGTAGTAGTAGCAGGCGTTCTCGACGCCGCTGACCGGGACCTTGCAGTAGGCGGCGGTCACGCCGAGGTTGATGCGGCGTTCGCGGACCATGCGTTCGCTCACGGAGAAGAGCTTGGCGAGGTACTTGTCGGAGAAGCCGTCGCGCTTGGCGCGGATCAGCATGTCGTCCGGGAGGGACATGAAGCTGAACTTCTGGAGATCGCCCTCGAACTGGGCGAGCTCGGCCATCTGCTGGATGAAATATTTCGTGATGCTGGACATCGCGAAAACCTCGTCCACGGAGCCGCCGCGGCGGAGGAATTCGTAGATCACGAAGAAGCGCTTGCTGTTCGGCGTGCGGATCTTCTCGCGGAGCTGGTCCATGGAAAGGGCGGCGAGCTTGGCGTCGAGGCCCGGGCCGCTGCGTCCGATCTCGAGCGAACGGATGGCCTTCTGGAAGGCTTCCTTGAAGTTCTTGCCGATGGACATGACTTCGCCGACGGCCTTCATCTGGGTTCCGAGGGCATCCTTCGCCTGCGGGAACTTCTCGAACGCCCAGCGGGCGAACTTGACCACGACGTAATCTCCGCTCGGGGTGTATTTCTCGAGGGAGCCGTCGCGCCAGTACGGGATCTCGTCGAGGGTGATGCCGGTGGCGAGGAGCGTGGAGACGTGGGCGATGGGGAAGCCGGTGGCCTTCGAGGCGAGGGCGGAGGAACGCGAGGTGCGCGGGTTGATCTCAATGACGACGATGCGGCCGTCTTCGCGGTTGTGTGCGAACTGGACGTTGGTGCCGCCGGTCACGCCGATGGCGTCGATGATGCGGTAGGAGTAGTCCTGAAGCTTCTCCTGGACTTCCTTGGAGACGGTAAGCATGGGGGCGACGCAGAAGCTGTCGCCGGTGTGGACGCCCATCGGGTCGACGTTTTCGATGAAGCAGACGGTGATCTTCTGGCCCTTTTCGTCACGGACGACTTCGAGCTCGAGTTCCTCCCAGCCGAGCACGCACTGTTCGACGAGGACTTCGTGGATCAGGCTGGCGGCGAGGCCGCGCGCCATGACCGTGCGGAGCTCTTCCACGTTGTACACGATGCCGCTGCCGGTGCCGCCCATGGTGTAGGCGGGACGCAGCACGACGGGGTATCCGATGCGGGCGGCGATGGCTTCGCCTTCCTCGACGGAGTTGGCGGGAGCGGATTCGGGGACGGGGACGCCGAGCTTGGCCATGGTCTTCTTGAACTCGATGCGGTCTTCGCCGCGCTTGATGGCGTCGAGGTCCACGCCGATGACCTTCACGCCGTACTTGGCGAGGACGCCGGCTTCGGCGAGGCTGGAGGAGAGGTTCAGGGCCGTCTGGCCGCCGAGGTTCGGCAGCAGGGCGTCCGGGCGTTCGCGCTGGATCACGCGTTCCACGCCCTGGATGTTGAGCGGTTCGATGTAGGTGTGGTCGGCCATGCCGGGGTCGGTCATGATGGTGGCCGGGTTCGAGTTGACGAGCACGACCTCGTAGCCGGCCTTGCGCAGGGCCTTGCACGCCTGGGTGCCGGAATAATCGAATTCACAGGCCTGGCCGATGATGATCGGGCCGGAGCCGATGATGAGGATTTTCTTGATGTCTTGCCGCTTCGCCATTGTGTCATCTCCGTGTTTTGTCGTTGGCAGATTCTCAAAAAACCAAATTGAAATAATATGCCATAAAATCGCCGGATTTCAAGCAAAAGACGTGTTTTTTCAATAAAAAAATGGCGGTCTCCGCAGAGGGAGACCGCCGATGACTTGCGTCGGGAAAAAAGCCGGAAGATTACTTCTTGAGGGCAGCTTTACCCTTGTTCAGGGATTTGAGCACGGAGTAGTAGCAGGGCTTCGGATCGAGGTTGTTGTCGAAGAGAAGCGGCTGACCGCCACGGAGCCAGGACCAGCTGTCGCCGATACCCCAGAGGGTGACGGCGTAGATGCTCTCATGATATTTCACGAAGAGGTCGAACACCTGTTCATAGCGCTTCGCGAGGGCGTCGGAGGAGGCGTCGGCGTTGCCCTGGACGCTGTCGTCGCGGGTGAGGCCGAGTCCGCTGTTGCGGAAGCCGTTGCGGGTGTTGATATCCATTTCGGAGATGATGATCTTGCAGCCGGTGGCGGCATAGGCCTTGAACGCGGCTTCGATGGTCTCAATGGACGGATCGTCGTTGCTCTGCCAGTGGGCCTGCATGCCGATGGCGTCGATTCTGACACCCTTGGCCTTGAAGTCGTTGACCATGTTCACGACAGCCTGGACTTTGCCGGGCTTGTACATATTGAAGTCATTGTAGACCAGGAGCACTTTTTCCTCGCCGAGTTCCTTGGCGACCTTGTCGGCGATGCGGAAAGCCTGTTCCATGTAGTCGTCGCCGATGTTCTGGCGCCACGGGGAGAAGCCGCGGGGACGACCGTCGTCTTCGAAGCACTCATTGCAGACGTCCCAGCTCTGGATTTTGCCTTTCCAGTGCGTCATGAGGGCGCGGATGTGGTTTTCGAGGCGGGCC
>JAGCTY010000112.1 GCA_017963105.1 Lentisphaeria bacterium
ACACTTCTGCCCTGTTTGTAAGAGTAAATGCAACGTTTGTAAGACTAAACGCAACGCTTTGTAAGACTAAACGCAACACCCCGTCCAAAACCATCCTCAAAAAACAAAAGTGTTGCGTTTACTTTTACAATTGACGAAAGAGCGCGAAAAGCGCGTTTTCCGACGCGGGTTTGCCCGCATGGCGCGTCTTTTTCCGAGAATCCATAAATTCGTCATTTTTCCTGTAATTTCGGAAAAAAACGTTTGATTTTTAGCGTGCGCAATACTATATTAGCAGAAAAAAATGTCATTTCCTCATTTTTTAGCTCGAATCAAGCTCAAAACATCCTCGTGGACATCCGTTTGTCTCCCACCGAACCTGAACGTAAACAAACCATAACATAACACGCAACACGAAAGGGCACTCCCCATGGCAGTCATCATCTCCAGCGGAACTTCCACCGTCTCCTCCGGCATGATCCTATCTTCCCCCAGCATCATTTCAGCCGGCTCAGTCTGGGTCACCAGCGGCGGCAAGGTCGTCAATGCGAACGTCTACAGCAGCGGCCATGAGAACATCTACAGCGGCGGCATCGATTCCGGAGCATCCATCTACTACTACGGTTCCATGCGCATCGCCCTTTCCGGCAGCGCGGTCAACCCCTGCGTGGCAAGCGGCGGAGTGATCAACGTCGATGAAGGCGCCGTCCGGAGCGCGGTCGTGCTGTCAAGAGGACTCCTGAACGTGAGCGGCAGATCGTCCGCCACCGGGGTCAGCCGCGGGTATGCGTACAACACGGTCGTGAGCGGCGGTTCCCTGTTTGCCAATCAATATGCCACGATCAGCAACACGCTGATCAACAACCGGGGAATTGTTTCTCTCTGCGGGGTCGCGGAATCCACCACGATCGGCTTGAGTGGCCACCTGAATGTTTCCTCCGGCGGCAAGGCGAGCAACACCGTCGTCGATTCCGGCGGCAGGGTATTTGTCTACTCCGGCGGCAGCGCGAACGGCATTTTCGTCAGGGCCGGCGGAATGATGGATGTCTCCCCCAGCGGCTTCGCGTACAACAACTATGTCTCTTCCGGCGGCGAACTCACTGTCAACCACGATGGCATCGTGCTCTCCACCACGGTCTACGACGGCGGCAGGGTATTTGTCTACTCCGGCGGCTTCGCGAGTGAAACCACGCTCAGTTCCGGCACCCTCGGGGTCAACGAAAGCGCTACTGCCGACATGGTCACGGTATACAATGGCGGATTCGTGGTCTTCTCCTCCGGCGCGACGGGCTCGGACATCAAGGAAAACGGCGGCTACGTGAATGTCCAGAGCGGCGCGAACGTGCGGTTCCAGGGCCACTCTTTCTCCGCGAACATCACCCATGATGCCACCGTCCATAAATACACGGTCGCGTCCGCCGCGACGGTCTACTCCGGCGGCAGGCTGAATGTGCTGAGCGGCGGAGAGGCGACCAGTGTCTTTGCCAACTTCTCCGGCAGACTGGACGTCTCCTCCGGCGGCAGGGCGATGAACACCACGGTCAACAACAGCGGCACGCTGAACCTCTCCTCCGGCGGCACAGCGGAATACACCCTTGTCAACAACGGCGGCACGATGAATTTTTACGACGGCGGCAGAGACCATCGCACGACTGTCTCCGGCACGCTGAACGTCTCCTCCGGCGGCACGGCGTACGAAACAACGGTCTTCGGCAAGGCCAATGTCTTCTCCGACGGCGTAATGAGTTCCGCCACGGTCTCCTCCGGCGGCACCATGAACGTTAGCAGCGGCGGTTCCGCCGTCCGCACGACCACATTCGGCACCATGCTCGTGGGCTACCGCGGCATCGCCAGCCGCGTGAACGTCGTCTCGAACGGCACCCTGGTCGTTTCCCTCGGAGGCAAGGTCACCGGCGAACTGTCGTTCGCCTCCGGCGGGTCCGCTTCCTTCCAGAGCGGCGGCATCCTGGATTTCGACATCACCTCCAGGACTTCGACCACCTACTCCGTCGCGCTCGTGAAAGATCTTTCGCTTGTCACGGGGACCCCGACCTACACGCTCACGGTCAAGGACGACCAGACGGAGGCCTCCTACGTGCTCGCCAAAAACGCGGCGGGTTTCAACAAGACCATCTCCGTGGTGAACGCCGCCGGCTCGACGCTCGGCACGCTCGCGGTCGGATCGACCAGCAAGATCGGCGGCGTGGACTACACGCTGAACCTGGACACCGATTCCGTCCTGTCCGTCACGGTCGGGAGCGGCAGCGACGTCATCACCGGCGACATCACCGGCGAAACGGTCGACGTCTCCAAGGGCAGGCGCGCCGTCAGCGCGAACCTCTACTCCGCCGGCATCCTCAACGTCTACAGCGGCGGCACCGCGGACATGACCGCGGTCTATTCCGGCGGCAGCCTCAATGTGGCGGGCGGTTCCGCACAGAATACGAGTGTCCAGTCCGGCGGAAGAATGACCGTGTCCTCCGGCGGCAGCGCGCTCAATACGGGGGTCTACTCCGGCGGCCTCATGGAGGTTTACGGGCCCGGATCCGCAATGGACGTCACTATGTACGGCGGCTCCCTCTATATTTCCAGCGGTTCCGTCTTCGGGCTCACCATGTACGGCGGCTCCGTCGAGAACGATTTCCTCGTCAGCAACGGGACGATCGCCGGCGGCATGATGCAGGTCGGCTCGTACGCCTCGGCAACGGATCTTCTCGTTTCCGCCGGCGAGGTCGACGTGGCCGAGCACGGATATTTCAACGGTGTTGTCACCGAAAGCGGCGTGGTCCGCATCGGATCCGCTGTGGAGGTTTACAACACCACGGTCATGGCCGGCGGCAGGATCACCGGCATGATCCAGGTCAACCGCAGCGGCCTCACGTTCGCCGAGGGCGGCGTTCTGGACTTCGACATCACGACCCTCAACAACGATTCCGGCGTGCTTGTGACGAACTACTCGCTCATCAGCGGCACCCCGGAATGCACGCTCACGGTCTCCGACACGCAGTCGAACGGGACGTTCATGCTCGCGACCTCGGCGGCCGGATTCGACCGGACCATCACCGTGAAGAACACCGCCGGGGCGACGCTCGGCACGCTCACGGTTGGCGGCGAATCCGTGTCGATCGGCGACAAGTCCTTCACGCTGGCTCTGTCGGGATCCCTCCTCACCGTCACCGTCGACAATTCGGTCTTCACTGGCGACCTGATCAACGAAACGAAGGACATTACCCTCGGGATGCGCGCCAGCAGCGTGAACATCCTCTCCAGCGGCGTTCTCAATGTTTACGCCAGAGGCACCGCGGAAGTGACGACGCTCAATTCCGCCGGCGTCTTCAACGTCTACGAGGGCGGCATAGCGAACGACACGGTAGTCAATTCCTGCGGCAGCATGTATGTCGGCAACGGCGGCCATGTACTCAATACCGTAGTTCATGACACGGGCTCGCTTTTCGTGTCCATGGGCGGCGTCGCGGTCTCCACGACGATCGCGGACGGCGGTTATCTGTGTGTCAGCAGCGGCGGAAGCGCCGTCGACACGGTCGCGGAGTATACATTCCTTGTGTATAATGGAGCTTCCGCTTCCAATACAACGGTCAAAGGCAAAGGATGGATGGACCTGGGCGGATCGAGCATCAACGCGATCATCCTCTCCGGCGGAATACTTGAGATCGCCGAGTACGAATCGAGCGCATTCGCCGAAGCCACGACCATCCGCGACGGCGGCCGGATGATCGTCGGAAACGGCACCGTACGGGGCGCAATGATCATCGAAGGCGGCGTCATGGATGTGTCCGGCGGAACAGTCTATAACATAGGGGTCGAATCCACTGGCATCCTGAATGTCTCCGGCGGGGCGGCCAATCTCGTCGAAGTGAATGACGGCGGGGGCGTCGTCGTTGACGGCGGGACCGTAAACGGCCTCAGTCTGATCGATGGAACCGCGGATGTCAATGGCACGGTCAAGGTCGGAACGGTCACCGGCGGAACGCTGCGGTTTGCCGATTACGGATCGGGCACGGAGCTTTACGTCGAAGGCGGCGAAGTCGACATGGCCGACCACGGCTATTTCAACGGGACGGTCACCGGGACCGGCGTGGTCCGCATCGGATCCGCTGTGGAGGTTTACAACACCACGGTCATGGCCGGCGGCAGGATCACCGGCATGATCCAGGTCAACCGCGGCGGCCTCACGTTCGCCGAGGGCGGCATCCTGAACTTCGACATTTCGGTCGCCGCCCCCGGGAACGACATGCTCGTGACGAACTACTCGCTCATCGTCGGTACGCCGGTCTGCGTGCTCACGGTCTCCGATACACTGGAGGACGGCACCTACACGCTCGCGACCGGCGCGGCCGGCTTCTCCGAAACGATCACCGTGTACAGCACCAACGGATTCACCGTCGAATACGCCGGCGAAATCGCGGTCGGCCAGACGATCACCGTCCGCGGAAAGGACTACTCGCTGGAACTGAACGGCTCCACGCTTTCCGTCGTCGTGGCGGGCGGCGGCGACATCACCGGCGACATCACCGACGAGGAGATCTCCGTTTCCTCCGGGATGTTCGCGCACGACGTCATAATCAATGAGCAAGGCATCCTCAACATCAAGGATGGCGGCGAGGTAAGCAATGCGTTCATCAACTACGGCGGCAGCCTCGAAGTTTCCTCCGGCGGCGTCGGCAGCGGCATCACCGTCAATCAGGACGGTTTGCTCCATATCTATAGCGGCGGTGTTGCCACGGGCATCAGGGAAAACGGCGGAACCGTCATTATTCCCGATGACTATGCGCCCGGCACATTCCTTCCCAACACGATCACCGGACTTCTCCTGGATGAAAGCTACTGGTTGTTTGCAACTGTGCATTCCGGCACGGTCGCCAACATGACCACCATCGAGCAAAACGGCACACTCATAGTCTACTCCGGCGGCGTGGCGAACCACACCCCGATCTACGACGGCGGCAGTCTTAAACTGTCCGGCGGCACAGCCAACCAGGTGTTCGTGAGCGAGGGCGCCAGTTTTGCAATGTGCGGCGGCTCGGCCAGCGAGGTGTTCGTGTACGAGGGCGGAACCATGGTCGTCAAAAACGGATTGGCGGAAGGCGTCGAAACGGACGGAGCGCTCCATGTTTCCACCGGCGGTTCGATCATCGGCTTCACGATGAGCGGCGGAACGACCGTTGTCGAAGGCACGATCGAGGGCGGATCGATCGAAGGCGGAACGCTGGAGATTACGAATTCCGGCTCGGTCACGGGACTGACGGTTTCCGGCGGAGATGTCTCTGTCGGCAACGGCGGATGGTTCAACGGGACGGTCCTCGACGGCGGCGTAGTCCGCACGGAATCCACGGCGGTCATGAACGGCGTCACGGTCGAGTCCGGCGGCAAGGTCACGGGCTCCATCTACCTCTACGCCGGCATCGGATCCCTCTCGTTCCTCGACGGCGGCATCCTGGACTTCGACATCTCGGGCGTCAGCCCCTGGAGTGATGCGCTCGTGAACGACCTTTCGCTCGTTGATGGCTCGCCGGCCTTCACGCTCACTGTCTCCGATTCGCAGGTGGACGGCACCTACAACCTCGCCGGAGGCGCGTCGGCATTCAGCGGGACGATCACGGTGAAGAGCCTTGCCGGGTCGGACCTCGGCACGCTCACGGTCGGCCAGACCACGACGATCCTCGGCAAGGACTACACGCTGAACCTGAACGCCGACCCCATGACAGGAGACGTCCTCACTGTCACGGTCGGCGGCGAACCCGTCCCGCCGGCTCCGGAGTGGGTTTTCTACAACGGCGACTTCAACGGCGACGGCTTCGCCATGCTTGCGGTCGAAACGTCCGACACGACCGGCACAGCCCCGGCCGCATCGGTCACGATCTACATGAACGGCGAGCCGTGGGGCCTCGGGCTTTCGCTCGATCCCGGCTGGGAGATCGCCGGCGCCGGCGACTTCAACGGCGACAACCTCGACGACTTCCTGCGCGTCAATAACGAAGGCTACGTTGTCGGCGAGATGTCGAACGGCAACGGGACGTTCACACCGCAGGTGCTGAACCTGAAGAGCGCCGGCTGGGATATCCTCGGCACCGGCGACTTCAACGGCAACGGCTCGGACGACGTGCTGATCGCGAACCCGACCGGCGCGTCCGAGACGGTCGGCCTGCTCGGCTACTGGGAAAGCGGCGTGACCTGGACGCTCATCAACGTCTACTCCGCGGAGTGGGAATGCGACTCCACCGGCGACTTCAACGGTGACGGCAAGTGCGACATGCTGTGGCGGAACAGTTTCGAGGGCGAAGGCGGACTCATCTACAATGCCTACTGCACCTGGATCGTGG
>JAGCTY010000113.1 GCA_017963105.1 Lentisphaeria bacterium
CAATTAGCCTTAAATATACCCTCAACTCCAACAAATAGTCCATGCTTTCCGTTTGTAAGACTAAACGCAACACCCCTTTTTGTAAGACTAAACGCAACATGCCCCCTTTTGACCGTTGCATTTACTTTTACAATCGCCATTGCGGAATATTTCCCCGACTTTTGCGGGGTGCGGCCTTGACATTTCGTTTTTTTGAATTAAATTAATGTTTTGTATTTTCATCTGAAACAAAGCACCAATAGAGGTCACCCAACCCATGATCATTCAGAAAATGAACAACGTGCTGGTGAAGCACGGAAAAGTCACATTTGCCATTTTTACCGGGGTCGTCATCGTCTCCTTCGTTTGGTTCTTCACGCCGGGCGTGGACGGCTCGCTGCTGTTCGGCAGGAACGTCGGCATGGGCTCCCAGTACGGGTCCGTGCTCGGTCAGAAAGTCACCTACGGCGACGTGGGGAATGCGCGCCAGGTCGCATCCCTGGTCCGGGGGGCGTCCTACGGCCTGTCCCCGCAGCGTGTGCAGTCGCTGGACGAGGACGCCTCGTTCCAGGCCGCGCTCCTGATCAAGGCCGCCGACGTCCTGAACGTCCAGGCCAGCGACAAGGAGGTCGCCGACGTGATCCATACCCTGCCTGCGTTCCGGAATGAGGACGGCAAGTTCTCGCCGGAGCTTTATACCAAATATAAAAACGAATGCCTCGCGCCCTCCGGCCTCGGTTTCTCCGACCTTGAGGAGGCGGTCCGCACCATGATCCGCATGGAGCGGGTCCCGGGCCTGACGGCCGCGAACGTGATCGTGTCCGACGACGAGGCGAAAACCGGCATCGAGTCCCTGCTCCAGAAGATCACGTACCACATGGTCACGTTCGACCCGGATGCGTTCGAGGACCAGGTGACGCTCGACGACACCGAGATCAAGGATTTCTACACGGCCAATCCGTCGCTCTTCATGAGCGAGCCGGAGTCCGACGGCCTGCTCGCTTTCATCCCGTATACGGTGAAGAAGAACGAGGTGTCCGAGGAACAGCTGAAGGACTACTACGAGCTCAGGAAGGCGATCTTCGTGAAGGACGACGGTTCGGAAATGACGTTCGACGAGGCGAAGGAAGACATCCGCAAGGAGCTTGAGACCACGATCGAACGCGACGCGGCGGAAACGGCCGCGCGCGCCTTCAACAAGTCGTTCCGCGAGGCGATCCGCGCGGACAAGGACGCCTTCCTGGCCGATCCTCAGAAGCTCTTCCGCGACGAGGCGGAGAAGGCCGGGATGAAGATTTCCGAGATCAAAAACCTCACGTCCGTGACGACGCCCGACGACGATCTCCACATCGACAGCCAGCTCATCAGCGCCGTCACGATCCTGAAGAACGTCGGCTCCTACACCAACCTCCTGACCGGCGAGCACGGCATGTCCATGTTCCTGATGACCGCGCGCCGTCCGTCCGTGGTCCAGCCGTTCGAGGACGTGAAGGACGTCGCGAAGAAGCGCCTCACATCCCAGCGTGAATACGCGCTGGCGGAGGAAGCCGCGTCCCAGCTCTCGCTGAAGGCCATGGAGTTGAAGGACTCCTCCGCCGTCGAGGAACTCGTGAAGTCCCTGAAGGGCACCTGGCACGCCGAAGTCTCGAGAGCCCGTTTCGAAATCGAAGGCAATCCTTATCTGCCGTGCATGAACGAAATTCTCACCACGGACGTCGGCAGGCTGTCCTCCCCGGACAAGCAGTTCGGTTTCCCCGCGTTCGTCTTCGTGTCCGCGCATACGCCTGCCACCGCGGAGGAGATCGCGGAAAAGAAGGAAATGCTCGAACTTGAGCTGAAATACCGCAAGCAGGAAATCGTGAGCCACGGACTTCGGGACTGGATTCTGGATTCGGCCAGGGTCGTCAACGGCAGGCAGTCACAGGAATAATCCACCTTATTTCCCGCGGAAGCGAAGGAGACACGGATCCCATGAAAGACATGCGAATCGGAATCGGCTACGACGTCCACCGTATGGCGCCGGAACGCGACCTGATGCTCTGCACCTGCCATATCCCGAACGAGACCGGCCTCGACGGACACAGCGACGCCGACGTCCCGGTCCATGCCCTGATCGACGCGCTGTTCGGCGCGCTCGCGCTCGGCGACATCGGGCAGCATTACCCGGACGACGATCCGCAGTACCTCGGCGCGTCCGGGGAATCCCTGCTCAGGAAGACGCTCGCCCTGCCTGAATTCCGGGAGTGGCGGATCGGCAACGCCGACATCACGATCATCGCGCAGAAACCGAAGCTCGCGCCGTATGTCCCGAAGATGCGGGAAGCGCTGGCCGCGGTCCTCGGTATCGGCGCCGACCATGTCTCCATCAAGGCGAAGACAGCCGAGGGACTGGATTCCGTCGGACACTGCCAGGCAATCGAGGCGCACGCCGCCGTGATCCTTTTCCCGAAGGAAGAAGTCTGACCACCGCAACAGGAAAGGGGCCGCCGTTATGCTGGAAGGATTGGCCGGAAACAAACTGAAGACGCTCGCGACCTCGTGCCTGGACGTGATCCGTCTCGTGTGGCATGACCTGGAGGAAAAGGGTGTGCCGGCGGATAAGTTCCTGTCCGATTTTTTCCGCGCCAACCATAAATACGGTTCGCGCGACAGGCACGCCATCACGAGCAGCGTATTCGCATTTTTCCGCTGGAAAGGCTGCCTCGAAAAGCTGTTCGACATCGACCGGGAGAACATTCCCGGCCCCGCGCTTTCCGCGGCGCTTGCCGCCGACGATCCGTCCTGCCCCGTGTTTCCCTTCTGGTGCGACGTGGCGCCGGACGTGCTTGCGGCGATGCCGGACCCCTTCGAGCGCATCCGCACCGTGACGAACAACGACATGGACCTGGACGTGTACGACCTGGTCCCGGACTGGATGCCGGAGGAAGTGCCGGAGCCGGCCCGCCAGGCGTGGCTCGACGGTTTGACGTCCCATTCCCCTCTGTGGCTGCGCGCGCAGAACATCACGGCGACCGAGCTGATCCGCCGTCTGGAAGCGCAGGACATCCATGCTGAACGCGGTTCCGAGGTTCTCGTGGACGCTGTGCGCGTGAAAACGCCCCATGCGCATCCCGACCAGGTGAAGGGGCTGACCGGCAATTACGAGGTGCAGGATTTCTCGTCCCAGTGCATCGTGTGGCCGGCGGCCCCCCAGCCGAAGGAAAAATGGTGGGATTGCTGCTGCGGGGCGGGGGGCAAGACGCTCCAGCTCGCGGCCTGGGGCGGCTCCAAAGTGCGTATTTTTGCCTCCGACATCCGTCAGGACGTGCTGGCGCAGTTGAAGAAACGCATGCTTGCGGCGCGTTTCCGCAATATTGAGATCACGACGCCGCTGGGCGGTGCGCTGGGCGAATACGACGGCGTGCTGGTCGACGCGCCGTGTTCCGCCTCGGGACGCTGGCGCCGGAACCCCGAAATGCGGTGGGTTTTCCGGCCGGAGGAGCTGCCGAAGCTCGCAAGGACGCAGCTTGCGATTCTGGACAAGGCGGCGAACGCCGTCCGTTCCGGCGGCAAGCTCGTCTACGGCACGTGCTCCGTTTTCGATGTCGAAAACATGGGCGTGGTGAAGCGTTTCCTGGAGGCGCGCCCTGATTTCAAGCTCAAACCGTTCAAGAATCCGCACGACGGCACAAAGACCGACGGCACGCTGACGACTCTGCCCTGCCATGCCGACTGCGACTGCTCCTTCACCGCGCTGTTTGTCCGCAACGGTGGCAAATGAACGGGATGCCGTCGAACTGTCCCTTTCCGGTCGATGCCCACGCGCACGGCGCGCCCTGCGAGGATGACGGGGTGTTCCGCCTGTGGAACGTGGGCGACCCCTCGGTCATTGTCCCCGAAAACTGCTTTTTTTCCGCCGGGATCCATCCGTGGGACGCCGGGAAATACGACCTTGCGGCATTCGCGTCTCTGTTCGATTCACCCCGTTGCCTGGCCGTCGGCGAATGCGGGCTCGACCGCACTTCGGAAATCCCTCTGCCGCTTCAGACGAAGGTTTTCGAGGCGCAGATCGCGGAATCCGTCCGGCGCGGCAAACCGCTGCTGATCCACTGCGTGCGGTGTTACCCCGAGCTCCTGCGCCTGAAATCAAAGCTTCCCCCGGATGCGCCCGAATGGGTGGTCCACGGATTCCGCGGGACGAAGCGCAAGGCGTTCGATCTGCTGGACGCGGGCTGCGTGCTGTCGTTCGGCGCGGGGTTGCTCCGCGATGCCGGAAACATGGATTATTTCGCGGAGATTCCGCTCGACCGCATTCTGGTCGAGACGGACGAGTCTCCGGAGCTTTTCGGACAGATTGTTTCCGAGGCCGCCGCCATGCGCCTGCTGCCGCCGTCCGAGTTCGCCGCGGCTGTCCGCGCCAATTTCAGAAGGATCTTCCGTCATGACCCCGTTCGAACCTGATCCCATTCCGGAATGGCTGGGGCGCATGTCCGCGCTCGAAACCGCCGAAACGATCGAAACGATCCGGCGTTCGCGGGTTCTGTGCGTCGGCCTGGGCGGGGTAGGCGGGCTGGCCGCCGAACTTGTCGCGCGGCTTGGCGTCGGCGCGATGACGATCGTGGACGGCGACGTGGTTGAGCCGACGAATATCAACCGTCAGATCCCCGCGCTCACGAGCACGGTCGGGCAGTCGAAGGCGATCGTCATGGCCGACCGCCTGATGGACATCGATCCCAAGCTCAAGCTGACCGTGCTGGAGCGGTTCCTTTCGCCGGACGACATGCCCGGCGTGCTCAATACGGGACGTTATGACTGCGTGCTGGACGCCATCGACTCCGTGCCCGCGAAGATCGCCCTGCTGGCGGAATGCCTCCGGCGCGGCGTCCCCGCGGTCAGCGCCATGGGCGCCGGGCTGCGCACCGATCCCGGTTCGATCCGCTGCGGCGATATTTCGGAAACGAGCGTGTGTCCGCTTGCGAAACTTGTCAGGAAGGGACTCCGCGAGCTCGGATTCGAGCACGGCGTGACGGCAGTTTTTTCCACGGAGACGCCCCGCAAGCCGAAGCTCGACGAAGCGGGCCGTCCGCTGATCGGGACCGTGTCGTTCATGCCGGCGGCGTTCGCAGTTCGATGCGCGGCGGCGGTGTACCGGATCCTTGCCCGGTAGCGCATCTTTTTTTAGTTAGGGAACGTATCTCCGTGCGGGAAGTGCGGATTCGTGCCGAAAAAAGCGGAAAAAGACGGAAACAGGGATTGATTTTTCCGGAAACACTGCTATGTTTCAGACAGTATTTTGTTTTGGAACTCACCAGCAACTCCATTAACCACAATTCAGAAAGGATGACGGTATGTCGCCAAAAACAGCTTTTATCGGTCTGACGGCAACGTTTGCACTGGCTATGGGCGCCGTTTTCGCCCAACAGGGCCAGCGCCCCGGACAACAGCAACCCCAACAGGATCTGAGCATGCGTGAGGAATGGGAAAACCAGAAGATCAATTTCGTGAACGTGGAACCGGTCCGCTCCGATTCCGCGCTTCCGGTCGACGCCGGACAGAAGAGCCTGCTGAACGGCGACTGGAAGTTCAACTTCGTCACGATGACCACACCGGACGGCAAGCTGGATCTGTCTCAGCGCCCGGCCGGCTTCTTCAAGCCCGACTACGACGATTCCTCCTGGAAGACGATCCCCGTGCCGTCCACGTGGCAGGTGCAGGGCTACGGCACCCCGCTGTACACGAATGTCAATTATCCGTTCAACCGGGACAATCCGCCGATCGTGACGAACGCTCCCGCCCAGTGGATGACCGCGTTCCGCGAACGCAACCCGGTCGGCTCCTACCGCCGTACGTTCACCGTGCCCGCCGAATTCAAGAAGGGCGGCCAGGTGTTCCTGAAGTTCGACGGTGTGTCCGCCGGATACTATGTGTGGGTGAACGGCGAGAAGGTCGGCTATGCCGAAGACTCGTACAATCCCGATGAATTCAATATCACGAAGTACCTGAAGCCCGGTCAGAACACCCTCGCCGTTCAGGTGTATCACTTCACCGACGGTTCCTTCCTCGAGGACCAGGATTTCTTCCGCCACTCCGGCATCTTCCGCGACGTGGTGCTCTTCCGTACGCCGGACGTCGCCATCCGCGACTTCGATTTCCGTTCGCTCCTGAAGGACAACTACACGACCGGCACGCTCGACGGCAAGATCCTCGTCCGCAACTACAGCGGCAAGGCCGCCAGCCGCACCGTGAAGTACACGCTCCTGCGCGAAGGCCGCGAGATCCTCTCCGGCAGCGCGAACGTTCAGCTTGCCGCGGACGGCAAGGAAGACGTTGCGGTCCCGGTCAGCGTGACCGTGCCGAACGTCGATAAGTGGACTGCCGAAACGCCGAACCTCTATCAGCTGAAGATGACGATCGCCGACGCAGCGAACACGAACGAGAACGCCGAGACCGTGCAGGTCAACCTCGGGTTCCGCACGGTCGAGGTCGGCCCGGAACAGCAGCTGCTCATCAACGGCAAGGAAGTCATCCTGAAGGGCGTGAACCGCCACGAGACGCACCCCGACTACGGCCGCGCCATCACCCGCGAGGTCATGGAAAAAGACATCCAGCTGATGAAGTCCCATAACATCAACACCGTCCGAACCTCGCACTATCCGGATGCCCCGTACTGGTACGAACTCTGCGAAAAGTACGGCATGTACCTGGTCGCCGAAGCCAACATCGAATGCCACGGCAAACAGGACCTGACCCGCAATCCGGAATGGGAACAGCCCTACGTCGAACGCAATCTCAACAACTACAACCGCCTCAAAAACTGCCCCGCCGTCATCTTCTGGAGCCTCGGCAACGAGAACGGACGCGGCAACAACCTCGCGGCCGCTTCCCGCGCGATCCAGGCGCTCGACAAGACCCGCCTCATCCACTCCTGCGACATGAACCACACCGACGGCGTGACCGACATGGGCAGCACCATGTACCCCGACGTGAACGGGCTGAACCGCACCGGCGCGAACACCCGTGAAAACTGGCCGTTCTTCGTCTGCGAATACGCCCACTGCATGGGCAACGCCCTCGGCAACTTCCAGGAATACATGGATGCCTTCGAGAAGTATCCGCGCCTCGTCGGCGGCTGCATCTGGGACTGGGTCGACCAGAACATCCGCGCCACCCGCGTGAACAACAGCGACCGCTACAAAGCCGCGCCGTTCACCGGCGAAGCGCTCGCGTTCGGCGGCATGTTCGGCGACAACCCGAACGACGGCAACTTCTGCGACAACGGCGTGATCGCGTCCGAACGCTGGGTCACCCCGAAGCTGCTTGAAGTGAAGAAGGTCTACCAGTACCTCCGCTTCAAGGACCTCACGCCCGACGACGCGAAGAAGTTCACGCTCGAACTCACCAGCAAGTATTTCCACAAGACTATCTCCGGCTACACCGTCGCCGCCGTCTTCACGGGCGGCCAGGACGAGAAGGTCGGACGCACCGTCCTGACCGAGAAGGTCCCGAACCTCGCCCCCGGCGAAAAGGCCACGTTCACGTTCAATGTGCCCGCCGGCATGAAGAAGGACATGTTCATCCTCGCCTTCCCGTCGAAGAAGGACAGCCTCGTCCAGTACAAGCTCGTCGAGGAAGCCGATCCGGTCGAACTGCTGAAGGCCAACAAGGTCGAAGAAGCCCGCAAGTACGCGGTCGCCTATGAGGCGTTCGACACCGGCGTCGACGCGACTCCGCGCAAGGTCGACACCTCGAAGTCCAAAGATCTGGCGTTCATCGACCACAGCAACAACAACATCACCGTCTACAACGACTACTTCGTCGTGCGCTTCGTCGACGGCAAGATCGAATTCGTCACGTGCGACGGCGAGATGGTCGTCCGCAAGGGCCCGGAACTGAACTTCACCCGCGCCCGCGTCGACAACGACGGCTGGATCGGCGGCAACATCGACCGCGCCATGAACGGCGAGATCGATGACGAATGCCGCGGCCTGAAGGCTGTTCAGGTCTCCCCCAAGCAGGTCGACGTGGAAGTCGATCTCTACTGGCGCAAGGGCTTCAATTACTTCGTGAACACGAAGTGGTCCATCTACGCCGACGGCACCATCCGTTCCCGCAACACGATCCGGCCGGACTTCGATGAACGCAACAGCGCCATCCCGTGCCTCGGATTCACGATGGAGCTGACCTCCGACTACGCCAAGGTCGACTACCTCGGCCGCGGCCCGCAGGAAAACTACATCGACCGCCGTACCGGGACGTACTACGACATCTTCCATACCACCGTGCAGGACATGTTCGTGAAGTACTCCAAGACGCAGCACTTCGGCAACCGCACCGGCACGAGCTGGGTCAGCCTCACCTCCGACGATGGCAAGACCACCGTCACCGTCCGCAGCGAAAACAACGAAAAGGGCATGGAATTCACCGCCACCCCGTGGACGCAGAAGGAAATCCGCGACGCCAAGACGCCGGATCGTCTGCCCCCGTCCGAAAGAACCGTCGTTGAGTTCGATATCTTCCAGGCTCCGCTCGGCGGCAACAGCTGCGGCCCCGGCCCGCTGGAACAGTACATCACCCGCGGCAACCGCAATTCGACCTTCACGATGGACTACACCATCCACATCGACAGAAGAAAGTAAGGTCGGAAAGCGATTCCCGAAAACAGGGAAACAATGGGGCTGTTGCAAAACCGGATCGGCTGGCAACAGCCCCTTTTCCATGGTCTGAACACAGGGGGCGGACACAAAGAAAAGAAGCCGTCCCGGGGTGGAACGGCTTTCGTGTGTGTGGAGTGGAGATTAGGGGATCAGTGGAGCTGGGTCGGGAGGACGTGCTTCTCGCGCGGCGGGAACCAGATCTCGAACTGTTCCACCTCGGCTTCGTCGATCTGGTACGGATCGCTCTCCATGTAGCGTCCGGCGAGGTCGGCGTCCGGGGCGAACCGGAGCAGCTGGAGCACGTCGTAGAAATTGCCGTCGCACGCCGCGATGCCGGCGTCCTGGCCGGGCGTGAATCCGAACCGGCCGTAGTAGGCTGGATCGCCGAAGATCACGATGCCGGGGTGTCCGGCGGCCTTCACGAGCGGGAGCGTGTGCCGGATCAGGGCGGAGCCGATGCCGCGTTTCTGAAGCGCGGGCGCGACGCCGATCGGGCCGAGCGTCGGGATTGGGATGCGCGAGCCGTCCGGCTTCTCGATGGCGCACATGGCATACCAGATGCCGCCGGCGGGCTGGCCGCCGAGCTCGGCGATGAAACTGAATTCCGGCAGATACGACGGATCCTGGCGAAGCTTGTGGATCAGGAGGTGTTCGCTCGCGCCGGGACGATAGACGTCCCAGAATGCGTCGCGGATCAGGTTCTCCATGGCGGGATGATTGATGGGCTCTTCGGGACGGATGACAAGGTCTGTCATGATGTTTGACCTTTCGAATGCAAAACGATACATGCCGACGCCGGTCGGTCCGGCGCCGGAATGGTGTCAGAATGAAGAAATGAGCGTGACGGACGCGAAATCAGGCGCGTTCGACCACGATCTCGGGATCGACGGATTCCCGGAGAATGCGTTCGATGCCGTCCTTGAGCGTCATCTGAGCGTGGGGGCAGGCGCCGCAAGCGCCGCGGAGGCGGAGGAGGACGGTCTTGCCGGTGATGGAGACGACTTCGAGATCGCCGCCGTCGGCCTGGAGCATTCCCCGGAGTTCTTCAAGTTTTTCTCTGATTGCCTCTTCCATAGTGTCGTGCCTTTCTTCGGGCGGATGCGCCCGTTGGGTTGAAGCCGCTGCGCGGCGTTTTATTGTTGAAGTACGATATAAAGTAGCACGCGCGGGAGAAAATACAAATGGAAAGCGGGGTTTTTTCCGAAATAAAACGCGGCGTCGCGCGGCGGGGAACCGGAAAATGTGAAAAAAACAACCGTGAAAACCGAATATACGGTAAAATGCTGTCACTTTATAGATCGTTGATACATAATGAAAAACAGAGCTGTTTCGGAATGCTGTCATGATTTTTTCACAAAAAAAGGCGATGCCCGGCAATAAAAAGCAAACGGGACGCGTTAATTGAGATGAAAGCACTGCGGAAAACGCCAAGAAACGCTGCCGGAAAGAGTTATGGAGCGTGCGAGGCGACGGAAGACCGCGGAATCCCCGAAGGTCGCATGAGCGTCATGCGACAGGAAACGACGATCGGGTGAAACAACTTTACAACATTCGACAACACAGTCTCAACCATAAGGAGAACAATGATGAAAAACCTCAACTCAATCCTCATCCTCGCGCTGATCGCCGCCGGAATGACGGCGCTCGTTCCCTCTTCCTTCGCTCAGGAGGCACAGGCCCAGGACGCAAACAAGCCTGCCGCGGAAACGGCGGCTCCGGTTGCCGGTCCGCAGGGCGGTTTCGGCGGCATGGGCGGCTTCGGCGGCTTCGGTATGATGGGGCCCGGCATGGGCGGTTTCGGCGGCGGAGCCGGTGGTCCCGCTATGGGCGCCGGTCCGCAGGCCGGCTTCGGCGGCGGTATGGGCGGCTTCGGCGGCGGCATGGGCATGGGGCCTGGCGCCGGTGGTCCGCAGGGCGGCCCGAATGCCGCGACTCCCGGTGAACAGCCCCGGGTCGGACGTGAAGGCGCAGGCGCGGCGCGTCAGCCCCGTATGAACCGTGAAGGCGGCTCGGCTGCTCCGGGCGGCTTCGGCGGATGTAGTATGGGCGGCTTTGGCGGCGGTGCCGCTGGTGGCCCCGGTGCTGCTGGTCCGCAGGGCGGATTCGGTATGGGTGGCTTCGGCGGCGGTACCGCTGGTGGCCCCGGTGCTGCTGGTCCGCAGGGCGGATTCGGTATGGGTGGCTTCGGCGGCGGTGCC
>JAGCTY010000010.1 GCA_017963105.1 Lentisphaeria bacterium
CTGCACTCGCCGACAACAGGATCATGGTATCCTGCGGCTCCGGTTCCCTGCTGCTCGACCGCATCGTGCCCGAAGGAAAAAAGGAAATGCCCGTCGCCGATTTCCTGAACGGCGCCCGCCTCGAAGTCGGCGACGTCCTGCTGAACGGCATGCCCGAACAGCAGCCAACCATCTGAAAGATTCTACCCAGTCATGCCTCAAGAGAAAAAACAGATCATCCTGAACTGCGAGGAACTGGAGACCCGCTCGGCACTGCTTATCAACGGCCATCTGGAGGATTACCAGATCGAGCGCAAGGGCGACGACATCGTCGCCGGGTCCATCTACCTCGGCAAGATCGTCCGCATCGAACCGGGCCTGGAAGCCTGCTTCGTCGACATCGGCGCGGAGAAGAACGCGTTCATGCACTTCCGCGACATGCTCCCCGCCTCCTACGACATCCTCGACAACATAAAAAAGATCGGCGAGGAGCGCGACCGCGTCAAGGAGACCGATGCCTCCCCGAAGAAGAAAAAACGCATCATCTCCATCCTCAGCGAGAAATTCCGCAACCTCGTGACCGGCGGCGACCGCGCGAAACGCCTGAAGGAAATGGAGGAGCGCATCCACACCGGAAAGATCACGATCGAGGACATCCCTCGCGTCTTCCCCGCCGGCTCCGAACTCCTCGTCCAGGTCACGAAAGGCCCCATCGGCACCAAGGGCGCGCGCGTCACCACCAACATCACCATCCCCGGCCGCTACCTGGTCCTGCTCCCCTACTCCAAGCACATCGGCCTCTCCTCGCGCATTGAGGACAAAAAGGAACGCGATCGTCTCCGCAAAATCCTGCTCGGGCTGAAGCTGCCGGACGGCATGGGCCTCATCTGCCGCACCGTCGGCGAACACCGCAAGGCCGTCTTCTTCCAGCGCGACCTGGAAATGCTGCTGGAACTCTGGGCGAAAGTCGACAACGCCCTGCTGAAGCCGAAGGCGCCCGCACTGGTCTACGCCGAACCCGACCTGCTGGAACGGACCGTGCGCGACCTGCTGACCGACGACATCGACGAGATCGTGGTCGACGACAAGGAGAAATACGATTTCCTGGTCGAAGCGCTCAAGAAGTTTGTCGGAAACGACTTCAACACGCAGATCACGCGCCACAAGCGCGCCGAATCCGTGTTCGACCGCTACAAAGTCACGCCGCAGGTCGCCGAAATCTACAACCGCATCGTGAACCTCCCCGGCGGCGGCTACCTCTGCATCGACGAGACCGAGGCGCTCGTGGCCATCGACATCAACACCGGCAAATCCAAGGCGGGCAAGGCGCAGCGCGAGCTCATCCTGAACACCAACCTCGAGGCCGCAAAGGAGATCGCGCGCCAAATCCGCCTCCGCAACATCGGCGGCCAGATCGTCATCGACTTCATCGACATGGCGAACAGCGCCGACCGCGAGCAGGTCAACCGCACGATGAACAAGCTCGCCGACCTCGACCGCGCCCGCACGAAGATCCTCCCGATCAGCAAGTTCGGGCTCATGGAAATGACGCGCCAGCGCGAGAGCGAGAGCGTGCAGGATTCGCTGTTCGACCCGTGCCCGTACTGCGGCGGCTCCGGCCACGTGAAATCCGCCATCAGCATGAGCGTGGAGATCCAGCGCCGCCTGCTCGAAATCCTGAAGCAGCGCACGAAGTCGAAGAAGGCCGCCACCGTCCGGGTCATCCTGAACCCCGCCGTGCTCGCGCGCCTCAAAAACGACGACGCGAAGATCCTCTACGAGATGGAAAGCAAGTACGGCCGCGACCTCGAATTCCGCGCGGACCCGGCGATCCACGTCGAGGAATTCCGCCTCATCGACCCGAAGACGGGCGAGCTTCTATAAAACAGGTCACTTGCGTTTTTCGATAATCACACGGACGGGCGGTTTCGCGGGCGGTTTCCCCGGATCCTCCGGCGGACCCGCGATCAGAGCGACCGTTACGGCCGCCAGACGCCACGGGATGCCGAGCGCGCCCTCCGGCGCGGCGACCGGCGGGAAATAGACGCCCGTCCCGGTCAGGATACCGCCGTTCGCGAGGTGCCAGCATTCCTCCTCGTACACATAGTGCGTCTTCAGGTCCGGACGCCAGTATACGCCGTCCTTGTGGTAATACCCGCCGTCCGCGTAGTAATAACAATCCCCGATCCACCCGGGATCGGGCTCCGGCTTCTTTTGGGCGGCGGATTTCTCCTGCTGTTTTTTCGCCCGTTTGTCCGCCTCTTCCGCGGTCAGAAGACGGTGTCCGCCCTCCTTCTCCTGCACGATCACGGCGTCCCGCCAGACCGGTTCCGGCGCTTCTTTTCCGGCATCGTCCGTAGCCCATGCAAAAGGCGCGAGCAACGCCGCCGCAAGCAGCGTTTTCAGAAGTTTTGAGGAGGAATGGAGCGTTTTCATAGGTTTTTGTTTCTATCGTTCATTCGTTCAATGGATATCTCATTTCCGTTTTTACGACTTTCCCCTCGACAAAATACAAAACAACGGATTCCTTTTTTCGGGGAAAAGAGAAAGAAGACAGGAAAGACATGATCTGGATATCCGCCATCCAGCAATTATATTTCATGAATTCGGAATCTGCTTTCGCTTCTTCGGGTGTCCTGAAGGAATGGCTGGAATACGATCCTTCATTTCCCTTGTCATCTATATTCCATGCCCAGGTATGCAGTCCTCCTCTGCGGCAACTGGGGAATTCCCTGAATGCCAAATCAAGAAAATCTTCCCTTGATAATCCAATCCAGGAATCAGGATCAGGATGATATCCCTTATCGCCCCTTCCGAACATACAGGCTATTCCCGCGATGATGGCGAGGATGCAGCAGAGGATGACCGCGACGATGGCGAAAACAATGCTTCTGCCCGTTTTCGTGTTCGACATATTTACAGCCTTTTTATGGTGTTGCTGATGTGGGATGAGGGATCACAACTTTATGATACCACATGTTTTGAGAAAAACAAGGGCAACATCATCCGCATCGGTCATGACGGCTCAATGGATGCCGGTCGAACCGAATCCGCCGGCGTTCCGGTCGGTCTCGTTCAGCTCGACGGCGGGCGTCAGGACGACGTCCGGGAGCGCCGCGATCACCATCTGGGCGATGCGGTCGCCGCGCCGCACGGGGAACACGTTTTCCCCGGCGTTGAACAGGATCACGCAGACTTCGCCGCGGTATCCGGCGTCGATGGTGCCGGGCGTATTGAGCAGGGTCACGGCGTGTTTGAGCGCGAGGCCGCTGCGGGGGCGAATCTGCGCCTCGTATCCGGCGGGCAGCTCCAGGAAAAGCCCGGTCGGGATGAGCGTGACCTTGCCCGGCGCGGCTTCGACGTCCACGCGGCTCTTCAGATCCCAGGCGGCATCGTCCTCATGGGCTTTCTTCGGGGCGAGGTCTTCCGCGCCTTCCTGCATTTTGAATCGGACTGTGATCGGCATCGTGAAGCCTCCTTCCGGGTTATGGGTCAGCTTTTCAGGTCGATGGAACGGCGGATGCCGTCCGCGATGAAATTGAACGCGGTCACGCACAGGAATATGGCGAGGCCGGGCCACAGCATCAGGTTCCAGTAGCTCAGCGGATCGGCGAACGCCTGTTTCAGGAGCTCGCCCCAGCTGGCGGACGGCGCCTGCACCCCGAATCCGAGGAAGCTCAGGGTATTTTCCGACAGGATGAATCCGGCGATGCTGAACGCGAACGACACGAAAATCGGCCCGGAGACGTTCGGCAGGAGATGCCGGAAGAGGATGCTGTGCAGGGGCACGCCGAGGCTTTCGCAGCTCTGGATATACGCCATCTGGCGCGCCTTCAGCACCTCGCCGCGCACCAGGCGCGAGAGGCCGGGCCATCCGGTCATCCCGAGCACGAAGATCACCAGCAGGATCGACTGGCGCGCCCCGTAGTCCAGCATGATCGACATCAGGATCAGGAGCAGCAGGAACGTCGGGAAGCAGATCACGATCTCCACCAGGCGCTGCACGGCCAGGTCGACGCGCCCGCCGCGGTACCCCGAAAAGAGACCGATCATCGTGCCGAGCACGAGCTCGATCGCAGTCGCGAGGAATCCGACCGCCAGCGACACGCGCGCCCCGTACATCATGCGGGCGAAGACGTCGCGGCCTACATTATCGGTGCCGAACGGGTGTTTCCGCGAGGGCATCGCATAGGTGTCGGGCGACGTCTCGAATGGCCCGTACGGAACCGCCGCGAAACAATATTTCGACGCCGTGTCCTCGGCGGCGGTCTTCCGCCAGTCCACCTGGGTCATCTGCGCTTTCGACAGGAAGAACGGCAATGCAAGCAGGACCAGCACGACCGCAAGCGAGGTCCAGAAGATGCGCTTCCGCTTCCGGAAACATCCGTACAGGATCAGCGCCGCCGGGATCGCGAGGAACAGCCAGTTGAACATCTTTTCCACGAAGACTTCCTGCGCGTCCGGGGCGAAGAAATCGCGCAGCGCCGGACTCGAAAGCGCGCCGTCCGCTGCCACGATCAGAAGCGGTTTTCCGTTCACGAAGAGCGGCGCGGCGACGGCGGCGAGGATCAGCAGGATCACGAAGACGAGGCCGGCGACCGCGGTCTTCTCGCGGAAGAACCTGCGGACCATGATCTGGCCGGGCGTCAGGTACGCCGTGGAATCCGCCTCGCCGGAGGGGACCTGCGCCGCATTCTGCGCCTGTTCGTTCAATTCTGCTGTCTCGTTCTGTTCCATTACGGTGTTAGTCGAGGTAGAAGTTAGTCATTTTCGGGGAAGAACGCCGGTTTGCCGTCGGACATGGAGACGCGTATCTTCGTGAACCCGTGGAAGGTCCCGCGGAGGATTTCGTCGGCGAGCGGGTCCTCGATGAGGGTGCCGACGGCACGGCGGATCGGGCGTGCGCCGTGTTCCGGGTTCGCGCCGGAATTGACCAGACATTCGATGACGTCGTCGTCGATTTCGAGCTTGCGGCCCTGGTCGGCGAGTCGTGCGATAAGTTTGGAAAGCTCCAGGCGGACGATCTGCCGGAGCTCTTCGGGTCCGAGCTTGCGGAAGACGATCAGCTCGTCGAGACGGTTGATGAACTCGGGCTTGAACGCCTTGCGCGCGGCCTCCAGCAGGCTGTCGCGGAGCTTGTCGTAGTCGTCGTTCACATCCGACCCGGTCGCGAATCCGAGCGGCGCGCCGTTCGCGAGGCGTTCCGCGCCGACGTTCGCGGTCATGATGATGATCGTATTGCGGAAGTCGATGTTGCGCCCGAGCGTGTCGGTGAGGCGTCCCTCCTCCATGATCTGGAGCAGCATGTGGGTCACGTCCGGATGCGCCTTTTCGATCTCGTCGAACAGCACCACGCTGTACGGATGGCGACGGACGCGTTCGGTCAGCTCGCCGCCCTCGCCGTGCCCGACGTAGCCGGGCGGGGAACCGACGAGACGGCTCACGTTGAACTTCTCCATGAACTCGGACATATCGATCTGGATCAGGGAGTCGGCGTCGCCGAACATGAACTCGGCGAGCGATTTCGCGAGCAGGGTCTTGCCGACGCCGGTCGGGCCGAGGAAGATGAACGAACCGATGGGGCGGTTCGGGTCCTTCAGGTCGGCGCGTGCACGGCGGAGCGCGCGCGCCACGGCGTGCACGGCGTCGCTCTGCCCGATCACGCTCTTTTCGAGCTCCGCCTCCATCTGGAGCAGGCGCTTGGACTCGGTGTCCTGAAGCTGTTCCAGCGGGATGCCGGTGAGCTTGGACAGCACGCGGTGGATATCCTCGCGGGTGACTTCCGGCAAGGTTTCGCTGCGGGCGTTCTCCCAGGCTTTGCGTGTAGTCTCGAGCTGCTCGCGGAGCTCGCGTTCGCGGTTGCGGAACTTCGCAGCGTCCTCGAACCGCTGGTCGGCGATGGCCTTCTCCTTGTCGCGGACCATCTGCTGGATGGCGTCCTCGGTCTCCCGGAGGTCGGGATGCTTCGGGGCGTTGGCGATGCGCACGCATGCGCCGGCCTCGTCCATGAGGTCGATCGCCTTGTCGGGAAGGAACCGCCCGTTGATGAAACGGTCGGACAACTTCACGGCGGCCTCGATGGCGCCGTCGGCGTAGCGCACCTTGTGATGCGCCTCGTAGGCGGGCTTCAGGCCGTACAGGATTTTGATGGCGTCGGCGATGCAGGGCGGTTCGACCATGACCGGCTGGAACCTGCGTTCCAGCGCGGCGTCCTTTTCGATGCCCTTGCGGTACTCGTCGAGCGTAGTGGCGCCGATACACTGGAGTTCGCCGCGGGAGAGCGCGGGCTTGATGATATTGGCGGCATCCATGGCGCCCTCGGCCCCGCCCGCGCCGACGAGCGTGTGGAGCTCGTCGATGAAGAGGATGGACTTTTTGGACGAGCGGACCTCGTCGAGGACGGCCTTGATGCGTTCCTCGAACTGGCCGCTGTATTTGGTGCCGGCGACCATCAGGGCAAGGTCAAGCACGACGAGGCGTTTCCCGTGCAGGAGTTCCGGCACATCGTCCTCGGCGATCTTCCGCGCCAGGCCCTCGACGATCGCGGTCTTGCCGACGCCGGCCTCGCCGATCAGGACGGGATTGTTCTTCGTGCGGCGGCAGAGTATCTGAATCACGCGTTCGATCTCGTTGTGACGGCCGATGACGGGGTCGAGCCTGTTTTTCCTGGCAAGCGCGGTCAGGTCGCGTCCGAACGCGTTCAGAGCGGAGTGTTCGCCCTCGTCGTCATCGTCGTCGCCGTCGCCGAAAAGCTTCTCGTCCGTATCCTCGAAATCATCGCCGTCTTCGTTTTCGTTTTTGTCGTCGTCATCGTCCGAATCGTCGGAATCCGGCAGATAATCCGGGTCGAGCGTGGCGAGGATCCGCTGGCGCGCCCTGCCCGGGTCGACCTTGGACGCCCGGAGCAGGCCGGCGGCCGCCGTGGCGCCGTCGTTGAGGATGGCGAGCAGGAGATGCTCCGTGCCGATATAGTTGCAGCGCATTGCGCGCGCCTCGTCGCCGGACATGATGATGATCCTGCGGAGCCTGGCGGAAAACGGCGGCATGCCGATCTGACGGATTTCGGAGCCGGACTGCGGCAGTTTCCGCGCCAGTTCCGACAGCAGATTCTGGAAATCGACCTTCATGGCGCGCAGGACTTCGACCGCGACGCCTTCCTTCAGCAGACAGATTCCGCGCAGGAGATGCTCCACGGAAACGCAATCGTGGTTCGACTTCTCCGCCTCCTTCTGCGCCAGGTTCAGCGACTGGCGCGCCCGCGGCGTAAACCGCTTCAGCGCCGCATTGACTTCTTCTTGTTCAGACATGCTGTTTTCTCCCAATTGCCTTTTTCAATTCTCCATAGATGATTCGGGACGCGTCGCCGCGTCCCGGTCTGTCCTTCGATATTCCCCCCCCCATGGTTCGGTTCATCCGGCCCGGAGCCGGGACCGGCGCACAGGCACGGCGTCCGGCCGCCCGTCTCTCCGGTCCGGCGGGGAAGCCGGTCCTGCCTCACGGAGAAACCGTTCGCGAGGGGCGCAACGGACTCACTTCGAGACAAAATAGTTTTCGTTTTCGGAAATGTAGTTTCCGACCGTATCCGGGTTGATCAGATAGTAGAAAAGGTCGAATGCCTCGGAAAGGTCTTTCGGCGCGGAATTTTTCTGCATGTCGAACGCGGCCCCGGCATCGCTGATATAGTCGATGATGGCGCACACACGGCCGCTCTTCAGCATTTCCTGGTCGACGTAAGGCAGGCCGTTGTCGATCATGAGAAGCATGTTGTTTTTCCCGGTTCCGGTGTTTTTCTTCGTGAGGAAGGAGATCTTCTTGAGCTCGGAGATGGAGTTGGGCAGCCCCGCGAAATTGACGACGACGTCGACCTTGTCGTAGACCTGGTCCAGTTTTTTCTTCATGATCGCGGCATCCACGGGATCTTCACGCTTTTCCTCGCCGGTCTTCTTGTCGGTGGTCATCTCGCCCACGACGATCACGTCGCCGCAGGAAACGCCCTTTGCGGAAAGACGGTTCTGGACCTCCTGAAGGAGGAGATAGCTTTCGGATTCGGAATCACTGTTGGATTCGTCGTCGATCAGGAAGGCGGCGGTGCAGCCGTCGGAAAAACGTTCCGCGATATAGGAAGCGGCCTTTTCCGCCTTCGCCGACCGGAAAATGCGGACGTTCTTTTCGAGACGGGCGTCCTCGGATTTCTCCCCGGACACAAAGAAGCTGGCGGCCACGGAACCGAACACGATGACCGCGCCGAGCCCCATGAAGATGCGGCCGTTGGATTTCGTGTTCATGTTCTTGATTCCCCAAACCATAATGATAAATCCGACTGCCATGGCAATATAAACGGACAGGACCGGAAGTTCGATGTCTGCGAAAATCATTGACTGACTCCTTTACTGGTTTTCAGGGCACGCGCACGGCGCGCCTCAGGTTTTTGCTTAAAAAAAATGCACATGAGCAAATATATCATACTTTCGGACGCTTTCAAACTCTTTTTTTCTTTTTTCTCAATAAAAATGGCGGAGAGAGGGGGATTCGAACCCCCGGAGGGTTGCCCCTCGTCGGTTTTCAAGACCGATGCCTTAAACCGCTCGACCATCTCTCCGCACGGAATGCGTTCTGTCAACGGGAAGAACGAACCGGACAGGAAAAATAAAATACTCGAAAAAAGGGAAAAATCAAGGCGGATGCGGAAAAAACGGAGAAATAAGCCGGAATGGAACTTGAAAACGACCCGCGGAAGTGCTAAAATAAAGGCGGAAAAACAGCATCCGCGTGCGCCGGCGAATGAGATGCCGCGAAGGCAGCCTCACGATCGGCGGACGAACCGCCCCGCCGCCTCGTCGTGCCCGCCGTAGCGGAACACCAGTCCACACACCACAGAACGGAGACTTCCCATGAACAGGATCACTCGCATCGAAAACGCCTGGAAAATCGCAAAGGACTACTACGGGGACTTCGGCGTCGACGCGGAAGCCGTACTCGCCTCGCTGGAGGAGACGCCGATCTCGATCCACTGCTGGCAGGGCGACGACGTGGTCGGATTCGAACACGACGCGGGCGGGGCGTCCGGCGGCATCCTCACGACCGGGAATTATCCGGGGCGCGCCCGCAACGCCGCCGAACTGCGGCAGGACCTGGACCAGGCCATGTCGATGATCCCCGGCACGAAGCGCGTGAACCTGCACGCGATCTACGCGGAGACGGGCGGCGGCGTGGACCGTGCCGACCTCGCGCCGGAGCATTTCCGGGCGTGGATCGAATGGGCGCAGGAACGCGGCATCGCGCTCGATTTCAACCCCACCTGCTTCTCGCATCCGAACGCCGCCTCGGGATTCACGCTGTCGAGCCGCGACGACGACGTCCGCGCGTACTGGATCCGCCATGTGCAGGCGTGCCGCCGGATCGCGGCGGAGTTCGGACGCGTCCTCGGCAAACGCTCCCTGATGAACATCTGGATCCCCGACGGTTTCAAGGACATCCCGGCGGACCGCATGACCGCACGGCGGCTGCTGAAGGAATCGCTCGACGAAATCCTGTCCGTGCCGATGGACCCGGCGCTGATGCGCGACGCCGTGGAGAGCAAGCTGTTCGGCATCGGCCTGGAAAGCTGCACGGTCGGTTCGCACGAGTTCTACCTGGGCTACGCCGTGAAGAACAACGTGATGCTCACACTTGATTCCGGGCATTTCCACCCGACCGAGGCGATCAGCGACAAGATCAGCTCAGCATTGCTCTACCTCGACGAGATCCTGCTCCACGTGAGCCGTCCCGTGCGCTGGGACAGCGACCACGTGGTGATCCTGGACGACGAACTCCAGATGATCGCGAACGAGATCGTCCGCTGTGGACGCGACCGCGTGAACATCGCGCTGGATTATTTCGACGCCACAATCAACCGCGTCGCCGCCTGGGCCGTCGGTACGCGCGCCATGCAGAAGGCGCTCTGCCGCGCCCTGCTCGAACCGCCTGAGCTGAAGCGGATGGAGGCAGCCGGCGACTATACCGGACGCCTCATCCTGAGCGAGGAAATCAAGTCGATGCCGTGGGAAGCCGTCTATGCCTGGTTCTGCCTGAAGAACGACGTCCCCGCGGAGGCAGCCGGAGTGCTGGACGCCGTGCGCGGATATGAGCAGAACGTAACCTCGAAACGTACATAAAAAAGAAAAGGACGCGGACCATGGAACAGAACAGGCAGTATCTGGCGTTTGACCTCGGCGCGAGCAGCGGACGCGCCATTCTCGGATCCGTGCGGAACGGCCGGCTGGAACTGGATGAGATTCACCGGTTCAGGAACTACCCGTACGAGAGGGACGGGCATTATTTCTGGGATTTCCGCGCGCTCCTCGGCGAACTCGAAACCGGGCTGAAGAAAGCGGTTGCAATTACACCCGTTTTAGCGAGTTTTTCCATCGACACGTGGGGCGTCGATTACGCGCTGTTCCGAAACGGCGCACTCATCCACGATCCGTACTGCTACCGCGACGGACGGACCGAGGCCGCGATCGAGGATTTCCATAAGCGGATTCCGAAGGCGGATTTCTACGCCCGCAACGGTATCCAGCCGCTCGTTTTCAATACCATTTACCAGCTCTGCGCCGAACTGCGCGACCACCCGGACGCGCTGGACGGCACCACGATGCTCCTCATGCCGGACGCGCTTCACTTTATGCTGACCGGCACGGCCACCAGCGAGATCACCATCGCCAGCACGGGCGCGCTTCTGAAAGCGAGCTCGCCGGATTGGGACACCGAGGCATTAAGCAAGCTCGCCGGGCTTCCTGCCAACCTTTTTACAAAGATTGTGCCGCCCGCCTCGCCCGCCGGATGTCTGAAAGCCGAAACGGCGGCGCGCCTCGGCATTCCGCAGATTCCCGCCGTGAAATGCGCCTCGCACGACACCGCGAGCGCCGTGCTCGCCATGCCGTGCATGGACCCGGAAAAGGCGCTGTACATCAGCCTCGGCACGTGGGCGCTGCTCGGCGCGGAACTCCACAACGCCATCCTCACGCCCGAAGCGCTGGAAAGCCACTTCACGAACGAACGCGGCGTGGAGGATACGTTCCGGTTCCTCTGCAACATCATGGGCACGTGGCTCCTTCAGGAGACCCGCCGCACCTGGACCGAACAGGGCAAGGACATCTCGTTCGCGGACATGGAGGCGATGGCGGCTCCGCTCGACGGTCAGCCGTTCCGCATCGACCCGGACGACGCCGTGTTCTTCCCGCCGGGCGACATGCCGGAACGCGTGCGGCGTTACTGCCGCGAGCACGGCCAGGGCGAACTCCCGAGCGACGCCGCGCTGGTCCGCTGCATCTACGATTCCCTCGCCGACTGCTTCAAAAAACGCATCGAACAACTCGAAGCCATCACAGATAAAAAGTTCGACACAATCAACATCCTCGGCGGCGGCACGCGCGACATGTTCTTCATGCGGCTGGTGGCAAAGACGACCGGACGCCGCGTGCTGGCCGGACCGACCGAGGCGACCGCAATCGGAAACATCCTGGCACAGATGATCGCAGGCGGCGCGCTGAAAGACGCGGCGGAAGCCCGCGCGCTCACCGCCGCCTCGTTCCCGCTCGCCGTCTACGGGTAAAGGTTCTCCGTCTCACTTCTGTTCCATGACCTGCCGGAGCATCCGCTTCACGGCGTCCTCGACCTCGTCCACGGTGATGCTTTCGATGCACGCGGGGCTGCCCTTCGGACAGACGGCGGCGAGGCATCCGGCGCAGGGGAGATCGTGGCGAAGGACGATATGGCCCTCGCCGTACGGATTCCATGCTCCGGGGAAGTTGTGCGCGGAGTAGATGCCGACGCATTTGAGCCCGGCGGCGACCGCCATATGGAGCGTCCCGGTATCGTTGCCGACGTAGAACCTGCAGTTCTCCATGAACGCGACGGTCTCGCGCAGGGTAGTCAGTCCGGCGTCGGCGGCATCGAACCCGAATCCGAGGTGCGCGATCATCTCATCGATTTCGACGCAATTTTCCCTGCCGCCGAAAAACACCGGGACGATCCCCGGCTCAGAAACACGACGTATGAGCTCTTCAAACCGCTCGACCGGCCAGCGCAGTTTCTTCCCGCCGACTCCGACGGCGACGGGGACCTTGTCCCCGACCGCGGCCGCGGCCTTCCCGTCCCACACCTCCTGCGCATGGCGGCGTTCTTCATCGGTCAGGCGCAGGTCGATGCGGCGGTCCGGGATCATGATGCCGTCCGCCTCCAGGCGCGCGGCGGTGATGTCCATGTGGTGCGGCACGGGTGGCACGGGAACGTCTGGTCGGACCGCGGGGAAGATGAACAGCGACTTATCGCCCATCCAGTGTCTAATCCCGCCGAGCAGGCACCACACGCGCCACAGCTTCATCCGCAGGGCATAGTATTTCGGCGCGGTCTGGTTGATGTTGATCGCCAGGTCGAAATGCTCGCGCCGCACCTGACCGACCGAAGCGAACAGACGCAGGACAATCTGAGGGATGCTCCCGGAGGTCGTGAAGCCGGAAACGCGGTCGACCGGGCCCGACGGCCCCGGCAGTTCCCGGACGCACGCCGGCCCGGTGCAGGCGGAGCAGGAGAAGATCACGGTTTCGGCGTCCGGCCATTTCGCCCGGATGGCGTTCAGGAACGGGATCGGGATCAGCGTGTCGCCGATGGAGCCGGAGTGGAACAGGTGGATCCTCCGTGGCGGTTTCTTCCGCGCGGCGTCCATGCCAGCACGAACAGGACCGAGACCAGCACCGCGACGAGCCAGACCGCGCTGGCGATCAGCGCGGCCCAGGCCGTACCGTCCGCGCCCAGGCGCGAACTGAGGATCCAGTACAGCACCACGCTCAATGCAGCCGCTCCGGCGGTGATCAGTGCGGCACGGCGTTCATGGTGCATGGAGTTCAGCATATCGGCATAGAACCGCGCAGCATTCCAGAGCAGCGCACCTTCGATCAGGATCAGCGTGCAGGGCGCGGCATCGGCGAATTCCGCCCCGAAGAGCAGCGTCAGGATCCATCTGCCCCCGAAACCGAACACGATACCGGCACCGGCCATCATCACGGCCGTGCCACCCAGCATACTCCAGACGGACCGGCGGAGCGCCCGTGTGTCCCCTTCCTGATACAGCTGGTTGGAAAATGGTGCAAAGACCTCGGAAATGGCGTATAAAGGGCGGATCATCAGGGCGACCGGCAGCGCGATGTTGAATAACAGCGTCTCCTCCGGCGTCACGCGATAAGACAGGATCACGTTGCCCAGCTCAGCGAAAAAGTAATATCCGGTGCAGGACAGCAGCAGCCAGCCGCCTGCCTTCATGAGGCGTTTGCGGCCGTCCGGACTGACCTGATGCAGGACCGTGAATCCGTGTTTGCGTCTGGCCCAGATGATACCGCCAAGCCCCGCGCACCAGGCACCGATCGCATAGACGGTGATCACAGCGGCCAGTCCGTATTTCGCCTGAAAAAGCCAAACTCCGGCAAGGATCGTGGTGGTATTCCACAGCTGAAGCAAATTCGATGCGACAAATTCCTTCAATCCGTTAAGAAGCAGGGTCGTAGCGGCAAACACGCTGAACGGCAGAGGCAATAGCAGAAGCAGCCAGAAAATGCGCCGGGAATTGATCCCGTACCGCTCCATGCTGTCCCCCGCCAGCAGGACCGCGGGCAGTCCGACCACGGTCAGGAATACCCCGACGAGGAAGACCCATCGCGCACACCAGGCGTAAAAGCCGTGCGCTTCATCGACCTGTCCGCGGTTGCGGGCGTCCGGGATGCAAAAAAAAGACGCGTTCGGAATCCCCATTGAAAAAAGCGCGACCAGGAGGGTGACCAGCGAAAAGGTGCTGTAGAAAAAGGCATATTCGTTCCCGGAAAGCCCGTTCGAGGTGAACCGTCGTGTCAGATAGGCGCAGCCCCCGATGACGAACGCACACGTCATGGAAAACGCCGTATTACCGAAGAAATACCGTTTGCCGCTGCTCATAAATGTGTTTTCTGATAAGTCATAAACTCAGGCGGGAACATAATGAAGGGCATCCGCCGACATCCGGTTCAGCGTCCGTTCTTCTGTCTTGCCAGAGTTTTGCGGATCTGCGCGAGCTGTTCGCCCAGCAGCCCCAGGATGAAGCTCACGGCGCCGAGCAGGATCAGCATGACCGATGCCGAATTGATGATCCTGGCACGGACATAAATAAAAGTGCCCCACCCAAGTCCAAACAGGAAGAAAAACAGACTGATCCGGAAAAACGTCGTCATCGGGCGCAGCAGGATCGCCAGGTTCAGGATCTCCGCCAGCGTGACCAGCGCGGTCCGCGTGCCGATCGTACTCTTGCCGGCGAGACGCGGCGCGACCGTGATCTCCGCGCGGGAGACCAGTTTCCGGTCGTTCACCATCAGCAGCAGGATCACGTCGCTGAACGCCATCGTGTCCGGGCAGAGGTCCAGGTACGAGGCCGCCTCGCTCAACCGGTAGCACTTCATGCCGGAGTTCAGGTCGCGGACCGGCAGGCTCAGCAGCAAGGAGGCGAACGTGCGGATCACCCATTTGCCGAGGGACCGGTACCCGCCGGATTCGTTGTTGACGCGTTCGCCGACCACCAGGTCCGCGTCAGTCTCCACGATGCGGCGGAAACACTTCTCCACGTCCTCCAGGCGGTGCTGGCCGTCCGCATCGATCGTGATCGCGAACTCCGTCTTCGCGGCGCGCAGTCCGCTTTTGATCGCGGCCCCGTAGCCGCAGTTGAGCTTGTGGCGGACCACGTCCAGATGAGGCGCGGTCTTCTGCATTTCCAGAAGCAGCGCGCACGTGCCGTCGCGCGAGCCGTCGTCCACCGCGATCACACGCCAGCCGCGTTCCTTCGCGAACGCCAGCAGCGGCGGAAAGACGGCGGGGATGTTCTCCGCCTCGTTATAGCACGGCACGACGATGGAAAGCGATGAATCCATAGTTCATTCCTCCTCGATTTTGCGGAACAGCCGGACGGTGCTCTCCTCCGCAAGCGGAATCTCCCGCAGATCGTCGCGGACTTCCACATTCGACAGGATATCGTCCTCGTCCTTGCGCACCAGGAAATAATCGAAACCGGCGAAGGTCCGGCTGTCCGGCAGCAGCGTATCAATCGGCATCGCACGTTTCATCCCGGAGTAGTACCATTCGATGCAGGCGTACCGGAAAAGTACTCTGCCGTCCGGTCTTTCCGAATGCATGATTTCACCCACGGCCTGTCCGGAACGGACCGGCGCGCGTGTATCATCGGAGATGATGTTTTCGACGCCGTTCTGAATCTGAAGCGCCAGGATCACCAGGACCGCGGCGATTCCGACATGCAAGAGAGGACGCGGCAGCAGCTTCACGGCCCAGCGCCAGAACCACCAGCAGGTCATGACCGTAAACACCATGAACAGCGGGACGTTCAGCAGGAAATACCGGTATGCGTGGAATTGCGACAATTTGAAGATCACGGCGTTGCACGCCACGCTCACGAACAGCACGATAAAAAACGGATTCCATTTCACGAAATCCGGCACGTCGCAGTCCGGCCATACACAGGTTGCCGGGCAGTGTGCAGCCGACGATTGCGTACGGGAAGCGGAACAGCGCCTCCCGAACTCGGCCAGGATCAGCAGGACCACGCCTGCGACTGCGAATCCGAAATAAAGCTCGTAGTTTCCGACGATGTTTCTCCGGATGAGCTCCAGCCAGCTGGCCAGGGCGCTTTCCCGCTCCGGCGCGGACTTTGCGATCTCATCCGCGACTGACGCAGGCATGATCGGCGCACCGTCCGCCCCCTTCAGCCCGAACAAAAACATCAGTCCGTCATGAATGCGGGCATCGTAGACAAACCTCCCGCAGAAGCGCCAGTTGACCCACGCACGTTCCAGAAGGGAGACACACCACGCCGCGACCGTCGTCAGCAGGGGCAAAACCGGAAGGAGGCGTTTTTCGCGCCACACGTTCCACATCCAGAAGAGCGCCGTGCAGCCGAACAGCACGCAGGCATTGCCGATCCCCTCGCTCCGGACAAGAGACAGCCCGCCCAGCGCCACGCCGAAACCGACCGCAGTCCCGTACGAACGGAATTTCTCCTGAATCAGACGGGCGGAGCAGTATAGCGCGGCAACCATAAAGAAAAGTTTGCCGGAATCCAGTAAACCGGCACAGGAAAAACGGATGATCTTCGGCGTACAGGCGAAAAGCACCGCCCCGAACGCGGACGGTTCATCCGGCAGGAAACGTTTCAGCAGGAGATACACGAACGGGATCGCCGCGACAAAAAATATGCACGAGACGGCGGACAGCGCCACGTCCGGAGCCATGCCCGCCAGCGTGAAAATCCGCGAAAGAAGCACGTTCAGCGACGGGATCGACGGGTGGAACGCTTCGGCGTACGCGCCGGCCGCCAGCGCACGCGACATCGCCGCATACACGTTCGCGGTATCGCGGTAGGCGATACCGTTGAAAAAGATCAGATGCGTCAGCGAAATGAACGCACCGACCAGAACCGCGGCGAGCAGCATCCATTCCGCGGCGGACAGTTTATGACGAAACACCCGGGCAACCTTTCAAATATCAGATGTTTTGAGGCTGTTTCCGGACGGCTCGGCGCCGCATCCCGGAAACACACTTCGGTTCACGTGGATTCCCCTGATCGGGAAGGATGAAAAAAGACGGCTTCGATGATGAACCGAAACCGTCTGAACAACGCATCGGGACAAACGCCCGCGGGACGCCGCGGGAAAGCGGCATCCCGGAAAGCGTTCGGAAAGATTATTTCTTGTGGCAGGTATCCGGATCGGAGCAGGAGTCGCCGACTTTGCGTTTCGGGCAGTCCGTCCAGGAACCGAATCCCATATAGGTGCAACCGGTCGGGTTGCTGTCGCCGTAGGAGGTCTTCTTGGCGATCAGGAGTCCTTCCTTGGTCGGGAAGGTCTGCTGCGGCTTCATGTGCTTGGCATGGCCGTCGAGGAAGAGTTCGCCGGCGGTGTTGTGGGAGGTGTAGCGCTTGACGATGCAGATCTGCTGGTGAACGGCGCTGGCGGAGCCGGGGCTGTTGATGCTGGTCTTGGAGAAGGTGGCGCTGCCGATGTTGTTGCCTTCGGAAACGTTTTCACCGATGATGATCAGGTCGGAAGCGGTGTGGATCGCGGTGGTCTTGTTGCCGCTGATGTAGCCCTTGCCGTTATTGCCTTTGCCTTCCTTGCCGTTGGCTTCGAGCATGTTCGGGATGTAGGGATGGACGGCTTCCTGGAGGTTGTTGAGGCTGTAGGACTTCTTGTTGCCGCCGACCGCCGCGGTCTCGCTGGAGGCGTCGGCTTCGCAGAAGAAGGAGTTTCTGAACGGAGATCTGTTGCGGTCCTGCCCGAGGGCATCGATCAGGGCATACTCCCAGCTGCAGCTGGATCCGGTCTGCGGGCTGGTGAGCGCGGGCATGTAGTCGTTGTAGCCGGTAGCATACATCTGGAATGCCTTGGAGAACTGGCCGAGGTTGCTGAGGCAGGTCGCGGTGCTGGCGCTTTCCCGGGCGCTCTGCAGGGCGGGCAGCAGCATGGACGCCAGGATCGCGATAATGCAGATGACGACCAGCAGCTCGATGAGGGTAAACGCCTGTTTACGATGTTTCATTTTGAGCTTACCTTTCGATTGTGTTTGATTTTTGGTATGTTATGTTTTTGTTGTCTGGGTTCGGGCTGTTTCCCGGCGGAGGAAACAATATGCACTATATATTATACCGGATTTCTTGAGAAATGCAAATAGCAAAACGTTAAAAATACAGAAAAAAAACGAGGTTTTCCGGAAAAATCGGCGGTTTCCGTCTCCATCCGCCGCGTTTTCCGGCGCCGAATCACTTCGACGGCTGGTACGGATCGAATTTGTAGCCTTTTTCTTCCTTCACGATGTAGCCGGCGCCGGGGAACGGGATGTGCGCGCCGAAGACGATGTTGCCTTCCTTGCTCATGGACTCCAGGAACGACACGCGGGTCTGGTAAGCCTGCTTCTGGTCGGCGTCGAACGAGGCGCAATACTCGGGATGTTCGACCTGAAGGTCGACCGCGTGGACCACGTCGCCGACGAACCGGAGCTTGCCCTGGCGGTAGAAGCAGTGGCCGGGGGTGTGCCCGACCGCCTTGACTGCGTACAGACCCGGCACGATGGGCTCGCCGAAGTTCAGGGTCTGGATGCGTCCGTTGTAGGCGTCGCGGAACTGCCGGAGAAGCTCCGTGGGTTTCTGCTTCGCGATGATCGGGCTCCAGTGTTTCCACTCCTCGTAGGACAGATAGACCTTCGCGTTCGGGAAGACCGCCTTGCCGTCCTTGTCGACGAGCCCGCCGACGTGGTCCGGGTGCAGATGGGTGAGCAGGATGTAGTCGACCCCCTTCGGGCGGATGTTGACGCTGGCGAGCTTGGTGACGAGCGAGCCCTTCGCATCGAAATTGCCGGCATCGATGAGGTAGGTCTTGAAGTTGTAGCGCATCACGAAGCAGTTGCAGGATGCCGGATACTCCGCTTTCAGCTTATCTTTCTTGAGCGTGGACGTCTTGGTATAGTCGCTGAAAAGGGATGACTTCATCGTCGTGGCCTTGTCGCGGATGGCGTACACCTCAACGTCGTTCGAGAACGTGAACTTCTTCACGTCGGGGGAATCCGCGGCGAACGCGGCGGCTCCGGCGCACAGGATTGCGGCGACTGCGGTAAACAATTTCATATCGCACCTCGTGTTTCAGGTCATGCAGGATAGACGGAAAATCTTTTTCCAACAATATACAATGAAAAATCGAAAAATCAAACCTTGAAAAAAGAGAAAAGGCGTTTAAATTAAAGAAATTTCCGTTTTCCGGCTCTTCGGAGGCCGTTTTTCATTCAGTTTCTTCCTGCTTTCCGGAGCGTTCGATTCATGATCTGGATATCCTTGCTTCTCATCACCGTCGCCTATGCGCCATGCAGCATCGGGCTGTCCCTGCCCGTCAAACGAAAATACCGCCCGGCAATCGCCCTGGGGCTGTTCCTCCTCGCCATCCTGCTCCAGGTCGTTCTGTTCGCAGGAATCCTGCCGCGGATCCCGCTCCTGATCGCCGCATGGTGTTCCGGCGTGCTCGTCTTCTCCTCGCCGTTCTTCTTCCTGCGGGACATGGCCCTGCTCGCCATGCGCCTCGGCAAACGCCGCGTCCCGGACAAAATGCTGAAATACAGCATCGCGGCCATCCTGGCCGTCGCCGGACTGCTGGCGGCATGGGGCGAATACTGCGCCGTCACGCCGCCGGAAGTCAGGCCCGTCGAAGTCGAGGTCCCCGGCCTGCCGGAGGCATTCGACGGATTCCGCATCGCGTACATCACCGACACCCATATCAGCAGGACCAGCTCGTCGCTTTATCTCTGGACGGTCGTCTGCCGCACAAACGCCCTCCATCCCGACCTGATCCTGCTCGGCGGCGACCTGGGCGACCTGAAGCCGAACGAGATCCGGCCGAACATGCACCCGCTCGGTGACCTGCACGCGGAATACGGCGTCTACTCCTCGCCGGGCAACCACGAGTATTTCCGCGGGTTCGACGATTGGATCAGGTTCCTTGATTCGGTCGGCATCGAAACGCTTCTCAACCGCCATATCGTGATCGAAAAGGACGGCGCGAAGCTCGTGGTCGCCGGACTTCCGGACAAAATGAGCGGCAACAGAATGTACATCGGACGCGAGACGCCCGACCTGGACAGGACGCTCGCGGGCGCTCCCGAAGGCGCTCCGGTCGTCCTGCTGTCGCACCAGCCGCGGTTCGCGCACGATTATGCGAAATACCCGGTTTCGCTTCAGCTCTCCGGCCACACGCACGGCGGCATGATCGCCGGCCTGCCCGCCCTGCTGGTGAAAATCGCCAACAGGGGGTTTGTTTCCGGACTGTATCAGGTGGACGGCATGACGCTGTACGTGAGCAGCGGCGCCGGCCTCTGGAACGGATTCATGTTCCGGCTCGGCGTACCGTCCGAGATCACGGAGATCATCCTGCGCACACCGCAAGCGGTGACGATGTAGTGTTTTGCTGCGTGAGGATACATGTCCGAGCGGAGCCGGACACCGCAAGCGGTGACGATGTAGTGTCCTGATCCTCAAGAACACACCTCAAGCGGTGACGATGTAGCGCGCGGCTAACGCTCGGACACAGGCATTCGGTGTCATCCGTGATTCATTAGCACGTTCAGCACGCCCAGCCCGGCGACCGCCGCGGTCTCCACGCGGAGCGTCCAGTCCCCGATCCGGAGCGGGACGGCTCCTGCGGCGAACATCGCCTCCGTCTCCGCGTCCGTGAACCCGCCCTCCGGCCCGACGAAAAACGCGACGTCGGAGGCCGCGCCGAGGTCAATGGCGACGCCCGTGCGGTTGGACCCGACGACCAGCGCGCCGCAGGTCTCGCGGGCGCGGGCGAGCGCTGCCGCGAACGGCATCGGGTTCGCGACTTCGGGGAGGAACGGATTGCCGGACTGCTTGCAGGCTTCGAAAAGAAGGTCCATCCAGCGTCCGGCGACCGAATTTTCGTCCGGCTGAACGACGGAGCGTTCGCACAGGACGGGCACCAGCCCGTACACGCCCAGCTCGACCGCCTGTTTCAGCAGGGCGTCGAGCTTCTGTTTTTTCGGCGGGGCGAAGAAGAGATGCAGACGGCGCGCGGGCGGCGGCACGGTGCGCCTGGACTCCAGACGCAACCGACGATCCGGTTCGACTACGGCCGTTCCGAGCGTACCGTGCCCGTCCAGGACCGCGACCGTTTCGCCGGGGCGCGCCCGGAGGATGCGGAAAAGATGGGTTTCCTCCCTCGAATCAAGAGCAAAGGAAGAGCCGGGTTCGGTCGAAGCGAGGTCGTCGAAACGGAACGCATGCATCGGGAAACCGGCTCCTTGCGTGAAAACGTGGAAGGAATGTGCGGATCAGAAAACGAACTTGCAGTCGCCCAGGCGGCGCGCAAACTCGTCCAGGACGCGCTTTTCGTCCTCGATGCCGCCGCGCGCGACGAACGTGGCGCTGAAGCGGACGAAGTGTCCGGCGTCATCCCACGGCACGGAGCTGATGAGCTTGTTGCGGATGAGCCACTGGCTGAACGCCTCGCCGTTTTCGAACTGCGTGCCGTCGGCCGTGGCCTTCGGGGCCTTCACGTAGAGGTAGAAGCTGCCGGCGGGGACTTTGGCGTTGAAACCGAGCTTCTTCAGCGTTTCGACCATGCTGGTGAGGCGGCGGTGGTATTTCTCGCAGATCGCGGGCGTGATGGCGGCCTGGTCGTCGAGCGCGGCGATGGCGGCCTTCTGGATCGCGAGGAACTGTCCGCTGTCGGCGTTGTCCTTCACGGTCGCGAACGCCTTCACGGCGAGCGGATTGCCGCAGACCCAGCTGAGACGCCAGCCGGTCATATTGAAGCCCTTGGACATGCTGTGGAGTTCCACACAGCACTCGAACGCGCCGGGGATGGACAGGATGCTGAGGGGCTTGCCTGAGAAGTTCAGCGGCGCATAGGCGGCGTCGCTCACGATGAGGATATGGTTCTGCCGGGCGAACTCGACCGCCTTCGTGAAGAATTCGACGGTGGCGGACGCGCCGGTCGGGTTGTTCGGGTAGTTCAGGTAAAGCAGTTTGGCGCGCCTGCGCTGGTCTTCCGTGAGGGAATCGAGGTCGGGCAGGAATCCGTTTTCCTCGAGGAGCGGGAGCTTGACGACCTCGCCGCCGAGGTATTCGGTCCAGGTGCCGAGGACGCCGTAGCCGGGGACGGTCAGGACGGCGATGTCGCCGGGGTTGATGAAGCAGGACGGGAGAAGCGTGAGGGCGGACTTGCTGCCGATCGCGTGGACGACCTGAGTATCGGGATCGAGCTCGACGCCGTAGAGCGATTTCATGTAGCGGGCGGCGGCGGCCTTGAAGTCGGCGCAGCCGTTGTCGGCGTAGGTGCGGTTCTCCCACTTCGCGGCCTCTTCCGCGAGACGGGCGACCACGGACGGGAATGCCATGTCGTCGGGTTCGCCCACGCCCATGTCGATCAGCTCGACGCCGGGGTTCTCCGCGGCGGCGGCGCGTTTGGCGCGTTTGATCTTCTCGAACTTGTAGATTTTGGTGTCCTTGCCGAAGCCGGAACCGCCGATTCTGGCGGCAAAATTCTGCTGGAGGAAGTTTTCCTGTGACATGGCGTGCCGAGTCCTTTCTGGTTCTGAAAATAAGTAAACAATAATATAGCACGCGGAGGGGGAAATGCAAACGGAGAATGCGGCAAACGGCGAAAAGAGAACCCCGGATGAGGGGCGGAACAAGGCGCGGAAACGACGAAAAGAGAACCCCGGATGAGGTGCGGAACAAGGCGCGGAAACGACGACTTCCGGCCGCGGGCAAACGCGCCGGAGGCGGCTGTCCGTTCATCCGCGGGCGGAAGGCCGGGAAAGCGGAAGCGGTCCGGTCAGCTCTTCGGCCGGATGCGGCCCTTGTCGATCATTTCCTGGAAGGCGAACGCGAGGGTCGTCTTCGTGACGGGCTTCAGGAGAATGCCGTCGAACACGGACATATCGAAATTGTTCTGGTTCTCGACGTCCGCGGTCACGGCCATGATGACCACCTTGTCGCCGTCCGGCGTGGCCCGGATCTCCCGCGCGAGTTCTTCGCCGGACATGCCAGGCATCCACATATCGGTCAGCACCAGGTCCGGACTGGCCTCCGGCAGTTTCGCCAGGGCGTCGTCGCCGGAACCGGCCTGGACGAGATTGAGGTGGAAGCCCTTCAGCATGGCGCCGAGGACCTTCAGGTTGATCGGCACGTCGTCGACGATGAGCGCGTTGTATCCGTCCAGATCGACTTTCGGCACGGGCTTCTGGGGCGTCACCGCCCCGCCGAACGCGTTCGCGGGGAGCTGTTCCCCGGCGGAAGGTTCCCCGTTTTTCTCGGCGGCGCGTTCCTCCTCGGTCGGGATGATGTACGGGATGCTTTCGAAGACAATGGTGAAGACGCTGCCCGTTCCGACATCGCTGTCAAGGTCGATCCTGCCGCCCATGGCCTTGATGTAGCGGTCACAGATGGCGAGGCCGAGCCCGGACCCCTTGTAGACGTGCGTGTCGCGGACGGCGTCCTGCTGAACGAACGGTTCGAAGACCTTCTGTTTCTTGTCGGGCGAGATCCCGATGCCGGAGTCGCGGATGGCGATGGCGAGGCGGCACCTGCCCTGTTCCAGGATCCTGCAGGAAACCTTGATGCCGACGTATCCGCGGTCGGTGAACTTGAAGGCGTTGCCGAGCAGGTTCACCAGCACCTGGCGCAGACGCATCCGGTCCAGCACCACATAGGGCAGATCGTCGGGGACGACCAGCGGCTGCGCGAGCTGCTTTTTCTCGGCGAGCGACTTGAACATGCTGACCATTTCGGTCACGATCCTGCGGACGTCGGTCTTTTCGTTCTGAAGGGCGATCGTTTCGGTCTCCAGCTTGCACGTATCGAGGATGTTGCTGATGAGGTCCAGCAGGGTGTGGCCGGCCACGGAGATGGATTTGAGGTATTCGAGCTGGCTTTCGCGGGACAGCGAACTGTTCTGCAGGAGCTCGCAGAACCCGATCACGGCGTTCAGCGGCGTGCGGAGTTCGTGGCTCATCGAGGCGAGGAAGAGGCTCTTGGCCTTGCTGGCGTCCTTCGCCTCGCGGAGCGCGGCTTCGATCTTGCGCTGGCTCTCGTTTTCCGCGGTCATGTCGAACCACGCCAGCAGGATGTTCGTGAGCTCGCCGCCGATCAGGATCGGATAGGCGTGGACCATGTAGTCCTTGCCGCCGAACGTCAGGGCCTTCACGTGCGGCTTGAAGTCGGCCAGGACGCCGCGGACGGGGCAGTCCTCCGGCGGGACGCCCGCCTTGCAGAAGACGGTGTGGCAAAGGCTGTTCCTGAGCGCGTCCGGGAAACCGAGCAGATCCTTCTGGGCCGCGGAATTGCGCTGGATCAGGTCCAGGTTGCGGTCGAGCAGGATCAGCGGCAGCGGCAGGTTCTCCATGATGAGCTGCTTCTCGTACTCGCCGCGTTCGAGCCTGGAGTGGATGAAACGGTATTCGAGCATGGCCTCCACGACATGCGCCGTTCCCTGGAGGAACTGAAGATACTGGTCGGAGAACTCGTATTTCGATTTCTGGTGGACGGCGGCGAGATGTCCCCAGAGCTTGCCGTCGATGAAGACCGGCGAGATGCACATGCTGACCCGTTTCGGGCGGCGGCTTCCGGTCTGCGCGGCGTCCGGCTTCATGAAGAGCGAGGCCGTGAAGTCGTTCAGCACCACAGACATGTGGTTCTCCAGGCGGGCCATCAGCTTGTCGTCCTTCTTTTCGGGGAACGGGATGAAATGCTTATCCTCGTTTACCGTAATGCCGTCGGAGGCTTCGCTGACGAAAAGCTCCATGCCCATTTCCTCGAAATTATACCGCATGACGCAGCAGAAATCCGCCTTCATATGCTCCTTCACGCTGCGGACGATGAACGACAGCACGTCGTTGGTCATGTCGACCGCGGTGGCGTCGGAGGAAAGCATCTTCAGGGAGGCGGCGAAAAGGTCGTTCAGCTTTTCCTGGTTCGCGAGGCCTGCTTTCAGCTCGTTCTGGGCCTGGAGCAGCTCCTCGACGTCGTGCGAAATCCAGAACGCCGTGTCGCGTCCGAATATTTTCTTGTTCTCGAAAAGCGCCATTTCCACGGAGCGGTGCCGGCTGCCCGTCGCCATCTGGAATTTCTGGGGCTCGCCCGTGGCGAAAACCTCCTCCCAGGCGTGCCGGAACGTCTCGTCCGCATATTCCGGGAGCTCGCTCACGGGGAACTGGACGACGCCGCTGTCCTCGCCGAACTTACCCACATGGATGAAATGCGCGATGCCGTTGCGGCTGCCGACGACGATGCTGCTGGGAATCTGCTTGAACACGGCGCGCAGGAGCTTCAGCAGACGCCGTCTGTAATGGTCCCACACCGCGATGTAGCCGAGCAGCGCCAGGATCAGCACCGCGGAAAACGTCACGGCGACCAGCGTCCGGGCGTTCTCCCGGCGGAACAGCGACTGCGTGTCCATGCTGATCATCAGGTTTTCCGAGTTGGTCCGGCGGCTGATGCCGAACCGCTGGAAACTGCTTGCCGTGATGATCCTCTTCGCCTCGACAGTCTCCCATTCCCCCCGGGCGGATTCATCGGACAGCACGCAGCGGTCGAGCAGTCCGATCAGCTTTTCGGCCGACGTCTCGGACTGGCACACGGTCCCGCCTGCGACGGGAAACGCGAACATCGAATCGTGAACGGCGAAAACCGGGACGTCGGGATTGAGGCAGAGACGCTCCAGGAAAAACGAAAGGGACGCCAGGTTCACGGCGTTGAGCCCGTACCACGAGTGGAACAGGACCACGGAATCCTTATCCGCGCCGAACCGGGCGACGCGCTGAATCATCTCCGGCGTGTCCACCGTTTTGTTGTCGATGACCACGCATTCCGCATCGGGATACGATTGCGCCATGACATCCCGCACGCCCGCAATGAATCGTTTCCCCGCTTCCGTGCGGCCCGCGAGCGGGATGATGCGTTTCGCGTCGGGGAAGACCTGGAAGACCAGGTCCAGCGTTTTCTCCACCGGATTGTCCAGGAAGACGCCGCCGATGTTCCCGCGGCCAGCGAACTCGTTCTCCAGCGGCTTCCGTTCGCTGAAGAGCAGAAGGGCCGTTTTCTCCGGGATCAGGTCGGCGTTTCTGGACAGAAGCGGCAGAAGCTCCTGGCCGATGCCGATCACGGCCGAGACGTCGCCGCTGTCCAGGAGCGGTTTCAGCTCCTCGAACCGGCTCTGGATCTCTTCCTGCGAGGCGCTCAGCATATCGAATTCCTTCTGCATCACCACAAAGGAATCGTCCAGCGACGCCACGTGCTTCGATATGGTGTTCGAAACATAAATATGCTCCGCATAGGAGGATGTGAACGGGAAAAGCAGCAGGATGCAGCGGGTGCGCCGTTCGGCGGCGGGCGGGGGCTCCTCGGTCTCTCCGGAGGATGCGGATACGGCCGCGACCGCGGCGGAAGCGGCGGATGCCCCCTCTTCGGCTTTTTCCGGTTCCTTCTCGTCTTCCGCTTCGGATTCCCCGTCGTCCTCCTCGTCGCCGTATTCCACTACATATCCCGCGGGCTCTTCCGATTCCGCATCCTCATCCGCGGCGTCCGCGATCTGCGCGAAAACCGGAGCGGAGACAAACAGGAACAGAATCAGGGAGAGGATCGGGACACGTGTACGTCGGAACACCGTATCGGCTTCTCGCTGAAGGAGTTTTATCGTATGGAACAGTCGCATCGGCATGTCGGAAAACCATAAGGTAAGCAGATGAATTGTTTTTACGAAAAAGTAATGTACATCTTTTCCCGCATTTTTCAACATGATTTCGGCGGTTTTTCGCGTTTTTCCGGCATGTTTTTTCCGTCGGGCACGACCGCGCACCGTCAGCCGGGCATTCAGGGCGGCCGACATTAACCGCTTTCCGGCGCGGAATCGGCGTTTTTTTCGGAAAAAGAACGAATATCTTCCGCTTTCCGGTTGAAGTTCGGGCGTTTCGGCTGTATTTTATTGAGATAATGTTTTTTTCGCACGCAGGAAAGGCATCCGCCTCGGCTTCGAACGCCCGATGCCGGAAGGATTTATTTCGTGGACCAGCAGGACGCACCACAGACACAGACAAGGGAAAACGCACCGGACGAAACCGCGGCTCCGGAGGTCTCCGCGCGCCCCCGCACGGGAATCGGCCGGGCCGGACGGATCATGCTCGTACTCGCCTTCCTGATCCCGGTCGTGTGGCTGGGGGCGCTCCGCATCTGCGTGATGAAGACCGGCGAGAACTCTCAGGACGCGCTGTACCACGCGATGATGGCGAAACTCGGGCCGGGGGTGTATGCGGCAAAAGAATTCCCATGGACGCAGATGTCCCTCTGGAAGGACCATTTCGCGGACAAGGAGCTGCTGTACCACGCCGGGCTGAATGTCATCTTCGCGGTCGAAAAGGCGTTCGGCGCGGCCGTAAATCCTCCGTTCCACGCCGCCGCGCTGATCTTTTCCGCGCTGGCGATTCTGGGCTGCGTTTTCGCGGCCCGCCGTCTCGGCGTGCGCCCGCTTTATCTTCTGCTCGGGGCGCCGCTCTTCTCGGTCATCGTGCCGAACTACACGTTCCGCCTGTCCGTACTGCGTCCGCACATCCTGTCCATCGCGTTCCTGACGTTCACGACCGGGCTGTTGGCGAAAGGGTCGTTCCGGTTCCGTCTGACGGCGGTCGGCGTGCTGTCGTTCTGCTTCGCATGGAGCTATTCGAACCCGCATTTTATCGTGATCATCCCGCTGGTCTTCGCCCTGTCGCGGCTGAAAAGCGGCGGCTGGCGCGAGCTGTTGCTGCCGGTTCTGTCGCTCGGCGCCGTACTGCTCGGCCTCACGTTCCATCCGCAGTTCCCGAATTCGTTCATCATTTGGAAAGCCCAGTCGTGGGACGCCCTGATCGCCCCCATGATGGCGGGCGTCCGCCTGGCGAAGCCCAGTGAAATGATGCCGCCGCACTTCGGGTTCAACAGGACCGTTTCCCCGCTCTACCTCATGGCCTGGTGCATCCTGATGATGTTCGTCCGCCTCGTCGAGCGCAAGGGGCTGTGGAAGATCGACCCGGGTGTCATCGCGGTCACGGTCCTCGCGTGCGGATTCACCGTCGGCATCCTCGTGGCAGCGCGTACCGTGGAATACGCCGGACCGTTCGTCGTGATCGCATTTCTGCTCCTGCTGGAACACATGACGCGCGAAGGGTTCCGTCTGCCGCTGAGCCGGTTCCGATGGGGCGTGCCGTGCCTGCTGGCGCTGCTGTCGCTCGGACTGGGCGTCTATTCATCCCGTCTCTTCGTGAAGGAATGCCCGCAGGTGCTGGTCCAGCCGCTGCCGAAGATGATCGCGTTCCTGAAGGAAAACGTGCCCGCGGGCCGTCCGGTCGTCAACCTGGACTGGAGCGATTTCCCGGCGCTCTTCTACAACGACCAGGAACACCTGTGGCAGTGGGGCATGGACCCGATGTTCTCGTATTCGCGGGATCCGAGGCGCACGATGCTGCTGACCTCGACCACGCCCGGTCTCGGCGGCGACCCGTACCCGGAAGACGTCTACAAGGCGTTCGGATCGAAATACGCCGTGCTGCTCTGGCCGCGCGTCTCCCAGGCGTCCTACCTCTACGAACACGGCTGGAAGATCGTACAGTCGTACCTGGAACCGGGCAAGGAGGAAGGCTGGATCTTCGCGCTTGACGAACGCCTCCTCTTCCAGCAGCCGGGCAGTTTCCAGAAACAGCAGAAGGAGTCGACCGACTCGATCGTCAACTGAACTCAGACAACAATCAACATATCACGGAATGAGCAGGGGAGTCCGCCGAGGCGGGCTGAGAGGAAGCCGGAGGGCTTCGACCCGTATGCGCCGAGAACGGCGCATGAGACCTGATCCGGATCATGCCGGCGAAGGGATTTGCCGATGGATGCTTTCCTGCTCGACAACGACAAGGAGTCACGCATGAAAACAGACAAGACCCAGATGGACGCCGCGAAACAGGGCGTCGTAACGCCCGAAATGGCGGCGGTGGCCGCCTCGGAATACCTCTCGCCGGAGTTCATCCGCGACGGCGTCGCCGCCGGCACGATCGTGATCCCCGCGAACGTGAACCACACGAGCCTGAAGCCGATGGGCATCGGCCGCGCCCTGCGCACCAAGATCAATTCCAACATCGGAAACTCCCAGACCTCCAGCTGCCCGAAAAATGAGTTCGAAAAGCTCGAAGTCTCCCTCAAATACGGCGCTGACACCATCATGGACCTCAGCACCCGCGGCGACCTGGCGCTCTTCCGCAAGGAGCTCATCAGGCTGTCCCCGATCCCGGTCGGAACCGTGCCGGTCTACGAGATCGCCGCACGCGCGGGCGCAGGCAAGTTCGACCGTGACACGATCCTGCAGGTCGTCGAGGATCAGGCGAAACAGGGCGTGGACTACATGACCATCCACGCCGGGCTTCTCGCGAAGCACATCCCCGCGGCGCTGAAACGCAAGCTCGGGATCGTGAGCCGCGGCGGTGCGCTCATCGCCGCCTGGATCGGCGACCACAAGATGGAGAATCCGTTCTACGAGGCGTTCGACGACATCCTGAAGATCTGCCGCGACTACGAGGTGACGCTCTCCCTCGGCGACGGGCTCCGGCCAGGCTGCATCGCCGACGCTTCCGACGAGGCGCAGTTCGGCGAGCTCGACGTGATCGGCGAGCTGGTGCGGCGCTGCCGTGCGGCGAACGTTCAGGCGATGGTCGAAGGGCCCGGACATGTGCCGTTCAACCAGATCGAGATGAACATGAAGCGCGAACGGCAGGTCTGCGGCGACGCGCCGTTCTACATCCTCGGCCCGGTCGTCACCGACTGCGCGCCCGGCTATGATCACATGGTCGCCGCGATGGGCGGCCTCGCCGGCGCGTACTGGGGCGCGGCCATGCTCTGCTACGTGACTCCGAAGGAACACCTCGGGCTCCCGGACACCGAGGACGTGCGCCGCGGCGTCGTGGCGTTCAGGATCGCCGCGCATGCCGCCGACGTTGCGCTCGGCAGGCCCCACGCACAGGAACGCGACGACGCCATTTCCGATGCCCGCGCCGAGTTCGACTGGGAACGCCAGTTCAGCTTCGCGCTCGACCCGGACCGCGCCCGCGAATACCGCCGCGCCGCGCTTCAGGAGAGCCATTGCGCCGAGGACGCCGCGTCCGGCAAATACTGCACGATGTGCGGCCCGGACTTCTGCTCCGTCCGCCTCTCGAACAAGCTCAAGGAAATGAAGAAATAAGGAGGCCGCCATGCTGATCCGCTGTTTCTCGAAAGTGCGGGAAAAGCACCCGCTCGTCGAATGCTTCGCGAACGTCGTCACCACGAACGGCTGCGCCAACATGCTGCTCGCCGCCGGAGCCTCGCCCGTCATGGCCGACGATCCGGTCGGCGCGATTGAGTTCACGGAAAAGGCCGACGCCCTCTCCATCAACATCGGCACGTTCACGCCCACCTTTCGCGACGCCATCCGCGGCGCGCAGGAGGTCGCGCTTCGGCGCGGCATTCCGATCCTGCTTGATCCGGTCGGCACCGGGTGCGCGCCGTCCCGTACGGAACTCTCCAATGAGATCCTGAAACGCGGTGTTTCTGTAGTGCGCTGCAACCGGTCCGAGGCGAACGCCCTGCTCGGGATCGCCGCCACCACGCATGGTGTCGACGCCTCGCCGGACGACGCGATCACGGAGGACACGCTCGACCGTGCCGTGGAGGACGTGCGCGCGCTTGCCGCCAAGTATAACTGTGTGTTTGCCGTGACGGGCGCGATCGACCTCGTCGGCGGCACGGACGGACGCGTCGCGGTCATCCGCGGCGGCCACGAGATCATGACGAAAGTCACCGGATCCGGCTGCATGTTGTCCGCCCTGACCGCGGCTTACGCCGGAGCCGAACCGAAATTCGTGTTCGAGGCGACCGCCGCCGCGCTTGCGGCCTACGGCGTCTGCGGGCAAATCGCCTACGAATCCCTGAAGCCGGGCGAAGGCTGCGGCACGTTCGCGGTGCGCCTCTTCGACGCCGTCGGCAACCTGGACGTGACCGTGCTCCACGAAAGGCTCGATTATGAAGTCCGTCAGGCCTGATTACCTCAAACTGTACGCCATCACCGACGATGGCCCGAACCTGCTTGAACGCGTCCGCCTCGCGCTCGAAGGCGGCGCGACCTGCATCCAGCACCGCGCGAAAGGCGCGTCGTTCGAGGCCGCCAAGGCCGACGCGCTCGCGATCCAGACGCTCTGCCGCGAGTTCGATGTGCCGTTCATCGTGAACGATTCGCTGGAACTCGCGCTGGCAATCGGCGCGGACGGCCTGCACGTGGGGCAGAGCGACACTGCCGCCCGCGAGGCGAGGCGTGCGCTCGGTCCCGATGCCATTTTAGGCGTTTCCGCGGCCACCGTGGCGGAGGCTGTCAAGGCGGAACAGGACGGCGCGGACTACCTCGGTGTCGGCGCGGTCTTCCCGACCTCGACCAAACTCGACGCCAGCCATGTGACGCATACCGCGCTCCGGGGCATCTGCGGCGCGGTGGACATCCCCTCGGTCGCCATCGGCGGCATCCACGCGGACAATCTGCTTCAGCTCGAACACAGCGGCATCGCGGGCGTCTCTGTCGTCTCCGCCGTGTTCGGCGCGCCGGACGTAAAGGCGGCCGCGCGTGAACTCAAATCATTGGTGGACCGCGCGGATTTCGCGCTCCCGGACGAGACCGGCATGATCCTCGATTTCGACGGCACTGTGCTCGACTCCATGCAGGTCTGGCTCGGCCTCGCACAGGATTTCCTTCGTGCGAACGGAGCCGAGCCGCATCCCGACCTGGATGACAAGCTCGCGAACTGCGCCGACCTGGTTACAGGCGCGGCATATCTTCAGCAGGAATATGGACTGAAGCTCACGGCAGAAGAAACGTTGCAGGGCCTGCTCGACCTGCTCAATGCGCGTTACATGGCATGCAAACTCAAACCCGGCGCGGAGGAGTTCCTGCGCGAAGCCGGGCGGCGCGGATTCCGCCTCGTGATCGGTACCGCCAGCGACAGGAAGGCCGTCGAATCCATCCTCAAAAAACACGGCCTGCTCGACCTCTTCCTCGACATCATCACCACCGGCGAGACCGGGCTCGACAAGAAAGACCCGGCGTTCTACTGGATCGTCCTCGAACGCCTCGGCACGCGAAGACGCGACACCTGGCTCCTCGACGACGCTCCGTTCTGCATCGAGACCGCGCATGCGTGCGGGCTCCGCACGGCGGGCGTGCCGGACATGTTTTTCTCCGGGGCGGATTTCACCAATGCCGACCGTGTGCTGAACCGCCTCGACGACTGGTTCAAGTCATGAAAACCGTGCTGTCCATAGCGGCGTCCGATCCGAGCGGCGGCGCCGGGATCCAGGCCGATTTGCGGGCGATCTCAGCACACGGCCTCTACGGGATGGCCGTGCCGACCGCGCTCACCGTGCAGAACACGCTCGGTGTGACCGGAGTGCAGATCATCGACTCGAGTTTTCTGGGAGAACAGCTTTGCGCCGTGCTGTCCGATATTCCCCCGGACGCGGTGAAGATCGGCGCGATGCCCGGCGCGGACCATGCCCGCGTGACTGCCGAACTTCTGCGTGAATTTGAAATAACGAATGTCGTGTTCGACCCCGTGCTGGCGTCCACCAGCGGCGCCGCACTCGGTACGGCCGAAGCCGTCGATCTCCTCGCGCCGTGCGTGTCGCTCCTCACGCCGAACCTGCCGGAAGCCGCAAAGCTCCTCGGCCGCGACCCGGCGGATCTCGCATCGCCGGACGCCATCGAATCCGCCGCCCGCGAGCTTTCGGAACGGTTCAGGACCGCGATCCTGCTGAAGGGCGGACATCGCACCGACGGTTCGTTCGACGATTTCTTCCTGACTGCGGAAGGTTCGGGCATGTGGCTCCCGACGCGGACCGCGCCGCCGTGCGGCAATCACGGTACGGGCTGCCTGCTGTCCAGCTCCATCGCGTGCGGACTGGCGTCCGGTCTGCCCATGCTCGAAAGCATCCGCCGCGCCAAGGAACGCCTCTCCAACGCCCTCGCCCGTGGACTCTCCCTCGGCCACGGCAACAGTCCCGTCGATTTCCGCTGAATTCGAACGCATCCCGCCAAAGAAAGGAACCGCCCCATGTCCGACCGAGAAGAAAAGAATCTGCCGGAATCCGGTCAGCTTGATATTTCCGAGTACATCCCCGGGAACGACCTGACGGAAGACCGCGAGGTCGAGCCGGGCGTGAACGAGGCGCAGCGGCAGGCGATCCGCAAGCGCCGGAAACTCCGCCGGAACATCATCAAAGGGATTTTGATCCTGGTTCTGGCGGCCCTGCTGTTGTCGGTCGGGATCGAACTGAACCGCGATATGCCGGTCCTCGTCCAGTATATCTTCCTTTATTTCCTTTTCGAAACGATGTTCACCGAAGATTGGACGCTTCTCATCACGGCGGGCGTGATGCTGCTGTGCTTCGGGCTGGTGATGGCGCTGATCCTGCCGTGGAAAGCCTTCGTCTTCCTGACGTGCGTCGCGCTGGTCCTCTTCATCCGGCATGAGGAAAAGGTCTGGCTCCGCGTCCTGAACATCCTCGTGTTCGGCGCATGGGTGCTGTTCTCGATCCTTGTCGCCCTGACAGCGTAACTATTGCTCATTTTTTATATTATTACTGAAACACCTCTTGTTTTTTGAGGATCGCCGTAATATATTATGAGTGGATGTCGGGGGAAACGGGTGCAAACAAAACAGCAATGGCAAAACGCCCTCATTTCAACCCCGGTCAGAGAATCAGAATGACCATGGAAACGAACGGAAACAGACACAGATTGTTTGCAGGGACTCTCGCGGTTCTTTCGGTTGCCGCCATGCTCGCAGGTTGCGGGAAGGAGAGCGCGAAGTCCGAGCTTCAGAAGGGCGTGGACGCTTATTACGCGCGGGATTACGCGAGGGCGGTGGAACACTACCGCGCCGCCGCCGACATGAATGACGCGGAAGCGCAATACCAGCTCGGCTGCTGCTACGCGAAAGCCGAGGGGGTTCCATTGAACTGGGACGAGGCGTTCCGCTGGTGGGGCAAGGCCGCCGAACAGGGGCATCCCGAATCCGTGGAACGTATGGCGGACCTGCACAAACTTGAAGCGACCCGGCAGTCCGCCGAGCAGGGCGACGCCGAGGCGCAGTATCAGTTCGCCGAGTGCTGTTTCTGGGGGACAGACATGGAAGAGGACGAAGAGGAAGCGGTCAAGTGGTACCGCATGGCCGCCGATCAGGAGCATGCCAGGGCGCAAGCCCAGCTCGGTCTGTGCTATTATGACGGCATGGGCGTGGAGGAGGACGTCGTCGAAGCGGTCAAATGGTGGAGCAAGGCCGCCCAACAGGACGACCAGTTCGCGCTGTACCGCCTCGGCAAATGTTATCTGGACGGCATCGGAGTGGACATGGACTGGGACAAAGCCAGGGAGTGTTTCCGCCGCGCGGCTGAAATGAAGGACAAGGAAGATGGAGTTCAGTTTTTTGCATCGGAATCGCAAAAGATGCTGGACGACATCCTCGCATACGAAAAGAACCTGCCCGCAGCAGAACAGGGTGATGCAGAGGCGCAGATCGCGGTAGCGAAATTTTTCTCCGGCAGAGGGAATTCCGATGAGGAGGCGGTCAAGTGGTATCGCAGGGCCGCCGAACAGGAGCATCCCGAGGCGCAGTACGAGCTTGGCTTGCGGTACAAGTACGGATCCGGCGTGGAGAAGGACGAGACGGAGGCGGTCAAGTGGTATCGGAAGGCCGCCGAACAGGGGCATGACCTCGCGCGAAACGCCCTTGGCATCTGTTATGAAAAAGGGATCGGCGTGGCGAAGGATCCGGACGAAGCGAACAAATGGAAACAGATGTACCTGCAGTCCGGCGTCCCGGTCATCCTGTACACAACGGGCATGCAGCTCGCGAAACGCGGCCGTCCCGGCGACATGGAGGAAGCTCTCGGATTCTGGCGCCGCGCCGCCGAATGGAAGAACCCTTCCCTAAAGGCTGTCCCGGCAGTAGCCGCCGCGCAATACGAGCTCGGCAGGTGCCTTTATTACGGCATCGGGTTGGACGAAGACAAGTCCGCAGGGATCGAATGGTTCCGCAAGGCGGCGAAGAACGGCGACGCCGACGCGAAAGCCATCCTTGATGACTTGCCGGCCGGCCCCGCTCCTCAGCCGTGACGCCGTTTCCGCGCGATTGACGCAGAACAATCCCAGGTCAAGACGAGCGATGAAAAAAAGCCCTCCGTTTGACGGGAGGGCCACACTGCGTGTGGGAGGACAAGTCCTCCACTGAAAAAGTGCCTTGCTTCGCAACGGCACCGAGCAAGCGAACGGGCGGCGAACCGCCCATCCGGTCAGGTCAGGCGGGAACTCACTCGGCCTTGGCTTCTTCGGCCTTGGGGGCTTCTTCAGCAGCCGGGGCTTCCTTTTTCTCCTTGGCCTTGACGGGCTCGTTGAGGAGCTGGATCAAGCACATGGGGGCGGAGTCGCCTCTGCGGGCCGGCATGTGGATGATACGGGTGTATCCGCCCTGACGGTCGGCGAAGCGCGGTCCGAGTTCATCGAAGAGCTTCTTGAGGACGAGCTTCTTGGTCTGGACGAATTCGGACGGGGTGTTGATTTTCAGCTTGGCATAGGCGAGACGGCGCTTGTGGTCGCCGCCGGCCTTGGCCATGGTGATGAGACGTTCCACGAAGCGGCGGAGTTCCTTCGCGCGGATCGTGGTGGTCTGGATGGATTCGTGTTCGATGAGGCTGCATGCGAGGTTGACAAGCATGGCCTTGCGATGGCCGCAGTTGCGGTTGAGTTTGGCAGTATGTACGAGGTGACGCATGATATTAGTCTCCCGCTTTGTTCTTCACGGCCTTGGCGCGTTCGGCCTCGGCGAGAATGGCGGTTTCGAGTTCTTCGGAGAGGGTCATTCCGAGGGAGAGGTTCAACGTGGCAAGCTTTTCCTTGATCTCGTCGAGGGACTTCTTGCCGAAGTTGCGGTACTTGAGCATCTTGGATTCTGTCTTGAGGCAGAGTTCGCCGAGGAGCTTGATGTCCGCATTGTTGAGGCAGTTCTGGGCGCGGACGCTGAGCTCGAGGACGTCGACGTCCTGGGTGAGCAGCTTGAAGCGCTTCATGTCCTCTTCGGAGATCGGATTGTAGTATTCGGAATCCGAGGCGTGGCTGCCGAGGAACGGGCGGAGGTGGTCCTTGAGGATCCTCGCGGCCTTTTCCAGGGCGTCGTTCGGGGTCACGCGGCCGTCCGTGTGAATCTCGAGGGTGAGGCTGTCCATTTCGGTCTTGTCGCCGACGCGCGTGGCGCTGACCTGGTAGCGGACATAGGTGATCGGGCTGAAGAGGCAGTCGATCGCGATCGTCCCGAGCGGCTGGTCGGGACGTTTGTTGCGTTCGGCGGGCAGCCAGCCGCGGCCTTTGGAGACCTCGAGTTCGCAGTGGAACGGGAAATCCTTGTCAAGCGTGCAGATGAGCTGGTCGGGATTGAGGATCTCGACGGTGCCTTCCGTGATGATGTCGGCGGCGGTGACCGGGCCGGCTTTCTTCTTGCGGATTTCGAGGACCTTGACCTGATCGGAGTTCAGATTGAGTTTGACCTTCTTCAGGTTGAGGATGATCTCGGTGACGTCTTCGATCACGTGCGGAAGCGTGGAGAACTCGTGCGTGGTGCCGTCGAAACGGACCGCGGAGATCGCCGCGCCTTCGAGGGAGGAGAGAAGCACCCGGCGGAGGGCATTGCCGATGGTGTGTCCGAATCCGCTCTCGAACGGGGAAGCGGTGAACTTGGCGTAGGTGTTCGAAGCGGTCTCTTCGTCCACGACGATTCCAGACGGCATCGTTAATGAAAGTACAGAAGCCATATTGAAGTACCTCCGGTAATTGAGTTGACTGGTTTATCGGTTCGGGGTTAAACTGGGCGGCCGGAAATCCGGCCCGGACAGGATAACGGAAGAACCGTCAGTTGCGGCGGCGCTTCGGGGGACGGCAGCCGTTGTGCGGGACCGGGGTGATGTCCTTGATGCAGCTGACTTCCATGCCGGTGGAGGCGATGCCTCGGACGGCGGATTCACGGCCGGCGCCCGGGCCCTTGATGCGGACTTCGACGTCCTTCATGCCGAAGGCCTGCGCCTTCTTGGCGGCGTCGGCGGCGACGACCTGGGCGGCATACGCGGTGCTCTTGCGGGAGCCCTTGAAGCCGTTCTTGCCGGAGGAGGACCACGCGATCACGTTGCCGTGAAGGTCCGTGAACGCCACTTTCGTGTTGTTGAACGTGGCATGGATGAAAGCGATGCCGTTCGGGATGTAA
>JAGCTY010000114.1 GCA_017963105.1 Lentisphaeria bacterium
GGCATGGGCGGTTTCGGCGGCGGCATGGGCATGGGCGGATTCGGCGGCGGCGCTCCCGGCGCCGGCGCTGGTGCGGCTCCTGCCGGCGGCCCCGGTGCGGGCGGCAATCGTCCTGCGGGCGGCAATCGTCCCAACCGTCCTGCGGGCGGTGGCGGCGGCTTCGGCGAAACCATCAACTATTCCACGGCTGAAAAGATCACTGGTCCCTGGACCTTCCGCGGTCAGGTGACCGGCTCCGCCGAGAACAGCTTCACGATTCACCCCGGCGTGGTCGATTTCAAGGGCCACACCTATCTCTTCTACCACAACGGCAAACTTGACCGCGACGGCCAGACCGGACAGAGCCTCCGCCGCTCCGTCTGCGTCGACGAACTCTTCTTCAACGAAGACGGCACGATCAAGGAAGTCGTTCAGACCAAGGACGCCATCAAGGAACCCTTGAAATAAAGTACTATCCCGTGCCGGAGCGAAGCCCGGCACTGCTGAAGTGGAGGACTTGTCCTCCCGGCCGCACATCATCCCGTATGGTGTGCGGCGTTTTTTATGGACGATATATCAAAAAAGGCTCTTCCGCCGCTTGATTTTTATTTCACATGTGATATATTAGAACATCCGAATTAATGAAGCAGACAGAAGGAGGAACTCCTCATGAAAATTCTGACCCGTTTTCTGAAGTCCGCCGTCGCGGCGTTCGTGCTGTGCGCCGGGCTTGCAGCGTTCGCGCAGGACGAACGCTATTCGCAGATACCGGACGGCGCCGCTCTCGTCATGAACCTGAACCTGAACAAACTCTATTCGTCCCCGACGTTCAAGGCCGTGGCGGAATCCGGCGACGTCCTCGGCATCCGCGACGACCTGAAAGCCATCCCCTGGAACAAGGCGGGCACTCTCCCCGATCCGGTCATCGTCTATGCCCCGGAAATGGGAGAAAGCTACGCCATCCTCGTCGGCACGGACAAGACGCCGGACGAGCTGTTCAACGATATCGGCAAAAAAAACCACGCTGTATCCGAAAAAAAAGGCACCAGACAAAGGATCATACTGAAAGAACCGCACAGAAACCGCAAAACGAACAGGCAGGAGCTGCGAAACGCGGGTGAAATCCTGTTCCTTTCCCCCAAAACGGTCGCGTACGGACGGAAAAAGAATCCGCTCGACCTCGCGTTCTTCTCGACCAGCCCTCTCCCCGCCGCGGAATTCACGATGATTCAGAACGCCCCGGCGGAAGCGGTCGCGGTCGGTATCCTGCGGAGATTTCCTGTCGCGGCCGCCGATGACCCGACCGGGTTGTCCGCGCTGGTGAACTCCGGCGACTTCATCGTCTCCGAATACGAACCCGGCGCGGCCTCGCTCGTGCTGAACATGAACTGCAAGGGCGAGAAGGAAGCCCAGCTTGCCGCCCGCCGTGCGAAAAGCTTCCTCCAGATCACGCTTGTTTCGCTCTTCGCCCTCGACAAGAACCTCTTCAAGGAGCTGAACAGCAGCTACACCGCGACCTCGTCGGGCAACAAGGCGAAACTTGAGGTCAAACTTCCGAAAGCCACGCTCGACAAGGTCCGTTCGTACTATCTCATGGAACAGGCCCTGACCAGCGCCGCGGGCATTGCCGTGGACATCATAGGAGCAGCCATAAAATGAAACTGAAAAAACTTCTCAAAACCATCCTCGCGGTCCTCGTCGCGGTCATCGTAATCCTCGCCGTTCTCGCGGCACTCATCTTCTCCGCGCCGAAGAGTTTCCCGTACACGGTTGCGGACGCCGAATCCGATTCCCTGCTGGCGTCCGAGATCGTCGACATGATCTCCGACGCCGTCGTGGACGAGGACGGCAACATCCCGGACATCGCCGTCGTCACGATCCCGGCGGAGAATGTCAACGCATTGCTCCACATCGCCGCGTACCGCCTTAACCGCGAACTGAAGGACGACGGCATCGAGTGTGCCATCGGCTGGGAAAACTCCGCCGTTCAGGCCGCCGCGTCCATCCCCCTGCCCGTCGTGAAAGGCGTCAACGTGCGCGGCTCGGCTTCGCCCGCGATCGCCGACGGAGTTCTGACAATCTCCTCGTTGAAAATGCGGGCGGGACACCTGCCCATTTCGAACTGCGGTTTCGTCAAGGAAAGAATCACGGCGGACGACATCGACGACGAGAAGCTGAAACTGGCGTTCGAGGCGATCCACGACCTCGCCGCCACCCCGGACGGCGGACTGAAGATCGGGTTCTACCCCGCGAAGATCAGCAATCTGACCCGCATCCTTTTAGTCGAAGAAGAGGAGAAATAATCTCCGCTGCGGTTTTATTGTTTTTGTACCGCTTCGCTGGGGGGCCGCATACGAGACCCTCGGAAAGCTCGTTTACACGAGCATACATTTTACTTGCCGCGAGACGCGTGGACAAAGATTAATACTGAAGTCAATGGCTTTTTCATATACTCAAAACTCTGCCGCGCGCGACTCGCGGTAAAGTAAAGTGAACCTCACCATCATTGAAAAAACTTTGCCCCGCGCGACTCGCGGTAAAGTAAAGTGAACCTCACCATCATTGAAAAAACTTTGCCCCGCGCGACTCGCGGTAATATAACACTGTCGAACTCGTGTGAACGAGTTCACCGAGGAGCGAAGCGACCCACGGACGCGAATGCGTCCTAACAATTCAAGTCCCGGCTTCCGAGATGGAGACCGAGGCGTTTTTTTGCAGCCGATGTTCCGTTTTGTACTACCGCGTGAGCTCGGCGAGGTAAAAAGCCAGGATCGCCGCGGCAAACGGAAGGAACATGTCGAGATAAGAACCCTTTTTCGGCACCAGGATACGGATCGCAAGGACCAGAGAATCCACAAGGATGAAACAAGTAAACATACGAAAACCGTCAAGTATGAAGAAATACAGGAAGGCGATCGGAAATGCGACATAGAAATGACGCCGAAGGAGAGTTTTATCTACAGTATCCTGCAAGTGCATGGTCTGTCCCCTGAAAATCCGTTTTATTGATTTGTCTCAAACTATTATACCTCACGTCCGAAAAAATGACAAGACCTTTTTTCCTTTTTTCGAGAAAAATCCATCACAAATCGAAACGCCCCAGCATCCATGATGGAGACCAGGGCGTTTGTTTTTGTTAGAAACAGAGGTTGTTCGATTTAATCCACGGGCACGTCGGCGAGGATCTGGCGCAGGAATTCGCGGTTCTTGTCCGAGGGCGGGCAGAGAGGCAGACGGTATTCCTCGTCGAGCAGGCCGCGGATCGCCATGCCGGCCTTGACCGGGATCGGGTTGGTCTCCACGAACATCGCCTTGAAGAACTTGTAAAGCTTGCGGTGCATCGCGCGCGCCTGGTCGAACGCGCCGGCGTTGCAGAGGTCGACGAGCTGCTTCATCTCCTTCGGGATGATGTTCGACGCCACGCTGACCACGCCGACCGCGCCGACGGACATCATGGGCACGGTGAGCGCGTCGTCGCCGCTGAGGACCGGGATGTCGCAGAGGTCGAGGATCTCGGACACGCGGTCGACGGAGCCGCTGGCCTCCTTCACGCCCGCCACGTTATGGTTTTTCGCGAGACGCGCGATGGTCTCGGCAGAGACGGCGACGCCGGAGCGTCCGGGCACGTTGTAGATCACGATCGGGATGTCGCAGGAATCCGCGATGGTGGCGAAGTGGCGGTACAGGCCCTCCTGCGTGGGCTTGTTGTAGTACGGGGCGACCTGGAGCGAGAAATCCGCGCCGTCGGCCTTCGCGTGGCGCGTCAGGTGCAGCGCCTCGGCGGTGGAGTTCGCGCCGCTTCCGGCGAGCACCTTGCAGCGGCCGTTCACCAGCTGGACCACGGTCGCGATCACGCGTTCGTGCTCCTCGAAGCTCAACGTGGGCGACTCGCCGGTGGTGCCGACCGGGGAAATCCCGTCGACGCCGTAGCTGATCTGCATTTCGACCAGCTTCGTCAGTCTATCGTAATCCACTGCTCCGTTTCGGAACGGAGTCACAAGCGCCGTGTAAAGACCTTGAATCTTCATAATTTGGAATCCTTTTCCTTGGAATATGGGCTGTCGGCGGCCGAAACAGTCGCCAGTTTAAGTTCAAATCTGTCTGCGGGGGCGGTCCCCCGGTACACCTCGACCGCCGGGCCGGTCAGGATGATCCGTCCGGCGTCTCCGTCGGGGAGATGCGTTTGGACGAGGTCGCCGGAACGGGTGCGGAACGTGAGGTCGGCGGGCGCGTGGAAGAATTTCGAAAGGACACGCGCGGAGGATGCGATCCCGGTCCCGCACGCCAGCGTTTCGTCCTCCACGCCGCGTTCGTAGGTGCGGATCAGCACCGGTTCGGAGAAATCGTGTCCGAACTCCAGAAAATCGACGTTGACTCCCGCCGGCGCGAACGCTTCGTGATAACGCAGTTCGCGGCCGGGACGCAGGATATCCGCGCGTTCCAGGCCGTCCATGCGGACCACGGCGTGCGGCACGCCGACCGCGCCTTTGAAGACGGTATAGCCGGCTGTATGCTCGTGCACCTCGAACTCCTCGGACACGGGCAGTTCGATGCGGACCATATTGCGACCAATGACTTCGGCGGCAAGCTCGCCGCCGCCCGTTGCGAACGTAATGGACGTCTCGCGCGTCAGGCTGTGTTCATAGGCGAAGAGCGCGGCGCAGCGGAGGCCGTTTCCGCAGAGTTCCGCCTTGGAACCGTCGCAGTTGAAGAACTCCATGACGACCTGATCGCAGCCGGGGATGCGCGATTTGGAGAGCAGGATCAGGCCGTCGGCGCCGATGCCGCGGCGGCGGTCGCAAATCTTCCGGATGCTGTCCGCCGTAAAGACATAAGCGGACTCGGAACAGTCAACGACCACAAAATCGTTGCCCGCCCCATCCATTTTCGAGAATTTCAGAAGATTCAACTCGGCCTCCGGAGGTTTTCGGTTCGCGGACGGGACCGCCTGGTGCCCGCCGGAAAGAATCGTTTCCCGGCGCAATGCGGACGGCAGTCAACCGTTTCCTGCATTTAAAAGATACTCCAAATCGCTGATTTTACCAGTGTTTTTCCCGAAAAACTCGTGTTTTTTTTCCCGCCGCGCCGTGCTTTTCACGGCATTTTGTCCGGCGGTTCCCGGCGGATCATTCGGACCGCAGCACATCGATCGGGTTCTGCTGCGCCGCGCGCCATGCCGGATACGTGCCGAAGACCACGCCCACGAACGACGAGATCAGCAGCGAGCCGACAATATTCGTCATGGAGGCTTCCGTCGGCATTTCCGCGTAGCGCTTCACGATCTCGGAGAGGCCGAGCCCGAGCCCGATGCCGACGCAGCCGCCGAGCGTGGTCAGGATCACGGTCTCGATCAGGAACTGGAACAGGATGTCGAACTTCTGCGCGCCGAGCGCGCGGCGCGTGCCGATCTCCTTCTTGCGTTCGGACACGCTCGCGAGCATGATGTTCATGATGCCGATGCCGCCCACGAGCAGGGAGATGCTGGCGATGGCGCCCATGACGATGGTGAAGATCTTCTGGGTGCGTTCGCGCTGCTTGAGCAGGTCCAGCGGGACGATCATGTCCCAGTCCTTGGTCTTCGCATGCGCCTTGTCCAGATAGTTCTGGAGGCGTTTGGAGGTGTTGTCGATGTATTCGAGGTTGGCGACGTTCACCAGCATCACGTCGTAGTCGACCAGGATCGCCTTGTTGCGGTTGCGCCCCTGGCTTTCGCTCGCGTAGTTGCCGTAGATGGAGAGGTCGGTGTTGGACGGGATCAGGATCAGGTCGTTCGGGCTGCCGACCTCCGGCAGGCTGGTGCCGTTGTCATTGGAGATCACGCCGACGATGCGGTAGGATGCGTACGGGGTGCGGATGTTCGAACCGACCACGTCCGTCGCGCCCAGCGGGAAGAGCCTGTGCTTCACGTTCTGCCCGATCACGCAGATGGTCGAGGGCTCCCGGAAGTCGATCTCGTTGAACCAGCGCCCGGACGTGAGGTGGCAGGAGGTATCCTTCATGAATCCGAGGGAAACGCCGCAGAGTTTCAGGTCCAGGCGCGTCTCGCCCTTCGTGATCGGCTGGCGCGTGTTCCGGATCGTGGTGATGTGGTGCACGTTCTCCATCGTCCTGATGAACTGGTAGTCGCGGACGTCGAGGCCGTAGTCCTCCACGGAGCTGGTGGCGGCGCCGCGCCCGGAGGAGCTGCCCCCGGACGAATCGAAATGCGGCTTCTTGGTGTAGATGATGATCTTGTCGATGCCCATGGATTCGATCTGGGACAGCGCGGACCGTTCCGCGCCTTTCGAGATCGCCATCATGGAGATCACGCTCCCGACGCCGAAGATCACGCCGAGCGAAGTCAGCAGCGAGCGCGTCTTGTGCAGCCGCAAGTTCAGGAAGGACAGCGACACGATGTCGGTGAACCGCATCATTTTTTTGCGCCCTCCTGTTCCGCCGTAGTAGTGAGCGTTGCCTTCGCATCGGCGGCCATTTTGTCCTGCGGGAGTTCGCCGAACCCGGACAGCGGGCCGGTCAGCTCGTCGACGGAATCGGTCGGCTTCGTCTGCACGATACGGCCGTCGCGGAGACGGATGACCTTGTCGTAATGCGGCTCGAACATCGGGTTGTGCGTGACCATGATGATCGTCACGTTCTGCTCCTTGTTGATCCGGTGGAAGAGCGCCATGATCTCGTTGCCGGTCTTCTCGTCGAGGTTGCCGGTCGGCTCGTCGGCGAGCAGGAACGCCGGGTCGTTGCAAAGCGACCGCGCCACCGCGACGCGCTGGCATTCGCCGCCGGAGAGCTGCGTGGGACGGTGCCCGAGGCGGTGTCCGAGCCCGACGACTTTGGCAAGCTCCAGGGCGCGTGCCCGGCGGATGCGCGGGGAAACGCGCTTGTAGATCATCGGCACTTCGATGTTCTGCTCGATGGTCAGGTACGGGAACAGGTTGAAACTCTGGAAGATGAATCCGATGCGGATGTTTCGGACCGTGGCCTGCGCGCTGTCCGACAGCGTCGCGACGTTCACTTTCTCCAGGAAATAATCGCCCGAGGTCGGCACGTCGAGCATGCCGAGGATGTTCAGCATCGTCGACTTACCGCTGCCGGACGTCCCCACGATGCCGACGAACTGCCCGCGCTGGATCGAGAAGGAAATCCCCTTCAGCACATGCACTGCGGCCGGGCCGCCGGGATTGTACGTCTTGCGGATGTCCCGCAGCTGCACTACCACATCGTCGTTCATACGGACCCGCCGGGATTACTGGTCGGACTGCTTCTTCTGGTACGGACGGTACAGGTACACCACGTCGCCGCTTTCCAGCCCTTCGGTGATGCAGACAGCCGTGTCGTTGGAGTCCCCGATCGTGACCGGGACTTCCTCCGGGTTGCCGTTCTTGTTGACGAAAACGAAGAACCCCTTGTCGTTCTCGAAGACGGCCTCCATCGGGACGGAAATCACGTCGTGCAGGATGCTGGAGACGATCTCCACGATCACGGACATGCCGTTCACCAGCTGCGGATCCTGCACCTCAAGCGAGATACGCGAGGGATAGATCTTCGGCGAAGTCTCGTCCCAGTACATCTGGTTGACCGGGAGCGTGGCGATCTCGGTGATCTGACCCTTGATCTTGAGCGTGGTAATGGCTTCCGGCGTGATGATCGCCTGGTTGCCGATCTGCACTTTCGAGCGGAACGCCTCCGGCAGGTCGAAGTTTACCATCAGGTTCGTCATTTCCGGGATCGTGAGCAGGATTTCGCCTTTGCGGACCTCAAGGCCCGGCTTGATGTCCTCTCCGCCCCAGCGGCGGTCCGGGTCGCCGTAAATGACGATGCCGTCCGTCGGGGCCGTGAGCTTCATCATGGGCAGGTAGGACTCGTAGCGTTCGAGCGTGGCGGCCTGGCGGCGCGAGTTTGCGCGGAGGTTGTCGACACGCTTCTTTGCCTGGACGAGGGCGGAAGAGGTGGAGATGCGCGCCTGTTCGAGATTGAGGCGGGCCTGCTCCAGGGAATTGTTCAGGGACATGAGCTTGATCGGATCGTCGTAGTGCTTGAAGCTCTTTGCGTCGATCTCCGCCTGGTTCAGCGAATTCTCGGTCGATTCGATCTTGCTCTGGAGATTCTTCAGCTCGTTTTCGTTCGCTTTGCGGGCGGCTTCGTCGGTCACGCCCGAATGTGCGATGTCATACTTCTTGTCGGAGTAGTTCTTCTTCGCCGTGGCGAGATTAGCCTCCGCGTTCGCGATCGCCAGGTCATTGCTGTCGCGCTTCTGCGTACGTGTGAGGCGCAGATACTTCCGCTGGTCGGATTCGGCCTGGCGCACACGGTCCTCCGCCTCGCGGAGCGTGACCTCGTTCTTGCGTTCCTGGATCTTCTCGTTCTCGATGGCGATCACGAGTTCCTCCTCGGTATTGGAGAGGGTCGTGCGCATTTCCTCGATGCGTTCGATCAGGTCGCTGTCCTCGAACTCGATCAGCACGTCGCCCTCCTTCACGGGCGTGTTCTCGTCCACCACGCTCAGAATCTGCGTGGCGAAATTGGCCTCAAGTCCGAGCTTGTGCTTCTTGTTCGCCACGATCGTGCCGTTCAGGCGCAGCCCGAGGGTCATGTCGCCCTTCACGACGCGGTAGGTGCGGTCCGGGTCCTTGCTCACGGCGCGGTCGGCGGACACGGATTTGTGCTTGTAGACGCGGATGCCGTAATACAGCCCTCCCGCCAGCAGCAGCGCCGGCAGGAGCACAAAGATGAATACTTTCGCGGGTTTCTTCATGGCTTATTCTCCGGGCTGGGAGGTTGCGGGGACCGCGGCGGGCGCGGAAGATTCCGAGGCGGAAGAGGCTTCCGTGCCGGATTCCGCGGCCTCGCCGCCTTCGGCGGGCTTCGCGGCGGATTCCTTTCCGTCCTTCTTTTCCTTGTCGTCGTCGGAACCGAAGATCTTATCCCAGGTCACGAGCGGATTCTCGATGAATTCGTCGTTCACCCGTTCGATCGTCGTTTCGAGGGTCGGAAGCTCGTCGGAGTTGCGCATGACCTCGCCGAATTCGTTGGTCGTGCGAATCATTTCCTCAGGATCGAAGAGCACGCCGTCCGCCATGTCGTTCGGGGTCAGGATGCGGACGCGGAGGAAGAAAAGCAGCTGAAGGATTTCCTTGTCGGTGTATTTCGAGGTGAAGAGCTCGCCGAGATACGGGATGTCGCTCAGGAACGGGATGCGTTCCTGCTGGAGGGAATTGCGGTTGGTGTAGAGGCCGCCCATGATGACGATCTGGCCGTCGGCGAGGCGGAGGTAGGAGGAGATGCTTCGGATGGAGATCACGGGCACCTGGTAATATCCGCTGCCGTTCGAAATGGTCTGGTAGCTTTGGATGTTGGAGACTTCCGGCTTCACGCGGAGCGTCACATTGTCGTTGTTGATCATGAGCGGCTCGACGGTGAGCGTCACGCCGACGCGCTTGAACGTGGTGCTGGTGCTGATGCTGCCGTTCGTGATGGTCTGGGACTGGATCGGCACGTCCTGTCCGTTCGAGATCTCGGCTTCCTCGTTGCGTCCGACCACGATCACGGGCGAGGACAGCACCTTGGCGTCCAGCGCCGTCAGAAGCCACTGGAGCGCGATGTTGAAGTTATTGTGCCCCGCGGCAAACGTCCAGTTGGTCACGGCCCCGTCCGAAGAACTGCCCCCCAGAGGCGCCGTCTGGATGCCTCCGGAACTCAACACGTCACCGTCGTACCGCTGGTCCATGCCGTCGATCATGGAGATCGTGGTGGGGCTGTTGAACATGAACGACAGGCTGCGCTGGGTGTTGTCGGAGATCAGGACTTCCACGATCTTCGCCTCGATCAGCACCTGCGGCGTCGCCACGTCGATCAGCGGGAGCGTCTTCGCGATCGCCTCCACGTTCTCCATCGCGTCACGGATCGTCAGCAGGTTTTCCTCCACGGCGTATTCCACGTAGCCCGTGTCGGAAATCATCGCGTCCACGCTGTTCCGCAGCTTCGACGCCGTCACATAGCGGCACCGGTAGATCAGGATGCTCGTGTCGTTCGTCGAGGGAATGATCTTCAGGTACGGGGCTTCTTCCTCCACCTGGCGCGAACGTTTCTTGATCGGCTGGAACATCTCGCGGAGCTGCTGCGCCACGGACACAACGTTCTTTCTGCCTTCTTCGATGGATTCGGGCGTCCGTTCGACGACTTCGGTGGAATCGAAGCCGGAAATCGGCTCGTCGGCGAGAAGCGAGGTGCCGACGAACGCGGCCAGGGCGAGGAATGTGCAGAAGGTGCGGCGGGCAAAGGGCGTCATGCTGGGGGTGTCCTTATGGATAAAGTTCAAATATGGATGCACGGGCGTTTGGACTATAATATACACCGTAAATGCGAAAAAAAAAGCCTTGTGCCAAAAAAAAGTTAAAAATAAAAATATTCAGCTTCAAAACAATATCGAAAAAAGCATTGTGCGTCCAATATAGACTACTCATGTTCAATTCGTTGCATCTATCCTAAACACGCACGCATCTCTTCCGATCCTTGTATGCTTTTGTCCAGCATTGTCCGCGCCGCGTCTGCCGTTTCCATTCGCGGACGTCTTCTTCCGTCCGCCGTACGGTTCAGAAAGCGTAATCATCCGTTCAGAAGAGCGTGGATCGCAGGATAGGAGTCATGTTGTTCGCAGTGGCCGCCGGAAAATTCCTTGCGGCCGTCCGGTCTGCCCGGAGATTCGAAACGATCATGTTTTTTTCAGGTTTTATTCGTCTTTCGCTTGCAAAAAAAGAAAAATCCGCTATTATATTTAAGCTTATTTTTTCTGTTGTCCCTTTTTCCCCCGGAGCTGTCAAAAACATGAGCATTTTTTCCGATCCGCTTTCCCCGTGGCGCCAGCCGCTGCGTTTTCTCTACCCCGCCAACTGGTGCAAACCCGGATTCGAACAGGCGCTGGCGTATCTTCAGCAGCATCCTGAACTCCGCGGCAAATCGAACCTGCTGACGAACAGCAGCGGCAAACTGGTCTGGAAGATTCCGCTTCCGGAGGAGTTCGGAGGCGGCTCCGTGGCCTGGAAACTCTGCGAGGGAAAGGTCCCGCGCCGCTATATCATCAACCTGTCGCACCCCGCCCGCGAATGGCGCAACTACCAGGCGATTGAACGCCTCGGCGTCCCGGCCGGCGAGGTGCTGGCGTTCGGCGAGACCCGGAAGTACCATTGGAAGCTCGTGGAATCGTTCATCGTGACGCGGTTCATCGAAGGCACGCGCAACGGCTGCGATTTCATGCCCGGCGGCGTGCTGCGTCAGGACACGGCCATGCGGCGGCGGTTCTGCGCGCTCATCGCGCCGGAAATCGCGAAAATGCACCGGCACAATTTCTTCCACAAGGCGCTCCATCCGCGCAACATCCTCTACACCGGAAACACGCCGGACACGATGAAGGTCTTTTTCATCGACGTCGCGCGCTGCCGCATCCGGCTCAATTTCGCGATGCCCTATGTGGTCCTGTTCGACCTTTACACGCCGTTGCTCGATCTTCAGATCCCGACCGAGGAAAGCCTGGAATTTCTGCGCATTTATCACGACTGTTTCCCTGAATGCCCATTCTCCTTTCCAGAACTCGGAAACCGTCTGCGCAAATACCGCCGCCATAAAAAGACGTTCAACGTCGTGGACTGCGGCAAATCCTGACCGCATTTCATGGCGGGCCGCCCCCCTGCCCTTCTCCTCCCTTTCCGGAAAAGCCTGGCAGCCGCCCGCATTCCGGCCGCACCGCCGCCCGCACCGTCGCAGGATCGAACTCAAAACGGGTTCATCCTTTCATCTCCTGTTCATCGGGGCACAAAAAAACTCAGTTCTGAACCGGAGCCATCCTGTTATGCAGAACTGAGTCAATTGTTTTCAACTTTGTTTCTCTGAGTCATAGTCGCCATCCTAAAACTGTTCGGCTCACGTGCGCAAACGCTTTCGGGATGTCTTTCATCACCCGGACGCACTGATGTTTCACCCGCTTCGTCCCCGTTTTGACGAGGTTCGACACCGTGCAATAGAAATCGCTTGCCGCTTCGATGAGCCGGTAGGCGCCCGCACGAAGGCTGGCGCCGACCGAATGGATAAAACCAAAGGAATATTCCGGCATCGGCAGGGAGAAGGCGAGCGTCCCCGCCTCCAGTCTGACCGGGAAACCGAAACAGGTTCCAAGGGAATGCTGCGAGCCCGGAAGTCTGCACACGAAGCCGCCTTCCCTCTGCGGAATGATTCCGCGGAAGGAGAATGCGTACTCGCGTTCGCAGTCAGAAAGTCTGAATGTAAGTTCCGGGTTCACAGGATTGGCCTTTGCCTTTGGATCGAAATACTCGTGCTGATCAGCCGCGCGGAGTGGTGTTCTCGTTCTTCTGGAGAACGCCGGCTTCAACCATCTTGTCGATGAGCTGCTGCATGGAGTTCATGGCGCCGAGGAAGCCCTGCGGAGGCATGATAACGCGGACGTTCGCGACCGGGGTCGGGGCTTCGCCTTCACCGGTGGGCTGAAGGGTGACGAAGTCAAAACGGACCATGTTGCCGGCGAAGTGGATCTGTCCGATGCCGTCTGCGAAGATTTCTTTTTTGTCTGCCATAGTTGTAGTTCCTTATGTAGGTTTTTTGTTTTTTGTTTTTGGTGTCGTTTGGGGACGAAAAGCAAAAACGTGACATCCTTTCCGATTCCGATCGTACAGGCCGAACCGGCGGGATGAATCCCGGTATGCTTCAAAAACTGGTTATATTATACCCCATGTTTTCGAAAAAAGCAAGCCCTTTTTTGATATTTTTTGAACAAAAAGTTGTTTCTTCTTCATTATGAACGAGAAAAAAATCAAAAAAACTTTGCTCGTCAGCCTCGTTTTACCTCGAAGACCTCGGTTTGACCTCTCTTCGCGCTCGTTTCCGATGCCGTTTTCCGCAAAAAGAAAGGGCGGACAGGCATTCACCCGCCGCCCGTTCGCATGAGCCCGATTCGAGCTCACGGATTCTCCTGTTTGTCGAACGCCCGGATCATGTCGAGCATGATGTTGACCGACTCGTCCAGGTAGGGGTCGGGGTCGTCGTCCTTCTTGTTCTTTTTGGAGGAGGAAGAAGCGCGGTCGGACTTGTAGATCGTGTCCTGTTCCTTCTGAATGGCCTTTTCCCGTTCGTATTCCGCCCAGCGCTTGTCGAAATCGAGCGCGACGTCCTTGTTGTTCCGCAGTTCATCGTAGAGCGCGACGTCGGCCAGGAGGCGTTTGAAGAGCGGGTCCTCGGCGACGCGCGCCTCGGACTTCGCCTTGAGCTCGGAGATCAGCCCCGGGGTCACGGCGTATTTGCCGTCGTACACGGAGTAGCGCGCGGGGCGGATCGTGTCGTAGGGGAGCGCGTGGCGGAGCGCGCGTTCGCCGGTCTCCTCGGTTTCGGAGAATCCGGGCAGCGGGATGTCGGCTTCGACGCCCTTGATCTGGGTGGATTCGCCGTTGATGCGGTAGAATTTCGCGTTCGTGAGCTTGAGCTGTCCGGCGTCGAACCGTTCGGACGCGATGTAGAGCATGTAGTTGTTGAGGTCGGTCACGACCTGCACGGAGCCTTTGCCGTGCGTGTGCGGATCGCCGACCACGACCGCGCGGTGATAGTCCTTCAGCGCGGCGGAGAAGATTTCCGTGGCGGACGCGCTGTAGCGGTTCACGAGCACGAGCATCGGCCCGGCGTAGGCGATCTGGCCGCGGTCGTTGTCGCGCAGGACCGAAGTGGACGCCTTGTCCTTCACCTGGACGATCGGGCCATCCGGGATGAAGAACCCGGAGAGGTCGACGGCCTCGGTCAGGCTGCCGCCGCCGTTCGAACGCAGGTCGACGATCAGGCCGTCGATCTTCTGGTCGGCGAATTCATTCAGGATTCTGAGCACATCGTGCCCGGAGCTGTTGTACTCCTTGTCGCCGCGGCGGACAGCGGCGAAGTCGACATAGAACGACGGCAGCTCGATCAGGCCGATCTTTCTGGTCTGGCCGTCCTCGGTTTTCGCCTCGATGATGCGGCTCTGCGCGTGCGATTCGTTCATGGGGACGTTCCCGCGCGTGATCGTAACTTTTTCCGGCGCGGCCTGCGCGCCCTTGCGCGCGGGGAGAATCGTCAATGTCACACGCGACCCCTCCTTGCCGCGGATCAGCGTGACAACCTTCGACAGCGGCATATCCATCACGTCGACCGTTTCGCCGTCTTCCTGCGCCACGGCTATGATCCGGTCGTTCTCGCGGAGTGTGCCTTCCTTGTCCGCGGGGCCGTTCTGCACGACCTCGACGACCTTCGTGTAGCCGTCCTCGGAGGACAGCACGGCGCCGATGCCGGAGAGATTGAGGGAGATATGGATGTCGAAATCCTCGCCGGTGGCGGGCGACATGTAGGTGGAATGCGGGTCGCAGACGTTCGCAAAAGAGGTCAGATAGCCTTCCAGCACGTCGATCGGATCCATGCCTTCGACCGTGATGAGGAGCTGGTCGACGCGTTTCTGGACGCGTTTTTCGGGCGGAAGCAGGGAAACGGCGGGCGCGGGCGCTTCGTCCTCTTTTTCCGTGCTGCCGTCTTCCTGTGGCGCATCAGACTTCTCCTTTTTCCGTTCTTCGGCGGATTCCTTCGCCTCCTCCTCGGCGGCCTTGTCGCTCATGCGGGCCACGATCAGTTCGTTCTTGATGCGCTTCGCCCAGATCGCGTGCTGTTCTTCGGCGTCCTTCGGCCACGGGGCGTCCTCGCGGTCGATATGGTACGTCTCGTCCGGATCGTACTGGATCGGCTTCGAGAGGAAATCCCTCGCGAAATCACAGTATTCGGCGAGACGGATCGAACGCAGGTTGAAGATGTCGAACGCGATCTGCACGTCCCCGGCGGCCGCCTTGCGCGCCAGGTCGTCCTTGGATTTCGCGAACATGTCGACGTCCTCCTGGAGGAAGAAAATGCGCGTCGGGTCGAGGAAACGCAGATATTCATCGAAGACTTCGCCGGAGAACGCGGCGTCCATCTGGCGCTTCGTGTAATGCTCCTTCGCCAGCAGCTGCACCACCAGCGACGCGATAAGCCCCATTTTCCGGTCGGGCTTCTTCAGGGAAACCGAAGTCGGCGCGGACGATTCGGACTGCGCCGCGATCTGCGCGGAGTAGGCCGGGACATGCGGGCAGAACACCGCGGCCGCCGCGATCACGGAAAAAAGGACCTTAACACAAATTTTGCGTGTAAAAACGTTCATAGTCAACCATACTCCTGTTGCCGGGTGCAAACGCTGAAAAGAAAGCGAGGAAAAGACAGGTAATCATATAAGATACTCCATTTTCCGGAAAATCCAACACCTTTTGCCGCATTTTTCCTTTTTTTCTGCTTTTTCGGACTTTTTACTTGTCAAAACCGCTTTCAGGTAGTATATTATTTTTTTGTTTAGCGTCTTTAATCCGGAGATTTTTACAATGGCTGACGAAGATACCTTCCAGGTTGCCTGCCCCCGCTGCGGCGACACATTCAATGTTCCGATCCTCCTTCTTGAGAAAAAAGCACAGTGCCCCGGCTGCGGAGCGAAATTTGCCATGGAACCCCCGCCCGGCCCCGCCGGACGCGAGCTGAAGGCACGCGCCATGCGCGCAAAAGAGGAAGCAGCCTCGGGCGACACCGGCTCCGTCCACATCCCGCTCAAAGGCGCGGCGAAGCCGGTGTCCCGCCCGTCCACGAACACCGTGAAGCTCGCCAGGTTCAAGGCCGGCGCGGAGGAGAACAACGAAAAGCTCGCCGCCGTCCAGAACCAGCAGCAGTCCGGCATCCACGTGGACCAGAACGCCATTCAGCAGGAGCTCGCACAGAACAACGGGTCCTCCGGACACCGCCGCACGATCTCGTCCGGCGTGAAAGCCGCCCCGGCCCCCGCAAAAAAGTGGTGGGAATTCTGGAAGAAATAACCCCTGAGACGCCGGGCTGCGCGGGATGGAACCGCCGCTGAGAACCCGGCGCAGAAACCAGTTTTCAACGTCAATTCAAATACATTCCAAATCACAGGAGAACCCGCACATGTCCGAAGAACTTCAGGGACTTTTGAACAAAATTCAGGCCGAAGGTCTGGAAAAGGCCGAAACTGAACGCGCACGGCTCGTCGCCGAGGCGAAAGCCCAGGCCGACGCCATCATCGCCGAGGCGAAAGCCCAGGCCGACAAGATTCGCAAGGACGCCGAGACCGACGCCGAAGAATTCCGGAAAAAAGCCGACGACGCCGTCAGGCAGGCCGCACGCGACGTCATCATCTCCTTGCAGGACGATCTCCAGAAAAAGCTCCGCGCCGTGGTCCGCGAGGCCACCGCGCAGGCCATGACCCCCGAAGCCATGGCCGGACTCATCGCGAAAATCGCCGAACAGTTCGTCCGGAATGCCGCGTCCGGCGCCGAGGTCATCCTCCCCGCCCGCGAACGTGAAGACGCCGCGCAGAAGCTCATCGGCTGCCTCCCCGACACCCTGAAGAAGAACGCCTCCGTCCAGCTCGGACGCGGGTTCGCCGCCGGTTTCAAGATCGGGTTCAACAACTCCGAAGTCTTCCTCGATTTCAGCGACGAAGCGCTCGCCGACGTCATCTGTGAATTCGTCGGCCCGAAACTCGCCGCCGTCATCAAGTCCTGATCACCTCCCCGACACTCCTCATCCAGCACCATAAAGGATTCATCGGATGAATCTTTATATCTCGCTCGTTTCCTCCCTGCCGCTCCTCCGCATGACGGAAGCGCCGCTCGTGAGCTACGGGAAATTCATGTCGGACTGCGAGGGACTGCTCGACGCAAAAAAAATCGACATGCTCCGCCGCTTCTCCCTCGTGCCGGGACTCCGCCCCGGTGAGAAGCCGCAGGACGCCGCGACGGACAATCCGGGCGCGCTCGAGGCGTTCATCGCGGAATTTCCGAAGGGTTCCCTCGCACGGGAATACCTCTCCTTCGAATCCGCGCTCCGTCACAGCGCCATGAAGCTCCGCGCCGCCAAGCTCGGCTCGGCCTTCTCCGCCCCGAAGCCCGGACATGTTTTCTTCGATTCCGAAGCCGACCGCATGGTCCGTGCGGCGTTCGCCGCCCCGAACCCGGTCGAACGCGAACGCATCCTCGACACCGCCCGCTGGGCCAAGCTCGACGAGCTCGAGGTGAAGAACCGCACCCGTTTCAACTTCGACACCGTCTGCGCCTACAGCATCCGCATCCAGATCGCGGAGAAATGGGCCGCCAGATCCGCCGGAAACTCCGCCGAAGGGCTCGACCGGACCGTCCTGTCCGTGCTTGCCACCGACCCCGGCGCACAGAAATGATTCACACAAACGAATATCAACCATACGAACGCAGGAGCGTGAACTCACATGCCTGAACTTCAGAAAGGACGCATCAAAGGCGTAAACGGAAACCTGGTCACGGTGGAATTCGACACCGCGGTCATGCAGAATGAAGTCGCCTATGCCATCGTCGGCGACAAACGCCTCAAAGGCGAGGTCATCCGCGTGCGCGGCAACCGCGCCGACCTCCAGATCTACGAAAGCACCGCCGGACTCAAGATCGACGACCCCGTCGAATTCTCCGGCGACATGCTGTGCGTCGCACTCGGCCCCGGCCTCCTCACCAAGGTCTACGACGGACTCCAGAACCCCCTGAACCTCCTCGCCGAAAAGGCCGGATTCTTCCTCCAGCGCGGCCTCTACCTCGACGCACTCGACATGGAATCCGTCTGGGACTTCACCCCGATCGCCAAGCCCGGCGACAAGCTCGTCGCGGGTGACTACATCGGCAGCGTCCCCGAAGGCATCTTCACCCACTACATCATGCTCCCGTTCCGCCTCGCCGGATCCTGGGAGGTCGTTTCAGTCGCCCCCGCCGGCCCGCGCAAGATCACCGACACGGTCGCCAGGGTCCGCAGCGCAGACGGCGAGGAACGCGACGTGACCATGGTCCAGTACTGGCCCGTCAAGATTCCGATCTCCTGCTACAAGGAAAAGCTCCTCCCCACCAAGACGCTCATCACCCAGCAGCGCACCATCGACACCTTCTTCCCCGTCGCGACCGGCGGCACGTTCTGCACGCCCGGCCCCTTCGGCGCGGGCAAGACCGTGCTCCAGCACTCCATCAGCCGCTACGCCGAAACCGACGTGGTCGTGATTGCGGCCTGCGGCGAACGCGCCGGCGAAGTCGTGGAAATCCTCCGCGAATATCCCACGCTGGAAGACCCGCGCACGGGCAAGACGCTCATGGACCGCTCGGTCATCATCTGCAACACCAGCTCCATGCCGGTGGCCGCCCGTGAGGCGTCCGTCTACACCGCCGTGACCATCGCCGAATACTACCGCCAGCAGGGACTGAACGTCCTCCTGCTCGCCGACTCCACGTCCCGCTGGGCGCAGGCGCTCCGCGAAATGTCCGGCCGACTCGAGGAGATCCCCGGCGAAGAAGCATTCCCGGCCTACCTCGAATCCCTGATCGCCGGTTTCTACGAGCGCGCCGGCCTCGTCCTCCTCAACGACGGCAAGCGCACCGGTTCCGTCACCATCGGCGGCTCCGTCAGTCCCGCCGGCGGAAACTTCGAAGAGCCCGTCACGCAGGCCACCCTGAAAGTCGTCGGCGCGTTCCTCGGCCTCTCCCGCGAACGTTCCGACGCCCGCCGCTTCCCGTCCATCCACCCGCTCGACAGCTGGAGCCACTATCACAGCATCGTGCCCGCCGAGGACCTCGCGTTCGCACGCGCCACGCTCCGCCGCGGCCAGGAAGTCAACCAGATGATGAAGGTCGTCGGCGAGGAAGGCACCAACACGGACGACTTCGTGACCTACCTGAAGAGCGAATTCCTCGACTTCGTCTACCTCCAGCAGAACACCTTCGACGCGGTCGACGCCGCCAGCGACGACAAGCGCCAGCAGTACTGCTTCGCCAAGGTCATCGGCGTCCTGAAGGCGAACTTCAAGTTCGACGACAAGGACCAGGCGCGCCGCTTCTTCCAGGAACTCCAGCTCACGTTCATCGACTGGAACTACATCGCGTTCGGTTCCGACAAGTTCGAACACCAGGAAGAAGTCATCGACGCCAAACTCAAGGAGAGAATCGCAAATGCGTAAAGTTTACCATAAAATCATCCAGATCGCGGGCAACGTCATCACCGTCGAGGCCGACAACGTCGCCAACAACGATCTCGCCGAAGTCACCAGCGCCCGCGGCACCTCCCTCGCCCAGGTCATCCGCCTCCTCGACAACAAGGTCTTCCTCCAGGTCTTCAACGGAACGCGCGGCATCAACACCGGCGACGAGGTCCGCTTCCTCGGCCACCCGATGCGCGTCTCCGCCTCCGATGCCCTCCTCGGCCGCATCTTCACCGGCGCAGGCGTCCCGCGCGACGGCCGCCCCGAGATTCATGACAACATGATCGAGATCGGCGGCCCCTCCGTGAATCCCGCCAAGCGCATCATCCCCCGCAAGATGATCCGCACCGGCATCCCGATGATCGACGTCTTCAACACGCTCGTCGAATCCCAGAAGCTCCCGATCTTCTCCATCGCGGGCGAACCTTACAATGAACTGCTCGCGCGCATCGCCATGCAGGCCGAAGTCGACGTGATCGTCCTCGGCGGCATGGGCCTCAAATACGACGACTACCTCACCTTCCGAAACACCCTCGACGAGCACGGCGCGCTCTCCCGCTCCGTCATGTTCGTCCACACCGCCGCCGACCCGACCGTGGAATGCCTCCTCGTGCCGGACATGTCCCTGGCGGTCGCCGAGAGCTTCGCGCTCGAAGGCAAGCGCGTCCTCGTCCTCCTCACCGACATGACCAACTTCGCCGACGCCATGAAGGAGATCGCCATCACCATGGAACAGGTCCCCTCCAACCGCGGCTATCCCGGCGACCTCTACAGCCAGCTCGCATCCCGCTATGAAAAGGCGGTCGACTTCGACGGCGCAGGCTCCATCACCATCCTCGCCGTGACCACCATGCCCGGCGACGACGTGACCCACCCGATCCCCGACAACACCGGATACATCACCGAAGGCCAGTTCTACCTCCGCGGCGGCCGCATCGAACCGTTCGGCTCCCTCTCCCGCCTCAAACAGAACGTCAACGGCAAGACCCGCGCGGACCACCGCACGGTCATGGATACGATGATCCGTTTCTATGCCGACTACAAGGAGACGCTCGAGAAACAGTCCATGGGCTTCCAGATGTCCAACTGGGACAACAAGCTCCTCAAATACGGCAAGCTCTTCGAGAAGAACATGATGGACCTCTCCCTCAACATCCATCTCGAAGACGCCCTCGACCTCGGCTGGAAGATCCTCGCCGACTGCTTCGACCGCACCGAAACCGGCATCAAGACCTCCCTCCTCGACGAGTTCTGGCCCAAAAAGGATTGACCTTCGCCATGGCAAAGATCAAATTTACGAAAACCGAGCTGAAACGCCAAAGGGACCAGCTGAAGCAGTTCACCCGCTTCCTCCCCACGCTCCAGCTCAAAAAACAGCAGCTCCAGCTCGAGATCAGACTCTGCGCCGAGCGGATCGCCGCCAACGAACGCAAGGAAAAGGAGGCCGTCGCCAGACTCGCCGAATGGACCATGCTCTTCGGCGACGCCGACGCGGCGGCCCTGATCGCCGCGAAGCTCCGTATCCGCCAGGTCAACCGCGAATATGAGAACATCGCAGGCGTGAACGTCCCGGTCTACCATTCGACGGACTTCGAGCTCGAACCCTACGACCTCTTCTCCGCCGACCCCTGGATCGACGACGGCATCGAGGCCGTGAAGGCCATCGTCGAGCTCCGCATCGAACGCGACATCATCCGCGAGCAGAACCGCCTGATCGTCCAGGAGCTCCGTGTCACCACGCAGCGCGTCAACCTCTTCGAGAAGGTGAAGATCCCCGAGGCGAAGGAAAACATCCGCCTCATCCAGATCTCCATCTCCGACAACGACATCGCCGCCGTGGCCCGTTCCAAGATCGCAAAGAAAAAACTTCAGGAGCCGGCAGCATGATTATTCCCATGAAACTCGTCACGCTCCTCTGCCTGGAGCAGGACCGTTCCGCGGCGGTCGATGCGCTCGCCGGACTTGAGCTCATGCAGCTCTGCCGCACCGCAGCGCCCGCCACGAAGGACGTCGCCGGGATTTCCGCGCAGTTCGCCGAATGCGAACGCGCCATCGGCGTCGTCCGCAGCGCTCCGGCGATGAAGCCCATGCCGCCGGATCCGGAAGGCATCACCGACGACGGGATCGTCGACTACGTTTCCAGGGCGATCGCAGACAAGGCGTCCGCCCTCAAGGAACTCGAACGCGCCCGGCACGAGCTGAACCTGCTGGAGCCGTGGGGCGAATTCGACCGTTCCGCCATCGCGAAACTCGAAGCGAAAGGCGTGTACGTCACGCTGTGCGCCACCCCGCGCAACATCTTCGACCAGCGCAGGAAAGCGGACGCGTTCCCCGCGGACGCCGCGCTGTCCGTCATCCGGATGGACAAGAACATGGTCCATTATGCGCTCGTTTCCGATGCTCCGCTCGAGGAAGGCGCGTTCGACCCGGTCGTCCTGCCGGAAAAAACGCTCTCCGAGGCCCGGATTTTTGCGGAAAAACTGGACGACATCGTGTACAAATGCGACGAGTCCATCGTCGCGGCGAAAGTGTTCCTGCCAAAAATGGAGGAAAGGCTCGCCGAACTCCGCAACCAGCTGGAGTTCGCCTCCGCACGCGACGGCATGGAGCAATCCGGTGCGATCGCATACCTGCAGGGTTACGTCCCTGTCACCCGCATCGAAAAACTGAAGGACGCCGCCGTGAAGAACGGCTGGGCGCTCCTGATCGACGACCCCGCGGAAGACGACCAGAACGTCCCGACCTACATCGAAAAGCCGCGCTTCCTGAACGTGCTCGACCCGCTGTTCGATTTCGTCGGCATCTCGCCCGGTTACCGCGAGAGCGACGTGAACATGTTCTTCTTTTTCTTCTTCCCGATCTTCTTCGGCATGATCCTCGGCGACGCCGGCTACGGCGCGCTGATGCTCGTCGCCGGGACGGTCGGCCTGATCGCGCTTCACAGGAAGAAAGCGGCGCGCCTCCCGCTCGTCCTGCTGATCTTCCTCGCGTCCTACACGTTCATCTGGGGCGCGCTCAACGGCGCCTGGTTCGGGCTGCCGGCGGACGTCCTGCCCGGCTGGATGCACGGCTGGAGCATGATCACGGATCCCGCGCACAGCGCCGCCGCCCACAAGTTCGTGAAATTCTACGGCATCAAGGATTCCGAGCTCACGCAATCCTTCTGGGACGGCTTCCCGAGCAAGCTCACGCAGTGGTTCTGCTTCCTGCTGGCGATGCTCCACCTGATGAGCGCGCACATCGTGCGGTTCTTCGCCGGCATCCGCAAGGACTGGCGCGAGCTCTCCAACATCGGCTGGGCGCTGATGATCTTCGCGAACTTCCTGCTCGCGGTCGGCCTGATCGTCTTCAGCGGCACGTTCCCGTCCTGGGGCGCGTACGTCTACATCGCCGGCGCCGTGCTCATCCTCGTCACGATCCGCCCCGCGCAGATGCTGAACCTGCCGTTCGACATGATCGGCAGCTTCACGGACGTGCTGTCCTACATCCGCCTGTTCGCGGTCGGCCTCTCCGGCATGTACATCGCCCAGAAGTTCAATATGATGGGCATGATGGCGAAGGACGCAGTCGGGGACAGGTACGTGGCCGTCGGGTTCATCCTGCTGATCCTCGTCGCGGTCGCCGGACACGTCCTGAACCTCGCGCTCGGATTCCTCGGCGTGCTCGTCCACGCCGTCCGCCTGAACACGCTCGAATTCTCCAACCACATGGGACTCCAGTGGTCGGGATTCAAGTTCAAACCAGTCTCTGCCAAACAAAACAACAACTACCCCTATAAACAAC
>JAGCTY010000115.1 GCA_017963105.1 Lentisphaeria bacterium
CGGAACGTGAACATGCGGGGCGTGATCTCGTTGCGGAACGCCTTGCCGACCTGGGCGATGCCGAAGGGCAGCTGCATGCGCGTTGCGATGCGGATGGAATGGAAATCCAGGAAGATCGGCTGGCAGGTCTCGGCGCGGAGATACGCGATGTGGTCTTCGTCGAAGACGGGGCCGACGTAGGTTTTCATCATCAGGTTGAACTCGCGCGGCGGGGTGAGGTCCTTGGAGCCGCAGTTCGTGCAGGTGGTCGGGTCGGGCATCTGGTCCACGCGGAAGCGCGTCTTGCACTTCTTGCAGTCGCACATGATGTCGCCGAAACGGTCGACGTGTCCGGAGGCTTTCCAGACTTTCGGATGGCAGATGATGGAGGAGTCCAGGCCGACCACGTTGTTGCGTTTTTCGACCATGTAGAGCCACCACTGGCGTTCGACCGCGCGCTTCAGGGCAATGCCGTAGGGGCCGTAGTCCCAGAAGCCGTTGAAGCCGCCGTAGATTTCGGAGCTCTGAAATACGAAGCCGCGCCGTTTGCACAGGCTGACGATCTTTTCCATACAGGTATCAATCGGTTGTTCCGACATGTTTTTTCGTACGCTTTCCTTTTAGAGGTTGAAAAACAAAAATGCTTCTCAAAATATAGCCCGCCTTGCTGAAAAAGCAAAATGATTTTTTCGCTTTTTAATAAAAAAGACGCGAAAAAAGGCTTATTTTTTCCGTGCGACCGTAAATTCCACTGTGTCCACGGCGGAATCCGAGGCGCGGACCGCTTCCAGACGGTGCGTTCCCGGCGCGAATGTCCGGGCCCCCGGTTTTTCGCCGAGATACATGCCGTCAGCGAACCAGAAAACGCCTTCGCCCGGCGTCAGGTCCAGGCTGATTCCTTCGGCGTCGTCCGCGACGTACACGGTCGGGATCGGCGAGAGGATTCGGAACGCTTTCCCGGCGGACGCCTCGTCACCGCAGACGCCGCAGATCGCCAGCGGGATGCCGGCGGGTTTCACGGCGGATTCGGTGTCCTTGCAGTCCGGCGATGCGGAAAGCCCTGTTTCCGCGCAGACTTCGACGGATTCCAGCGCGTCGTCGTTCGGCCAGGCGCTCCGGAGTGGCGTCAGGTTGTATTTCGAGGCGGCGAGCGAAAGGATTTCCCCTGCGGCGGGCGCCGCCGCCGTGCCGCCGACCAGCGCGTCCGAGGCGGATCCGTCCTTGTTGCCGAACCACACGCCGGCCGTGAGCGTCTCCGTGCAGGCGAAACACCACGCGTCGCGCAGATTGTTGCTCGTGCCGGTCTTCCATGCGGCGGTCCCCTCGAACCCCGTGAGCGGGAGCGAGGTCAGCATCCGCATGACCGTCTGCGCGGTCCCGGCGGAGAAGACGCGTTCGCCGGCGGGCGCGGTCCGGGCGGAATCGTGCCGGAAATAAACGGGGCGGAGCGTGCCGTCCGTCGCGAGCGCGCGGTAGGCGTTCGTAAGGGAGAGGAGGGTATGTCCGGCGCTGCCGAGTGCCATGGAGAGGCCGAATCCGCTTCGCGGGCGGCTGGACGCGAGGATGTGCAGTTTGTCCGCGAGCTCGATCATGCGGGACTCTCCGAGCGTGGCCGCCAGTCGGACCGCCGGGGTGTTCAGCGAGTGGGCGAGCGCGTAGGCCGCCTTCACCGTCCCGCGGAACGAACCGTCGAAGTTGCCGGGTGCGTAGCCTCCGTAGCGGAGCGGGGCGTCCAGGACGCGCGTGTCGGCCGTGATGAGGCCGCCTTCGATCGCCTCGGCGTAGAGGAATGGTTTGAGGGTGGAGCCCGCGGAGCGGACCGCGTTCGCGGCGTTGTACTGGCCGCCGTCCGGATCGTCGAAATCGAGCGTGCCGAGGAACACGAGCGCCTCGCCGGAGGCGTTGTCGATCACGACCGCGGCGGCGTCGCGCACTCCGGGGAGGGCGTCGCGGCGGCGTTTCAGGACCGCCCTGACGTCCCGCTGGAAATCGGCGTCAATGGAGCAGACGACGGCTTCTTTCTGCGCGGGCGACCAGCCCTCGGCGCGTTTTTCCGCACGGGCGCGCCGGACCGCGTGGATCGCCTCGTCCGGGGCGGCTTTGAACTCGAAGTCGGACGGCTGCGTGAAGTCGCGGTAGCGGAGCGGTTCCGTCTCGTAGATCGAGAGTGCGTCGTCCGCCGTGATGAGCTCATGGTGCACGAGCAGGTCCAGCACGATCTTCTGGCGTTTCTTCGCGTCGTCCGCATGGTATTTCGGGTTGTAGCGGTTCGGCTTCTGCGGGACGCCGCAGAGGAGCGCGGCCTCGGCGCGGTTGAGCTGGGACGCGTGGAGTCCGAAGTAATACCGCGCCGCCGCCTCGATGCCGTAGATCTTGCCGCCGCACGGGATGCGGTTCAGGTACTCGGTCAGGATCTCGTCCTTCGTGTAGAGCTGTTCCAGGCGGCGCGCCATCGTGGCCTGCCGGAACTTGCGGACAAGGCTCGGCCTGTGGTCGGGCAGGGCGAATCCGGCGAGCTGCATGGTGATGGTCGACGCGCCGGAGATGATCTTCAGGTTTTTGATGTCCTGCCACAGCGCGCGCAGGATCGCCGTGTAGTCGACGCCCCCGTGCTCGTAGAACGCATAGTCCTCGGCGGACAGCATGATGGACACCGCGCACGGGGCGATGTCGTCCAGTTCGACCGGGAACCGCCATTCATAGTCGTGCGTGGTCTCGTAGAATACCGGGAGGCCGTTGCGGTCGAGGTAGGCGTGTGCGGGGGTGATCTGCCGCAGACGGATCATCGGATCGTCCACAAAGTAAGGCGCAGCGATCCAGACAGCGAGGGCCAGGACCGCGAAAACGAGGAAAGCCGCCGCGGCGATGCGAACGGCTTTCCTGTTGATCAGATTGCGGAACCGAGGGTTCATTTCACCTCGAAGACGTCCTCGCCGGCGGCCGGGATGAACGTTCCGTTCATGTCCGGATCGTACATGGCCTCGGCGTGGAGCGCGGGGACGACGAACTTGCCGGGGGTGACGGCGCGCACGGTGTAGATGGCGTATGCGGAGCCGTAAAGCGTGCCGAACACGAGGAAGCGGTCGTCGCGCTTTTCGGTGCGGCTGAACTGCTGACGGTCCTTGATGAGGAGCTTCGACGGGATGCGCCCGGCGGTGTTCATGCGCGTCGCGAGCTCGTCGTCCTCGATTTCAAGCCCGGCGGGAAGCAGGTCGGAGATCACGATGTTCTCCACGACGTCCGGGGAATCCGCAGTGATGCGGACGTACGCGAGTTCGCCGTGATTGAGCGAGGAAACCGGGTTGCCGTTCTCGTCGAAGAATTCGCGCTTGAGGCGGATCTGGCCGGCGGAGGCTTTCACATGCTTCGGCACGCCGGAGACGACGGTACGCACGTACAGGTTGGACTTGCCGGTGTTCGAAACGGTGTTCGCGCCCGCGGTCGCGAGTTCGAATCGGTTCAGCACCTTTCCGGCGAGCTCGTGCCGCGTCCGGTCGGCCGCGGTCATGACACCGGAGGGATCGGCGGGCGGATCGTATTCGGCGAACGCCGCCAGTCCCATGGAGGCCCAGGCGTTGGCCTGCGTGGTGCCCCAGCATTCGCCGTCCTTGCGGATGCGTCCGGCGAGGAAGGACGCGAGTTCGGCGGCGGCCGCTTCGCTGCCCTTCGGGTCGCACTTCATGAGGATGCTCAGAACCATGCCGGCGCGCGAGGTCGTGTCGGTGATCCCGACGAGCTGCGATGTCTGATAAAGCCAGGTGGGATCGGCGAGCGCCGCGCGGAGGGATTCCGCGCCTTCCCCGGCATGGCCGCCGCGGACGAGGGCGGCGGAGGCGAGGAACGAGGCGAAACCGGGCTTGCTTCCGGCGAGGATGTTGCGGGCCGGGATCACGAAGTCCTTGTTTCCGGCGGCGGCGAGCACGTAGGCCGCGTAGGCGCGGAGTTCGGGCTTGTATGTGCCCGCGCTGTTCGCGAGGCGCAGGAGGTACGCGACGATGCTGCGTTCCACGGCCGCGTCAACCGTGATGCGCTTCGCCGCCTTCGCCTCGAAGATGAAGTGTGCGGCGTAGACCGTGCCCTCGGGCCATTCCTTGCGTACGTCCGGCCACATGGAGAACGCGCCGTCGCCCGCCATCATGTTCAGGATGCGGGCGTAGGCCGCCGGCACCTTCGGTTCCATGGTCTTCGCGACTTCGGCGTCGAGCAGTCCGGCCTTCACAAGCGCGGCGGAGGAGAGGAAGGGGAACGCGCCGGAGGTGGTCTGCTCCAGGCAGCCGTAGGGGTATTCGTTGAGCCATTCGAGCGCGCCGGTCACGCCGACCGCGGGCGAGCTGGAGACGCTGAGTTTCGCGCCGTCCACGGACAGGAATCCGGCGGCGGGGTCGACCGTGAGCGTCTGGTCCGGCTTCACGATCGCGAACGTGGAGACGGTCTGCGGCGGGGTGGCCGGGCGGACCGTGAGATAGGTCTTTTCCGTGCGGGATTCCGCGCCGACGGACAGCGTGGCGGCGAGCGTGCCTTCGGCTGCCTTGTCGAGCGCCTTCACGCGGAACGAAACATCCTTCGTTTCGCCGGCCTTCAGCGCGTCGATGCGCGGCAGATCGCCCATGACCTGAAGCGTATCGGGCAGGGCGAGCTTGAAATCGACCGCGCCGTTGTTCGCGTCGTGGTTGAACGCGCGGACGGAGATGACCGCCTCGTCGCCGGGGGCGAGCACGCGCGGAGCGGAGACCGTGAGGCTGACCGGGGAGCGGACGATGATCTCGCGGTCACCGGAGCCGACGGCGTCAGGCGAGCTGGCGACGGCCATGAAGCGGAGCGAACCGGTGTGGTCCGGGATCTTCACCTTGACCTTGCCCGTACCGTTCGAGACCGCGACTGCGGGCACGACGAGGCGCACGGTGTCCTTCATCTTCACGAGGGACGCGGAGAGGGCGGATTTTGCGGCAGCGTCGTCGCCGCCGCCGATGGTGCCGTCCGGGCGGATCTTGAGGTTCGGGAAGAGCCTGCTGTAGGTCTCGCTCATGCTGATGAACGAGTCGTCCGCCTGGAGGAAGAACTTGTAGATGTCGGGCGTCTTGAACCCGGTGAGCGCGAGGACGCCCTCGTCGACCGCGAAGAGGCAGACCTGGCCGCTGACAGGCGTGCCGTCGAGGGTGGAGAGGGAGACGGTCACGTCGGCCTCGGTCTCGGGCCGGACGATGCCGGGGAGCTCGATCGCGACGTTGAGCTTGTGCGCGGCGGAGTGGTCGAGTTTGAGGGTCGCGTCGCCGGAGGCGCGCATGTATTCGCCGTCCTGTTTGCCGACCACGAACACGCCGACGTGGAAGATTCCGTTCAGGCAATCGTCCGGGATCTTCGCCTCGATGGTGTTTTCGCCCGCCTTGACCTGGACCGTGCTGGAGGAATCCAGCTTGATGCCGCCCATCGCCACGAACGCCTCGCCGGCGACGGGGCTGGTGAATGTGAGCTTGGCGGTCTGGCCGGGCGTGTAATACTTCGCGTCAGTCTTGAATACGAGCCCGGACGGATCGCCGGTGCGCCTGCCGGATTCGCCCGCGGAGTGCCATACGTTGATCTTCGTGCGGATGTCGTTGCCGTACTCCGCCACGATGTCGTAGCAGCCGGAGGGCAGATCGAACGATATCTGCGAAGTGAACGCGGCGAGGTCGGCGTTCTGCGGGACCGTGAACGTCTTCGAAGCGCCTTCCACCTCGGAAACGGTCTCCTTCCAGCGTCTGCGGTAGCCGTCGCCCTCCTGCACCAGCACGTAGTCCCAGGAGCGGTGATAGACCGTGAACTTGATGTCGCGTCCGTCGTCGAGCGCGGCGGCCTTGCCCTGTTCAGGCGTGAGCAGCGCCAGGTCAAGCACGCATTCCCTGTCCGCGCCTTCCTTCTCCTTCAGGCCGATGAACCAGTCCGTCGGATAGAGCGTGAAATTGTCGGACGCGGTCACGGAGCGCCCGCCGGGCTCCTTCACGGACGCCTGGAGCACGACGCGCACCGGGTCGAACGACATGCCGCGGGACTTGAACGAGGGCAGGGAGAGATTTGTTTTGCCGTTTGAGAGCAGGAGGGCCGCATTGTATTCGTCGAAATTGAATCGTGAATCGTCGCCGACGGTCCAGTCCTTCCAGTGGTCGGGGCGTTTCCCGTTCGCGAAGCAGTCGAAATAGACCCTGCCGGACGCGGACGGAACGGGCGTGCCGAAGTAGTAGTCCGCGGAAAGGACGGCCTGAAGCGGTTCGTTCAGCGCCGTCGGGCCCGCGGGCAGGTCGCCGTGCTCAAGCTTCGTCCGGATGCGATCCGGCACGTAGGTCCCGACCTGAATGTGCGATTCGCCCCAGGTCCGCTTTGCGACGCCGAACCGGAACGAGTAGTAGCCGGACGCGGCGTTGTCCGGAATCCTGACCTCGGACGAGACGAATCCGTTCTTGTCGGGCGTGAGCTGTTTCGAGAAGATCTCCTTGCCGTCCGGAGCGACGACCGTGAGCGTGACCGGGACTTTATCCAAAGAAATCAGGGAGCCCATTTTATTTTTCCCCTCCTTGCCGGAGGCATCCGCCGTTTCGTGCCCGATTTCCAGTTCCGCGTCCGTCTGATTGCGGATGAACGCCGCGGCGAGGAAGGATTCTCCGGGGCGCACGATGCCGCGTTCGGAAAACGCGAAGGCGCGGGGCGTGAGGTCGGTTTTGCCTGTGTAGAGGTCGAGCGGGAACCATGCGAATTCCTTTCCTTTGCGGATGGTCGCGGAGTAGATGTCGCCGAACTGGCCCGTCCTGTTCAGGAAATTGCTGTCGTTTTCTCCTTCATGCAGTTTGTTGATGGATCTCTGTGAAACATGGAAAACGACCTTGCCGGACGCGTCCGTTTTGCCTTTTGCGAGGAGCTGGTTCTTGTCCGAAGTGAGCTCGATTTCGGCGTCCGCGACAGGTGCGCCGTCGGAGATGCGGCGGGCGAAGAGGACGATGCCGCCGGCCGGATCGGAAACCGTGGCGGCGACAAGCGCGAAGTCGGTGAGCATGAACTTGCGGTATCTGGTCTCCCGGTAGGTGTAGTCGCCCCAGTTGGACTGCCTTTCGTAAGAAACTTCCAATACATAGTAGCCGGGCGTGGCGGAAAAGAGTCGCGTTGTATTGGAATTGGAATCGTTGACTACGAGGATGTCATTGATGTCAAGCAGATGGTTGACCGTTTCGTTCCGGGCATCGGAGAGCTCGACGGTCTTCTCCCCGACCATGAGCATGTTGGACGTGTCGGCCCGGTCGTCCCAGTAGTAGGAATAGGAGTTCGTCGACATGTTGATGAGGTTATTGTCGAACGCTCGATAGAGCTTGACGTCGAGCTTGCGGATATTTCTCGCGGAATAGGGGAACTCGACCGTTTTCTCCGTGATGGGGAACACGCTGCCGTCGGTGAGGAAGGAAAACTTTTCCGCCAGCTCGGGCATCGTGAAGTCGAACACGGCGTCGTTTTCGAGCGTGGCTTTGCCGGAACGGTCCGCCAGGCCTTTCTTCACGCGGACGCGATAGGTCACGCCGGGCTTGAAGCCGCCGCTGACGGAAATCGTGGACCCGCGCGTGTAGTACGAGATATTGTCGACCTCGGGCGAGAAATCGATTGCGTTCTTCGGCAGATTATACTGAAACGAATTCGGCGTCGTGAAGGAGATGTCGAGCTCGTCGTTGTTCTTGTCGTAACTCGCTGAACGGAACGTGATGGCTGTGATCCGTTGAGCCGCGGACGCGGATTCTGTCGCGGAATTCAGCGCGGCTCCTGCCGCGGCGTTCGCGTCCAGGATCTTATCCTGAGTTGCAACAGTCTGAACGGCAGTATTTTCCTGTTTCTGATCTTCGGGGCGGATGCCCTTCGCGCGCTGGTGCTGGACGATGTTGTACGTGACGGATGCTGCGAGCGCGAGGGCGACGAACGTGGTGGCATTGATTGCTTTTTTCATGATTTTCTTCTGGCCTTGAAAAATAAAAAATGGGCTTTGAAAGGGGGGGTGGGAAAAGGACCCTAAAAAAATACACGGAAGCGATAAAAAATCAAGCGCGAAAACCCGAAAAATTCAAAAAATAAACAAAAATTTTTTGGGTGCTCCCGAATAGGGGAACAGACGTTGAAAAACGACGGGAAACGGGCCGGAAAAGGGGAAGAGACGAATCCTGTTTTCAGAAGATCATGATGAAAAATCCGCGGAGACAGGGCTTGTTCCCTTTACTGTTCCCCGGACCGTGATGTCTGCGAAGATGAAACGCAGGACTTTCGCGAGGTCGGCGGGCGCGATATTTGAGTTCAGCCCGTGATGTCGGCGAAGGTGAAACGCAGGACTTTCGCGAGGTCGGCGGGCGCGATCTCGATCTGGTAGCCGATCTTGCCCGCGCTGAAGAAGATCACGTCGAGGTCGGCGGCGGTTTCGTGGAGCACGGCTTTGAACTGCTTTTTCATGCCGATGGGCGAGCAGCCGCCGTGGATGTATCCTGTGAGCGGGAAAAGTTCCTTCGACTTGATCATTTCGATGGATTTCCCGTTCACGGCCTTCGCCGCTTTCTTGAGGTCGAGCTCGGAATCGACCGGCACGACGAAGACGAAATGCTCGCCGGACTTTTCGACCGTGACGAGCGTCTTGAAGACGTGCTTCGGATCCTGCCCGAGCGCGGCGGCGACCTCGAGCCCGGAAACCGCGCCGGATTCCACGTAGCAGTGGTGGCGGAACGGCACTTTTGCCTGCTCCAGGATGCGCATGACGTTGGTTTTGAACTCGGCGGCTTTGCTCATGGTAGGAATGTCATTTTGAGGCGGATTCGAGGAGGATTTACGGCTGTTCGAACTCGTTATCCGCATTGGCGTCCTGTTGTGTTTCCGGCGGATTCTGCGCGTGCGCGGCGATGAACTCCGCCATGCGGATGAACTGGTCCACGGTGACGCGTTCCGCCCGGATGTCCGGGTTGACCGAGGCGTCGGCCATGGCGGCGGCGATCACGTCCGCGCCGAAGACCGCTGCGGCCTGCTTGAACATTTTCTTGCGCCTGTGCGCGAACGAGGTGCGGGCGAGGCGGGAGAGAATGATGCGGATGTTCTGATGCGGAATGACCGGCTTGCGGACGAGCGCGAAGAGGGCGGATTCGACCGCGGGCTCGGGGTAGAAGACTTCGGGCGGGACCATGCGGACGATGCGGCCCGTGTAGACGGCTGAGATGCGCACGGTCAGCGCGGAATAGTCGGGCGTGCCGGGGCCAGAGAGGAAGCGTTCCGCGACTTCCTTCTGAAGCATCAGGAGCATGTCGGCGGGAGGGGTTTCGAGGTCGAGGAGCTTCGCGATCACAATGGTGCCCGCGCTGTAGGGCAGATTGGAGATCACGCGGAAGTCGCCGGGGAAGAGCTCGTCGTATTTGACGCGGCAGGCGTCGGCTTCGATGAGGTGAAGTCCGAGCGGGACGACGGCGGTGCGGAGGTATTCCGCGAGCTTGCGGTCGAACTCGATCGCGGTGACGTCCGCGCCGGATGCCACGAGCCCGCGCGTGATCGCGCCGAGTCCGGGACCGATTTCGAGGATGGTCTGGCCGGGCTTCGGGTCGGCCTCGTGGATGATCTTCGCGCGGAACTGGTCGTCCACGAGGAAATTCTGCCCGAGACGTTTGCTCGGTGCGACGCCGAGGCGTTCGAGAAGCGGTTTGAGTTCGGCCTTGACCATAACCGGACTTTTTTACCTTAGTGATGGTGATGTCCGCAGCCGCAACCGCAGCCGCATCCGCCCTGCGCGGCCGCCATGCAGTCGTTCGACATCTTGCAGGAGCCGAACTCCGTTTTTGAGGCGGCGGCGAAGCGGGACAGAAGGCGTTTCGCGCCGGAAGCGTGGCATTCCGGGCACTCGGGTGCGGGTTCGGAGGCGGACTTGAGAAGCGCCTCGAACTGATGGCCGCACTTTTTGCATTCGTATTCGAAAATAGGCATAAGTCAGCTCAATGTTTCTCGAATTTCTTGATCAGCCAGAACACGAAGAGC
>JAGCTY010000116.1 GCA_017963105.1 Lentisphaeria bacterium
AAGCTCGCGAAGCTCGGCTATGTGAAACCCGTCCTGGTCGGCGATGAAGACGCCATCCGCAAGCTCGCCGCCGAAAACGGCGTGTCCCTCGACGGCGTCGAGGTCGTGGACATCCTGAAAACCCCGAACCTGCAGAAGTACATTGACGTCTGCGTCGAGATCCGCAAGAACAAAGGCCTCACCCCGGAACAGGCCCGCGAATGGCTGAAGGACACCTGCGTTTTCTCCGCCGCCATGGTCTGCGCCGGAGACGCCCACGGATACGTGTCCGGCGGCGGCAACCCGAACGGCTACGCGCACAACACCGCCCAGAAGACGAAGCCCGCGCTCCAGCTCTTCAAGACCGCCAAGGGCAACCACATCGCCTCCGCGTTCTTCATCATGCAGCTCCCCGATCCGAAGTGGGGCTATGAAGGCGTCTTCTTCTACGCCGACTGCGGCCTGAACATCAATCCCGACGCCGACCAGCTCGCCGAGATCGCCGTCACCACCGCGAAGACGTTCCGCCAGTACACCGGCCAGGAGCCGAAGGTCGCCATGATCAGCTGCTCCTCCAAGGGCTCCGCACATGACCCGATCATCGACAAGGTCGTCGAAGCCACCGCCAAGGCCAAGGCGCTCGCCCCCGACCTGCTCATCGACGGCGAACTCCAGTTCGACGCCGCGATCATCCCCGACATCGCCAAGAAGAAAGCGCCGGGCTCACCGGTCGCCGGACAGGCCAACGTCCTCATCTTCCCCGACCTGAACTGCGGCAACACCATGTACAAGGCCACCGAACGCCTTGCCGGCGCCACGGCCATCGGTCCGCTGATCCAGGGCCTCCGCCGCCCGTTCACCGACGTCTCCCGCGGCTGCTCCGTGGACGACATCGTGGACTGCGCCGCGGTCGCGGCCATCACCGAGTGGGCTGACTGATCTGATCTAAGTTCAGTTCACCATTCCCGTGCGGGGCGGCCCGAGTTCGATCCGGTCGCTCCGCCGCATCCCGCAAATCCTCCGATCCCCCGTGTCAGGAGTTTCCCCATGATCTGCGCCTACAAGAACGGCAACTGCAACGGTATGCCGTACGCTTCCATGACCAGCCAGCGCGGCATGCTGGTCATCTATGACAATGGCAACTGCAACGGCTTCCCGTTCTGGTCGATGAAGAAGTCCGCCCGCTTCTGCGAGGTCTACCCGAACGGCAACTGCAACGGCATCCCCGTCGGGTATTTCAAGTACGGTTCGCGCGGCACGGAGTTCTACCCGAACGGCAACGGGAACGGCTTCCCGGTCTATTATTTCGAGTTCAAAGGCCGTGAAGCCGCCATCTACGACAACGGCAACGGAAACGGCTTTCCGAAGTGGTCGGCCCGGCAGAAAGGACGGATCACGGAGTTCTACAGCAACGGCAACTGCAACGGCATTCCCGAGCTGTCCGTGAACGGCGCGGATGATTTGCACGAAGTCCTTGAATTCCTGTTCTATCTTTTTATCTATGGTTTCCGCGCCTGAAAAGGCAGGGGGCAAACCATTTTAACCTCAACGAAAGGTTTCACAAAATGAAGAAAAGCATCCTGTTCGCCGCCGCGGCCACGGCCGTGTGCGCAACCCTGGTCGGCGTCCCCATGATGGCGAGCGCCCAGAACGCCCAGCCCGCGACCGCCGCGAACGCCGCCGCACAGCAGGTCGCCCGCAAGAAAGTGTTCCAGATCCACGTGATCCTGGACCAGACGTTCTCCGTGCAGGGCGGCAAAGGCAGCGCCAACATGATCCTCTTCCACGGCGACCTCGACACCACGTTCTTCAAGGGCGAGATCCAGCCCGGCGCGGTCGACACGCAGCGCAGCGGTTCGATCTCCGCTCGTTACATCCTCGTTGGCAAGGATGCCGACGGTACCGCGACCAAGATCTTCATCGACAACAGCCAGGTGAACGGCGTCCTGAAGCCGTACGTCCTGACCGACAATCCGAAACTCCGCTGGCTCGAAAAGACCGACTGGGAAGCCCGGATCGCCATGGGCGGCTTCGGCGGCTTCGGCGGCGGTATGCCCGGTTTCGGCGGCGGTATGGGCGGCGGTATGCCCGGCTTCGGCGGCGGCATGGGCGGCGGTATGCCCGGCTTCGGCGAAGGCATGGGCGGCGGCATGC
>JAGCTY010000117.1 GCA_017963105.1 Lentisphaeria bacterium
AAGATGGACATCTCCGAGAAGCGCGTGCCGCAGGACGGACGCATCCAGATCCAGGTCTCCGGCGTCGACCTCGACCTCCGTGTGTCCACCATCCCCACCACCCACGGCGAATCCATCGTCATGCGTATCCTCGACAAGTCCAGCATCCAGCTCGACATCCCGAAGCTCGGCTTCTACACCGACGACCAGGAAAAGATCGACCGCATCATCTCCATGCCGGACGGCATCTTCCTCGTTACCGGCCCGACCGGTTCCGGCAAAACGACCAGCCTTTACGCCTTCCTGAACACCATCAACAAGCCGAACCGCAAGATCATCACCGTGGAGGACCCTGTCGAATATCAGCTCAGCGGCATCAACCAGGTCCAGGTGAACCCGATCGTGCAGATGACCTTCTCCAACGCGCTTCGAGCCATGCTCCGTCAGGCGCCCAACATCATCATGGTCGGTGAAATCCGCGACCTGGAAACCGCCGACATCGCCATCAACGCCTCCCTCACAGGGCACCTGGTGTTCAGCACGCTCCACACCAACGACGCCCCCAGCTCCGTGACACGACTCATCGATATGGGCGTGAAGCCCTTCCTCGTGGCATCCTCCGTCCGCGCCATCATGGCGCAGCGTCTCGTCCGCCGCGTCTGCAAGAACTGCATGGAGCCCTATAAGCCCTCCCCGGATGAAATCCGCCTCCTCAACCTCGACAAGGACTACCTCGACTCCGCGAACCTCGTTCACGGGCGCGGCTGCCCCGCCTGCGGCGGAACCGGGTACAAGGGACGTATGGGAATCTATGAAATCTTCCTCATCACCGAGGACATGCAATACCTTATCTACAACAAGGAAAGCTCCGACAAGCTCCGTTCCGCGGCACGCCAGAGCGGCATGAGAACCCTGCGCGAAGACGGCCTCCGCAAGGCCGCCGCCGGAACAACCACGGTCTCCGAAGTCCTCGCGGTCACCGTCGGCGACGAAGAATAACGCAATCAACCACACGGATCCCATATCATGCTTGACTCCGAAAATCAAACACTGAAAGACATCCTCCTGAACGCCAACGCGTGTTCCGTCCAGAACATGAAGGAAGCCGAGGAGGAATTCGAACGCACGGGGAAACCGCTTCAGCAGATTCTGATCGATTTCCAGATCCTGTCCGAAAACGAGATTCTCAACTACATCGCCGAAAGCCTCGGCACCACCGTCGTCGACCTCACTATGCTCGAGGTCCCGAAGGAAGTCATCGACCTCATCGACGCGGACAACGTCCGGATGCTCGGCGTCGTCCCGATCGACGCGGACGAATCCACCGTGACGCTCGCCGTCCGCAATCCGCTGAACTACCAGATCGCCGACGAAATGCGGTTCGTGCTCGGCAAGGACGTGATGATCGTCCTGGCCGAGGAGAAGCAGATCGACAAGTTCATCGACAAGTATTATCCCGTCGACATCAACAGCGTGCACGACCTGCTGTCCGAAATGGACGCCGCCGAAGGCTCCGACTACGCCTACGCCAACGCCGAGGAGGACGCGAACAAGGCCCCGATCATCAAGTTCGTGGACGCCGTCCTCTATCAGGCCATCCGCGACAAGGCGTCGGACATCCATTTCGAACCGTTCGAGCACGAATTCAAGATCCGCTACCGCATCGACGGCGCCCTGTACGAGATGTCCCCGCCGCCCCGCAGCCTCGCCATCCCGGTCATCAGCCGCGTGAAGATCCTCTCCGGCCTGAACATTTCCGAGCGCCGCAAACCCCAGGACGGTCGTATCCAGCTGAAAATCGCCGGCCGCCCCATCGACCTCCGTGTGTCCACGCTCCCGACCTCCCACGGCGAATCCGTGGTGCTCCGTGTGCTCGACCGCTCCGTCGTCAACCTCGACCTCGACGTCCTCGGCATCAACGAAGAGACGCTGAAGAAGATCCGCGAGATCATCGCCATGCCGAACGGCATCTTCATCATCACCGGGCCGACCGGCTCCGGCAAGACGACCACGCTGTACTCCGCCCTGAAGGAGATCAACAAGGTCGAGGACAAGATCCTCACCGCCGAAGACCCCGTCGAATACGACCTCGAGGGCATCGTCCAGCTCCCGATCAACGACGCGATCGGCATGACATTCGCCCGCGCGCTCCGTGCCTTCCTCCGTCAGGACCCCGACATCATCATGCTCGGTGAAACGCGTGATATCGAGACCGCCGAAATGGCCGTCCAGGCATCCCTCACGGGACACCTGGTCTTCACCACGCTCCACACCAACGACGCCGCCGGCGCCGTGACCCGTCTGATCGATATGGGCGTCCAGCCCTTCCTCATCACGGCCTCGCTGATCGCCATCCTCGGTCAGCGACTCCTCCGCCGCATCTGCCCGCACTGCCGCACGGCGTTCGTCCCCACCGACGACGACCTGAAGCTCCTCGGCCTCCAGCGGAAGGACATCGGCGACAACAAGTTCTACTACGGCAAAGGCTGCCCCACCTGCAACAACACCGGGTACAAGGGACGTAAAGCCATCACCGAACTCCTCTGCATGAGCAGCAAGATCTCCTCGCTGATCCTGGACTCCGCGCCCGCCGTCGTGATCCGCGACAAGGCGCGCGAACTCGGCATGACCACCATGCGCGAGGACGGCGTCCGCGCCATCCTGAACGGCGAGACCACGATGGAAGAAGTTCTCAAATACACCTAACAGCATAAAGGGCCCTCAACATGGTTGAAATGGATGAATTACTGGATCTCGTCGTCACCGAAGGCGTCAGCGATTTGCACCTCGAAGTCGGCGTCCCCCCCGTAATCCGCCTCCACGGCGAAATGACCCAGCTTGATCTTCCCCCGCTCCAGCCGGAAGACACGGAGGCGCTGGTCAAGTCGATCGCATCCCCGCGCCATCTCCAGCAGCTCGCCGAAGACGGCGGCACCGACTTCGGTTTCGCGTTCGGCGACCGCGCGCGTTTCCGCGTCAGCGCGTTCAAGCAGAAAGGCTGCATCGGTTCGGTGCTCCGCCAGAT
>JAGCTY010000118.1 GCA_017963105.1 Lentisphaeria bacterium
CTTCTCCAGCTGGCGGAGCGCCCCGGTCACGGACGGCATCTTCACGTTCAGCTTCGCCGCGATCTCCTTGGCGTGGGCGTGCCCCTCGACCGCGATCAGTTCGGCGATCGCTTCGAGGTAGTCTTCCAGGCTTTCGGTCAGTTGCGGTATCATGGGTGTTTTGCTCCCGGTTTTCGTTTGTCGTGCTGTAATATACCACGAAATCCGGAAATAGCAATCCCGCAACCGCCCGCGCGTCCCGGTTTTTGCCGCTTTTTTTTGCTTTTTTCTTTCTTTCAGGGGTTGAAAAAAAAGATATGCGGAGTATTTTAATCATGACATCTTTGTTCCCGAACCCGCTTTTCCTCATTTTCTGAAAGGAATCCTATGATGAATTTCCGCCGGTCCATACTTGCCGCGCTCTGCGTCATGGCGCTCTGCCTTACCTCCGCCTGCACCAAGAAGATCGACGGTTCCTCCATGGAGAAATATTACCTTTCCTCCGGCGAGGTCATGAAGACGATCCAGGGGGAAGACCGGCAGATGGAGTTCGCCAACGGACTGGAGATGATCCTGTATTACTCCGTGGATTCGTACGAGGCCGTTTCCCATCTGGACGGGAAGACCGCCGAAGAGGTCTTCGATATGATCCAGGACATCCGCGACAGCAAGCCCAGGATCGACGCCTCCCGCAAGGAGCGCTACAGTTCGTCCCTCTCCGATGTCCTGAGGAGCGTCCCCGCCGAAGCCGCCCGCCAGAACCTGATCTCCCAGATGGCGAAGTACGGGTTCAATCCGTGGAACAACAGGAACATGACGAACATCCGCACGATCGACGGCTTGAACGCGTACGAGATCAGCAAGAAGATCAGCGATCTTCGGAGAAACGAGGATCCGACCAAGATGGGCGACAACAAGTAAGGTTGTTGTCTGTCTCCTGTTCCGCAAAGCGCGGGCGGGATGACGGCAAAAACAAAACGTTTTCGGCATACGGCGGCCAGGGTGATTTCCCCGGTCGCCTTTCCTTTTGCCTGGGGGCTCAGTTTCCTGCCCGGCGGGAACGCCGTGTGTTCCCCGCTTAACCGAAACATGCCCCGCTCGACCGAAACATGCCACGCTCCCCGGACGGCGTGTCCACCTCACGAAACAGGACCAATAGATCGTATAGAACTGATAGGCCTTATTATTCTTTGTTTCCGGACGGCGGATTCCCGACATCATGGTAAGAAAAAGCCGCCCCGGGTTGAGGCGGCTGGACTGTGCGAAAATCAGGTGCGGCGTGCGCCGCGCCCCGGATCAGATGTCGTCGGTGGGGTCGATCGTCCACATGTTGTGGTCGGGGGCGTCGTAGATCGTTTCCGGGCGGCTCTGCTGGATCGTCGCGCCGGGGTGCATCATGGCGACGTGCCCGTCGCAGAAGAGGTAGTTCCAGCTGTGGTTGTGCAGGGAACGCGGGGACATGTAGTCGGATTTCGGGATCTTGTCTTCGGAAGCGGTACGGAAATTCTTACCGCCCTGGTCCTCGCCCCATTTCGCATAGATGCCGAGCGTCTGCGTGCAGGCGGCGGACATGGCGCTGTAGGTGGCGGTGACGAATCCGAGGTCGCCGCGGGTCATGGGAGCCCATTCCGCGAGGAGAATGGTACGCGTGGGCATGGGAACCATGGTCTTTCTGGTGGCCTTGAACGGATTATTGATCCAGGCGAGCGTTCTGCCGTCGTCGCCGGACGCGTGGCTCATGCCGAAGGAGCGGAGCGGGTATTCATCCTTTGCGCCGGAGTAACGCGGAATGTTGTCGGCGGGGCAGGCGAAGATCTTGATGCTCTGGAATTTGGAGCCTTTCTTGCGGATGCTCTGGTCCGGGGTGCCGCTGGTACCGAGCTTCTCGACGACGTCCTTCATGTTCGGAAGATAGGAGATGAGGGCGCGGTCCCACATGGAGTCGCAGGACACGCCGCCGGAGTAGTCGTATTTGAACGAGGCTTTGCCTGTGGCAGGCATGTAGTACTGCGTGTCGTTCGAATACATCATGGCCAGCGTGCCGAGCTGCTTGGCGCTGTTCGTGCAGCCCGCGGCGAGCGCGGACTTGCGGGCGGACTGAAGCGCAGGCAGAAGCATTGCTGCGAGGATGCCGATGATGGCCACCACGATCAGGAGTTCGATCAGAGTGAATTCGTGTTCCTTGCGTGCTCGGGCGAGGCGGGATGTCGTGTCGTTTTTCATTGCGCGGCTCCTGGTTGGAAAAGCTGATAAATGAATACTGATATGCGGCTCGTGGTGCAGCGGATCGGCGTTTTCCGGCAATCCGTTAGTATATAATACACCGCTGAAAATGAAAAATCAAGCGTGGCGAATGAAAAAAAACAACAATCGTTTCGTAAAAATGAATAAACGAAAGAAGCTAAAGGATTTATCTAAAACATCCTGCCGGTCGTGAGGAGGACTCGGACGGCGGCGGCAAGTCGGCCCGTTCGCCTCGATTCCTCCGCGAAATCCCAAGAATTAAAAACAAAACACCCCAAGAATTAAAATTTAAATGCCCCAAAAGTACAAAACGGAGCTCAAAAAGAACCCCGGCGGCCTTGAGCGGGCTGCCGGGGCAAAAGACAACAAGATTAATCACGTGTTTTGAACGGAATCCCGTTCAATTTTGAAATCCGGGCACGGCGGAACCGCCAGAAAAGCATTGAGTTTGTCTTCCTGGGAAACCGGGGAGAGGATGATCTGATTGCCTTTCCGGGAGATCTTGACCTGCGAAGCTTTGAAGCGGAATTTACGTGGGATTCGCACGACTTGCGAATGCCCGCTGGTTACAACTTTTGCAATATCCATTCTACACCTCCTGAAACTATCTTGAAAACAATATACTGCGAAAAAAGGAAAAGTCAAGCGAGAGAACGTATTCCGGGCAAAGAAAACCCCGGCGGCCTTGAGCGGGCTGCCGGGGCAAAAGACAACAGATATCGGGGGATAATCAGGCGTTCAGGGCGTTCTGGATGAGCGCGGTGAAGGAGTCGGCCTTGAGGGCCGCGCCGCCGATGAGGCCGCCGTCGATGTCCTGCTTGGAGACGAGGGCGCCGGAGTTTTCGGCCTTCATGCTGCCGCCGTACTGGACGACGATGTCCTGGGCCTTGCTGCCGTAGAGGGCGGTCAGGACGGAGCGGATGAACGCGTGGGTTTCCTGCGCGACGTCGGGCGTGGCGGTCTTGCCGGTGCCGATGGCCCAGACGGGCTCGTAGGCGATCGTGATGGCGTCCATGTCGGCGGCGGTGATGTCGGCGAACGCGCCGCGGATCTGCTTTTCGAGGACGGTGTTGGTGACGCCGCCTTCGCGTTCGGCGAGGGTTTCGCCGATGCAGACGATGGGCTTCAGGCCGTACTTGAGGGCGGCCTTGA
>JAGCTY010000119.1 GCA_017963105.1 Lentisphaeria bacterium
GTCCTGCGGAGAGAGGTGCAGTGCGGAGAAGCGGAACGGCTTGCCGCCGTCTTCCCAAACGCCAAGATGCTGTCCGCCTTTTCCGGTCAGATTCAGCTCCACCACGTCGCCGCGGCTGCCGCATTCGGACGGCACGAGATAATTTTCCAGCATATCGGAGATGTTGTTTTCCCAGCGGCCGATGAGCGAAGCGACGAAACGGTCCGGATAGTTTTCATACGGGCCGCGTCCGAAATACTTCGCGGTTTCGAAACCTTCGACCAGCGGGAACATCATGCCGACGCGCGCCACGGAGTGGATGTCTTCGTTGCGGAAGGAGGCGTTCTGGCGGAAGTTCAGGAACTGCGCCTTCGCGGGATCGACGATCCAGGTGATCTGCGAGTCGATCACGCCGCCGACGCGGGCGAAGACGGTGACTTCATACTTGCCGTCAGTCTTCTTCCAGTCGAACTTGACGTTTTCGCGTTTCGCGTTGAAAAGCGGCGGCCAGTCCTTCGCGAACGAGCCGTTGGCATCCATCATCCGGTCGTTGCAGGTGGGGGCACGGTAGAAGATTTCTTCAGCGGGCGCGGCAAGGAGTTCCTTGCCTTCGGGCTTTATGGAAATGAGTTCGCCGGTCTTTTTCGACCAGGTCAGGAATCCGATGGTGAGCGTGTCCGCGGTTTCCTTCACGTCGGAATCCTTGATGGTCATCTTCCCGGAACGGGCGTCCTGGAGCTTCGAGATTGCGGCGGGAGCCTGGGCCGGAGCGGAAAGCGCAAACTGCGTACGGGTAATCTCGTGCTTCGGACCATCGCAATAGACGTTCAGGAAACTCCATGCGTCGGATGCGGGTGCATCGAACGGGACTTCGACGACTGCGGATTCGAAGCATTGGGTCACCGGGACGTTCAGGACGCCGGATTTGACGATTTTACCGTTCGCGGTCTCTTCCCAGCGGAATTTCAGGTCGGCGGTCGAGGCGTTGTTGCGCTCGTTGATGACCGTCAGGTTCTTTCCTTCGAGCTTGAAGCGGATCGGAGCCTGGCAGACGCGGACTTCCTGCGCGCCGGGATGCGGCGTGACGGATGCGTCCACGATGCCGTTCAGGACCTGGGTGCGGTTCTGTCCGTTGGCCTGGTAATCGTAGTTTTCGCCGAAGTCGTTGCCGTAGCCGTAGTTGACCTCGCCGGTCTTCGCGATCACGTTCAGGAGCGCCTTGTCCGCCCAGTCCCAGAGGAATCCGCCGTGGTATCCGCGGTTCTCATTTACGAGATCCCAGTATTGGAAGATGTTTCCGGTTGAGTTGCCCTTCGCATAGGCGTATTCGCACAGGATGATCGGGCGGTTGTCGTTCCGGCCGTTCATCATGGAGCGGATGCGGTCGGGACGCGTGTACATGGGGCACAGGATGTCGCTGATGAGCGGTCCGGGGTTGCCGCTTTCATACTGCACGGGACGGGTCGGGTCGGTGAAGCGGATCCAGTTCGCCATGGCGGCCTGGTTCGCGCCGGAACCGGATTCGTTGCCGAGCGACCAGAACCCGATGCACGGGTTGTTGCGGTCGCGGAGCACCATGCGTTCGGCGCGTTCGAGGTAGACCGGTGCCCATGCGGGATCTTTCGAAAGCTGCGCGCCCATGCCGTGCGTCTCGATGTTGGTCTCGCCGACGAGCAGCAGACCGTATTCGTTGCAGAGTTCGTACCAGCGGTTGTTGTTCGGATAGTGGCTGGTGCGGACGGCGTTGAAGTTGAGGCTCTTCATCGTCTCGATGTCGAGGCGCATATCCTCCTCGGTCACGGCGAAGGCGTGCTTCGCGCTGATGTCGTGACGGTCCACGCCGCGCACGATGAGGCGCTGGCCGTTCAGCAGGACGTCCCTGCCCCGGATCTCGATCTGACGGAATCCGACCGGCACATACTGCACTTCCAGCGTCTTGCCGGAATCGTCGACGAGGTGCAGGAAGAGCTTGTAGAGATACGGGGAATCCGGGGACCACTGTTCGGGCGCGGCGATCCGCATGGAGATGTTCGCCGAGCCGCGTTCCGCCATCGGACCGTACATCCCGGACTGTCCGGCGAACCGGGCAGGACGGCTCTCGGCGACGAGATTGCCGTCCGCGTCGACCAGGCGCGCCTTCACCTGAACGCCGGGATACGAGGTCTTCGGGATGTCCGCGATGGGCTGGACCGGCAGAGCGCGTGTCTCCACATAAGCCGTGATCTCCAGATTCGCATCGGACTTTTCGTGGCGCTGATTTTTCGCCGGATCCATGAACGTGGTCCTGACCGACCAGTCGCGCAGATGTACGGGAGACAGCGCCATCAGGCGGACGTCGCGGTAGATGCCGCTCATGCGCCAGACGTCCTGGCATTCCAGGAAAGTTCCGGTCGAGAAACGGTACACCTTCACGGCGATGGTGTTCTTGCCGGGCTTCAGCAGCTTCGTGATCGCGAATTCGGACGGCAGACGGCTGTCTTCCGCATAGCCCGCGTACTGCCCGTTTACCCAGAAATCGTATGCGCTGTCCACGCCGTCGAACACGATGCGGACGTCACGTTCCAGCCAGTCCGCCGGGACATCGAACGTGCGGCGGTAGCATCCGGTCGGATTCGCGGTCGGCAGCAGCGGCGGATTCGCTTCTTTCTGGAACAAATAAATATTGTTGATGTAAACACCGCGGTCGGGGACACGCATGTCGCTCTGCCAGTTCGATGGGACTGTCATATCCAGCCAGGAGGAATCCGCGAAATCGGGACGGATGACGTCGTCAGGCACTTCGTCCGGCTTGCCGAACAGCTGGAACTTCCAGGTGCCGTTCAGGTTGAGCGTGTATTTCGACGGTGTCTTGCGGTACGCTTCGGCCGAGGCTTCGTCGTAGAACGTCCCGTAGATCGGGGCATGGCTGAGTTCGCGGTTGACGCCGGTCGTCCGCAGGTCGGCGAAATGATGGGGATGTGCCGATACGGGATCCTGTGTTTCCGCGCAGTACGCGGATCCGGCGGTCGCGCACGCGATGGCGAACGCGAAAAGTGTGAGGGGGGCGTGTTTCATGTTTCGTCTTTCTTTTAGTTTTGGATTAAATCGAACGTTAAAATAAGAGTTAAAAGTTGAAAAACTTCTGCCTTATGAAATGATTTTTGTTTTTGAACGTGTACAGAAAATTAATTCTGATACGTTCATTACGCAAAACTATACCATCTTCTCCGAAAAAATCAAACTGTTTCTCGAAGAAAACTAACAATTAACGCAAAACTAACGTTATGGGGAATTCCCGGTCGCATCTTCAACCTGATTTCATGGTCTGCGGGATGGCCCCGAGATCCTGAGTAAAACCGGCGGGACTAACCCACGCCAGGCTTCGACCTCACCCACATGAGTTCTTCGCGATTTCCTTAATTGAATACGTCTGGGAAACTGTCGCCGGAGCGCCCATTCGAAAAAACAATCGAAATCTCGAAAATCTTCCCGCTTTGTCTTCTTTTCTGCGCCGCCGGGATTGAAAAAAGGCTTCCCGCATGGTATATTATTAAACTGCACTTGTTTAACCCGAACCGGCGGTTTCCCCTCATTCGCAACGGGGACGCCGTCCCAACAACTGGAGAAACACAATGAAGTTTACGCACGAAGTGGACCAGATGGTGTGCGTCGCCAAGGGTCCGAAACACGGTCCCGCGCCGATCCCCCAGGAAGGTAAGTGGACGAAAGCCAAAGAGATCAAGGACATCTGCGGTCTGACGCACGGCGTCGGCTGGTGCGCGCCCCAGCAGGGTGCCTGCAAGCTCACGCTGAACGTCAAGGACGGCATCATCCAGGAAGCCCTCGTGGAAACGATCGGCTGCTCCGGCATGACTCACTCCGCCGCCATGGCCGCCGAAATCCTCCCCGGCAAGACGCTCCTCGAAGCCCTGAACACCGACCTCGTCTGCGACGCCATCAACACCGCCATGCGCGAACTCTTCCTCCAGATCGTCTACGGCCGCACCCAGACCGCGTTCTCCGAAGACGGCCTCCCGATCGGCGCCGGCCTCGAAGACCTCAAGCAGCTCCGCTCCATCACCGGCACGATGTACAGCACCGCCGAAAAGGGCGTCCGCTACCTGGAAATGGCCGAAGGTTATGTGACCGGCCTCGCCCTCGACGAGGAAAACAAGGTCATCGGCTACCAGTTCGTCAACCTCGGCAAGATGATGGAATTCGTGAACAAGTCCACCCCGGAAGAGCTCGAAAAGCTGTCCGTGAAGGATTTCGTTTCCAAGTTCCAGAAATCCTACGGCCGCTTTGGCGACGCCGTCAAAGTCATCAACCCCCGCAAGGCATAAGGAGCGTTCATCATGGCACTTTTCGAAAGCTACGAGCGCAGAATCGCGCAGATCAATAAATTCCTGAACGACAACGGAATCGCCTCCATCGAGGAAGCCGAACAGATCACGAAGTCCAAGGGCCTCGACATCATCCAGCGCGTCCGCGACATTCAGCCCATCTGCTTCGAGAACGCCTGCTGGGCCTACCTCGTCGGCGCCGCCGTCGCTATCAAGCGCGGCCAGACCGTCGCCAGCGAGATCGCCAAGACCCTCGGCGAAGGCCTCCAGAGCTTCTGCATCCCCGGCTCCGTGGCCGATGACCGCAAGGTCGGCCTCGGCCACGGCAACCTCGCCAGCATGCTTCTCCAGGAGGAGACCCAGTGCTTCGCGTTCTGCGCCGGCCACGAATCCTTCGCCGCCGCCGAAGGCGCGATCGGCCTCGCCAAGTCCGCGAACAAGGTCCGCAAGAACCCGCTCCGCGTGATCCTGAACGGCCTCGGCAAGGACGCCGCCCAGATCATCTCCCGCATCAACGGCTTCACCGGTGTCGAGACCGAGTTCGACTACTACACCGGCGAGCTCAAGATCCTCTCCGAGACCGCCTATTCCAAGGGTGAACGCGCAGCCGTCCGCTGCTACGGCGCCGACGACGTCCGCGAAGGCGTCGCCATCATGTGGAAGGAAGGCGTGGACATCGCCATCACCGGCAACTCCACCAACCCGACCCGCTTCCAGCACCCCGTCATGGGCACCTACAAGAAAGAGCGCATTGCCGCCGGCAAGCCCTTCTTCTCCGTTGCCTCCGGCGGCGGCACCGGCCGCACCCTGCACCCGGACAACATGGCCGCCGGCCCCGCCAGCTACGGCATGACCGACACCATGGGCCGGATGCACTCCGACGCCCAGTTCGCCGGTTCCTCCTCCGTCCCGGCGCACGTCGAGATGATGGGCCTCATCGGCATGGGCAACAACCCGATGGTCGGCGCTTCCGTCGACGTCGCGGTCGCGGTCGCCCAGGCCATGACCGCCTGATCCGGCCTCGTGCCATCCGTGCGGCGCTCCGTCCTCGTTTGATTCGAGCGGGGCTCCGCACAAAAAAAAGCGGCATCGTGCAGGAGAGTTCCGGCGGTTCACTCCGCCCGGTTTCCACATCCTCACGGTGCCGCGAACCATTTTCCCCTCCCCCTCCGTTTTTCCGACCGTTGAAAGGATATCCCCATGAAAGGCAAACGAATCCCGAAATCCAGACCGCACAGGCAGCCCCGCCGCGACGACGCCGAACCCGTGTCCGCGTCCTTCATCGACTCCTGCGCCCACATGGAGCTGCCGTCCCTCGCCATCGTGGGACGCCCCAACGTCGGCAAATCCTCCCTCTTCAACGCCATCCTCGGACGCCGCCAGGCCATCGTGCATTTCGACTGCGGCGTCACGCGCGACCGCGTGAGCGCTTCCGGCGTCTGGCATGGCCGGCGCTTCAACCTCATCGACACCGGCGGGCTCGGGATGTTCGAGAACGAAACGAATGCCGTCGGCAAATGGGACAAGCTCATCGCCGAGCAGGTCGCCGCCGCAATCGAGGACGCCGCCGCAATCCTGTTCGTCGTGGACGTCCAGGCCGGCCTTCTCCCGCTCGACCACGGCATCGCCGACCGCCTCCGCGCCTGCGGCAAGCCCGTCTACCTGATCGCGAACAAGGCGGACAACCATGCGGACGCCCTCCTCGCCGATGATTTCCACACGCTCGGATTCGAGCATATCCACCCCGTCTCCTGCCTCCACAAGCGCGGCATCGAAGACGTCCTGGAGGACGCGCTTTCCGGCATCGAGCCCTCCGACGCCGAGCTTGCAGCGCACGTCCTGAAGATCGCCGTCCTCGGCCGACCGAACGTCGGCAAGTCCTCCCTCGTGAACCGCCTCATCGGCAAGGACCGCGTAATCGTCAGCGACGTGGCGGGCACCACACGCGACTCCATCGACGTCGAATTCGAGCTGAAATGCTCCGACAGCGAGACCGTCCGCGCCGTGCTCGTCGACACCGCCGGGCTCCGCAAGAAATCCAAGGTCGACGGCGCGGTCGAACAGTACAGCATGATGCGCGCACAGCACTCGCTGGACACCTGCGACATCGTGCTCTTCGTGGTCGAGGCCGACAAGGGCGAGGCGACCTCGCAGGACAAGACCATCGCGCGCATGATCGAGGACTCCGGCAAGGGCTGCATCCTCGTCGTGAACAAATGGGACATCCGCCCGGACAAGACCTCCCGCGACGACCTGATCCGCGAATTCCGCGCCTCCCTGCCCAAAATGAGCTACGCGCCGCTCGTCTTCGTCTCCGCCCTCACCGGCGAAAACCTCGACGTCCTCTTCGACCTCATCGCGCAGGTCCGCGCCCAGCTCTCCGCGCGCATCTCCACCGCCATGCTGAACCGCGTGATCCAGGATGCCACCACGCGCACCGCGCCCCCGGTCGTCGGGCTCAAGCCGCTGAAGATCTACTACGGCACCATGACCGAGACCGCGCCTCCGCATTTCATCCTCTTCATCAACAAGCGCGAATACTGCGCCGACAGCTACAAGGCGTATCTTTCCAACTACTTCCGCAACGCCTTCAACCTCGTCGGCGTCCCGATCCGCATCGTGCTCCAGGAGCGCGACCGCCGCGATCTTTCCGAAGTCGTGAACCACGCCGGAAGCTCCAAAAACGCGAAGAAAAAGTTCGCGAATGCCAAGCAGGCGAAGACCGCGAAATCCAAGGCGAATTTCAAGAAGAAAGTCGCCGCGCAGAACAAACGCCGCGCAGACCGGGACTGACGCCATCTGCGACGAATACAAAAAACTCCGACGTTGAAGCGCGCCGGAGTTTTTTTCGGCCCGGTTTTCCTCTGCGCCGTCCGCGGGAAGACCGGCCTTTTCTGTTCGATGACCGGTCAGTCGGATTCGACCTCGATCACGGTCATCACGGCGCCGTCCGTCTGCATCTGCGGCGCGGCGCTGTGCCCGGCTGCATGCTTCACGGCTTCGGCCTTGTTGGTCATGATGTGCTGTTTCCGCGGCGTGCCGGCAGCTGCGCTGTTCGAGGTGTCGAAACTCTGCTTCTTGTTCCCGAGGCAGCACTTCAGCGCATGGGCCGTGCCGCAGTTCGCCTGGCAGACCGGGCAGGTGTGGCAGACGGGACACGGCATCAGCAGGATGTACCCCTCGCTGCACTCCACCGTCTCAAGCGCCGGCGCCTGCATGACCTGCTGGACTGCCGTCGTTGGCGGATGCGCATTCGTTCCGTGCGTGCCGGGCTGAGTCGTTGCGGTTCCGTCTGCTCCGCTCAGGTACATGGCGGCGAGTCCCGCTGCCACCGCGACGGCTGCTGCGATCAATGTTCGTTTCATAAGTTCCCCCTTTGTTCGAATGGTCCGGCGCAGGCTCCCCCATGGAACGTCGCCGGTGAATACAATGTAGCACGGGAATGGAGAAAAATCAAGCTCGGAAACGCGCGTTTTTTCCCCGGCGGCATACGCCTCGAACGTATTGGAAGAAACATCCGTCAGCACAAAAAAAGAGGGCATGACTCCACTTCGGCAGTGCCCGGTTTCGCTCGGGTACAAATGAAGCGGTTCGGAGGCTCAGTCCTCAATGTCCGGGTACCGGTACGGCACGCCGCGGAAATTCCGGAATGTGTACACGCGCCCCTCGACCTTTTCCAGATAGTCCGGGATAAGCGGGACTTTCCCCCCGCCGCACGGCAGGTCGATCGCGAAATGAGGTACGGCCATGCCGGAGGTCCAGCCGCGCAGTTTCTTCATGATGTCCAGCCCGGTCGCCAGCGGCGTGCGGAAATGCTCCGTGCCGTAGATCAGGTCGGACTGGAAAAGGTAATACGGTTTCACGCGCACGGCCAGGAGTTTCCGCATCAGGCTCCGGATCACCTCGGGATCGTCGTTCACTCCGCGGAGCAGCACGGTCTGGCTGCCGAGCGGAATACCCGCGTCGGCGAGTTTGTTCAGGGCGGCCGCGGCCTGCGGGGTGATCTCGTCCGGGTGGTTGAAATGCACGTTGATATACAGCGGATGGTACTGCCGCAGCATGGAAACGAGGCGGCGGTTGATGCGTTCGGGCAGGACGCACGGCGTGCGCGTGCCGATGCGGATGAAATCGACGTGTTCGATCGCGCGCAGCCGGCTCAGGATGGACTCCAGCCGGTCCGTGTCCAGCAGGAAGGGGTCGCCGCCGGAAACCAGCACATCGTGAATGGCCGGATTCGAGGCGATGAACTCGATGCCGCGGCTTATATTGGCCTCGTCCACGCACATCGGCGTACGGAATTTCCGTTTGCGCGTACAGAACCGGCAGTAACAGGCGCAGAGGTTCGAGACCAGCAGCAGGCAATGGTCCGGGTAACGGTGCACCACACACGGGGCCGGGGTCAGCCCCTCTTCGCCGAGCGGATCCTCCATCAGGTCGCCGCTCTCCCGGAGCTCCTGTTCGTCGGGCACGCACTGGCGGTAGATCGGGTCGCCCTTCGCGCGGATCAGGGAGAGGTAATACCGCGTGATGCGGAACGGAAACACGGCGGACACGCGGCGGACCACCTCCTCGGAGAGGTCAAACCGTTTCGCCAGCTCGGACGCGTCGGTCAGGGCGTTTTCCAGATTTTTCTGCCATTGTTCCATGCGGTCGTTTCAATCCCGGTTCGGTTCATGCGGGCGGGACGGCCCGTTCCGTTTCGTATTTCGGAGACGCACCCCGAAGGCATCCGCGATGCGCCGAAGCGCCGGACGGATTCGCACAGGAAGGCGTCTCCTGCGTTTTTTGACCTTATAATGTAGCATTTTTTGTTCAAAAATCAATCCTGCCGCGCGTTTTTCCGCGTTTTCGGCGCCAACGCCTTTCCGCCCAGGCGCGTTTTGCAGACAGTTCTCCTGATTATTTTGCCGTTTTTTTCCTTCGCGGGGTTGAAAAAACGGGAATATGATGCTAAAGTAGAGAAAACGTCAACACAAACAACCTGAAAAAGCGGCTTTCGCGAGCTGCCGGAACGAGGCTGCGCATTTCCCGCCCGCTTCAAATGGATTTCGCCATGAATGACAAAGTTTCTTTAAGCGCTTCTCCGAGAAAAAACGTTACATATACCATCAAGAATCCGATCATCCCCGCCGGGAACGGAATGAAACGCAACGCCCCGCCGCCGATCGGACCCGAAATCGGACCCGACCCGCGCAGTTCCATCGGCGCACGCATTTCCATGACCGAGGTTCCGCGGATCAAGGACGAAAAAACCGGAATCCTGTTCGACTTCTGCTACGGCTACCGCATCAAGTTTCCGGCGGGAAACAAGCAGTATAAAATGCGCGTGTTCGACCTGGACAGCGGGATGCTGCTAGAGGAACACACCCACAAGGGCGGCGATTTCTTTGTCGGTCAGAATAAATACTTCGTGCGCTACCGCCTTGAGGTCTACACTGCCGACGAACTTGTTTTCGAGCACGACTATAATTGCGAAGGCCAGGACGTCTGCATCATCATCCCGGACGGCGGACTCGGCGACAACCTCGCATGGCTGCCCTATCTCGAAAAATTCCGCCTGGTCCACAAGGCGAAGGTCACTGCGGTCATCGGCGAATGGATGATCCGCCTGAGCCAACCTTACTATCCCGGCCTCAATTTCATCCCGCTCGGGACGAAACCCTCCATCCGGTTCGCCTACGCGATCTACTTCTGCGGAATCTTCGAAGCCGACCGCAAACCGTGGCGTCCGGTCGAGCACCAGCATCTGGGAATGCAGAAGACCGTCGCGAAAATCCTCGGCCTCCCGCTCGAAGACCTCCACTGCCGCATCCCGCTCGGGTCCCCACGCCCCGTCAAGGAGCCTTACGTGTGCATCTCCACGATGGCCACGAACCCGACGAAATACTGGAACTACCGCTCCGACCCCGCCCTCAAGGACCCGGACGGATGGAACATCCTGATCCGCTGGCTCAAGTCCTACGGCTACCGCGTCTTCGTGCTCGACCGCGACAAGGAGCTCTTCTTCACGGAGAAGCACCATTACCACGTTCCGACCGAAGCCGAAGACCTCACCGGACGCATCCCGATCACCGAACGCATCCACTATCTGGAGCACGCCGATTTCTTCGTCGGACTTCCCAGCGGCCTCAGCTGGCTCGCCTGGAACTGCAACACCCCCGTTGTCATGATCTCCGGCTTCACCATGCCGAACTGCGAATTCCCGACCCCGTACCGCGTCACGAATTTCCTCTTCTGCCACGGCTGCTGGAATGACACGAACTTCTTCTTCGATGCCAAGGCGCCCGTCTGGTGCCCGCGTCATGTCGGCACCCCGCGCGAGATCGAGTGCACAAAAACCATCACCCCGAAGATGGTGCAGCAGACCATCATGCGGATTCCGGCATTCCAGAAACACGTCGAGGAAATGAAGGAACGGGAGCTGCTGGACGAACTCCGGGCCAACGCGGCAGGATCCGCCGTCGTCAGCACGGTCGATACGCTCCCCCCGAAAACGGAAAAAAAAAAGCCAGGCTGATCCCGGCAAACCGGCGTGACGCCACGATTCTGCTCCCCGTCTACCGCGCGAACCCGGACTATCTCAGGCTCACGCTCGACTCCGTGATCCGCGTCGCGGAGACGCAGGGCAATACCGAGGTCATCCTGTTCAACGACTGCTCGCCCGACGACTCCCAGCGCATCATCGACGAATACGCGGACCGTTATCCATCCATCATCCGCAAGATGCGTTCCGAGCATAATCTCGGCGTCGGAAACGCACGCACGGAAATGTGCAAGGCCGCCTGCGGACGCTACATTCTTTCGTTCGATCAGGACGATGTCATGCTCCCGTTCGACCTCGGCGGCGTGATCGCCATGATGGACGCGAATCCGCAGTACGGCGCAAGCTACTCCAAGAAATACCTCTTCAACAGCAAAGGCCTCACAGGCATCGTCCACGGCGGGGCGCTTTCCGAGTTCAATGCCTTCTTCGCCCCGAAAATCAACATCAACGCCATGGTCATCCGCGCCGAGGTCCTCGCCAAGCACGAATATTTCAGACCCGTCCCGAACAGCGCCATCAACGACGACGTCTTCCTCATGATCCGCCTCGGTGCCGACTGTGAGTACCATTTCGATGAAGACAACCCGCGCCTCCTCTACCGGGAGCACGAAAAGCAGAACTCCCGCCTCTTCCACCATGAGGACCAGAACCCCTTCCGCTGGATGGCCACCTACATGACCGAACAGCAGCCCGCGCTCTACAAACGCATCCTCGCCAACGATCCGCCGAAGCTTACGCCGAAAAACCGCCGCTGGGTCCTCGGCCTGATGGGGGCCGCGCTTTTCCTCCATCAGAACGAATCCGCTCTCGTACTCCCGATCGTGAAAAAAGCCTGCGAGATCGCCCCGGACGACTACGGCGCATGGGAACACAGACTCCTGGCCCTCGCCATCGCGAAACGCCACGACGAATTCATGGAAGTCTTCCGTTCCGCCGTGGAACGCTTCAAAGGCCAGTCCCCGTCGAAGGAAATCCAGCTTATTTTCGCGCTGGCGAAACACTGCCGCTCCATCCGGGAACCCCTTCCCGCCCCCATGATGAAACGTTATGAGAAACTCATGGCACAGTATACGGATCCGCCGAAGATCGTGCTCGATGCGCTGAAAGCATTGCCGAAATAATGTTCGGCTGCGCCCACACTGCAAGCAATGACTAAACAGTGCGCAGGCGCAAGCCGCGTACAATGACCGGAGCCGGCAGGAGAATTATTTCTGCGGAATCCTGATGTCCATCGAGATGTCGCTCGATTTCACGGAATGCGTGAGCGCGCCGGAGGAGATGAAGTCCACGCCGGTCCCGGAAAGCGACGGGATGCGGTCAAGCGTAACGTTTCCGCTGGCCTCCAGACGCGCCTTGTTGCCGGCGATTTCGACCGCCTTCACGACCTGTTCGTTGTCCATATTGTCGAGCAGGATGTATTCCGCGCCGGAAAGCAGGGCCTCGTCGAGTTCGTCCAGGGAATCGACCTCGACCTCGACTTCGAGCTGAGGATACATCTCGCGGGCACGCCGCACGGACCGCAGGATGCCGCCCTTGCCCTCCATGCCGGCGAGTTCGCGGTGGTTGTCCTTGATCATGATGCGGTCGTACAGGCCGATGCGGTGGTTGAACGCGCCGCCGACGGCAACGGCGTATTTTTCGAGGTTGCGCCAGCCGGGCGTGGTCTTGCGTGTATCGAGGATCTTCGCGCGACTCCCGGCGAGCTCCTGATATTTGTGCGAAGCCGTCGCGACGCCGCACAGGCGCTGGAGGAAGTTCAGCGCGGTGCGTTCCCCGGTCAGAAGCACGCGCGCCGGGCCGGATATCTCCGCCATGACCGTCCCCCGGGAACAGGCCTCGCCCTCCTGCACCTTCGCCGTGAACACGACGTCCGGGTCGAGGGTATGGAAAAGGCGTTCCGCGACGGGCAGACCGGCGCAGATCAGGTCTTCCTTCGCGATCAGCACGGCGGTCGTCTTCAGGTCGGCGGGGATGACCGAATTCGTGGTGGTGTCGCCGAGGTCGCCGAGGTCTTCCTCCAGGGCCAGCTGAATCAGAATATCGGTGCGTTTCCAGTCGATTTCAGGTTTCTTCATTTTTCTATCTCCTTTTATCTCAAAAAATCAGTTCAGTTCGTTTTCAGGATGATACATGACAGAAACCGGCTTTATTTCCACGGCCTTTCCGGTCTGCATGTCGTAGCGGACAACGGCGGCGTCCAGACGGATCCCGGTCTCCACCACGGGGAACTTGTGCGGCATCCCGGTGCGGAATTTCGCAATCACGTCCGGCACGGCCCGGCCGAGGATGGAATCCGCTGCGCCGACCATGCCGACGTCGGACAGGAAGGCGGTTCCTCCGGGCAGGATGCGTGCGTCGGCGGTCTGGACGTGCGTATGGGTGCCGAGCACGGCCGTCACACGTCCGTCCAGGAACCACGCGAGGGCTGCCTTTTCGCTGGTTGCCTCGGCATGGATGTCAACGATGATGCACTTGCAGGTGATCGGGATCTGGGTCAGGATCTGTTCGACGGTCTCGAACGGACAGTACGCGCTGTCCTTCATGAAGACTTTCCCCATGAGCGAGATCACGGCAACTTCGCCGCCCGCGGGATTGCGCGTGTACAGCCAGCCGCGTCCGGGCTGGAGCTTGCTCATGTTTGCCGGCCGCACAACGTTCTTCAGTCCGCGGATTTCGTCCTCGAATTCCTTGCGGTCCCACGTGTGGTCGCCGGAGGTGAAGACGTCCACGGCATCCTCCATTTCATAAAGGCAGGACTTGTTCAGACCCGAGCCCGCCGCGCAGTTCTCGGCGTTCGCGATCACGAACGTGCACATGTACTGCTGTTTCAGCTGCGGCACAAGCGCCTTGACCGCCTTGCGTCCGCCTTTGCCGACGACGTCCCCGATGAATAGCAAATTGAGCGTTGGACCGTTCAAGTTCATACTCCTTAAATCCCGAATGATTTCCCGTATTGATTTGAAAAATACGCGGAAACGCAGTATATTTTTCAAATCGATTTACGGAAAAAAATATAGTCCCGGAATCGGAAACTGCAACCCCGGAATCGGAAAAAATGACGAAAAACACGAAGAAAAATACCTCGTCCCCGGCGCAGCCCGCCCCCGGAAGCGCCGCGTCCTGTTCCGCGCCGGACACCCCCGCACCGGGCGGGGTGGTCGTGTTTCTGAAATACGCGGTCAAAATCCTCGTGACCGCGGGCATCGTGGCCGTGCTCGTGTATTCTTCGAAAAAGCACGGCACGTTCGACGGCGTCGACTTCTCCGGGCTGAACTGGGGCTGGCTCGGCGCGGCGTTCCTGCTGTACCTCGTGCATCTTTTCGTGAACGCCTGGCGCTGGCGCCTTCTGCTGGCGTATCGCGCGATCCCGTGTTCGCTCTTCTCCGCGTTCTCCCTCACCACGCAGTCCTTTTTCTTCTCGCTGGTGATGCCAGGCGGCGCGATCGGCGGCGACGTGATCCGCGCGGGTTTCCTGGCGTACCGCGTGCCGAAGGGGCAGAAATTCGACGGCGTCTTCACGATCCTGATGGACCGTTTCACCGGCATGATCGGCATCTTCCTGACCGTATTCCTCGCCCTGCCCTTCGCATGGCGCTACCTGGACGGGACCGATCCGCGGGCGAAACTCCTGACGTTCGCACTGCTGGGCGCGTCCGCAGCCGGACTGCTCGCCGCCGTCGTGATCTTCCTGCACAGGCAGTTGGAAAAGCTCGCGTTCTTCCGTTGGGGCGAAGAATTCGGCGCGAGGCTCACGCACGGCTTCTCGACGAAACTCCTGACCGCGCTGGATTCCTACAGCGGCGCAACGAAGGAGATCGTCTGGTGCGTGATCGCCAGCATCCTCGGTGTGAATCTCGTGCTCGGGCTGTGCTTCTATTGTGTCTGTCTCGCGTTCTCGTCCTCGCTTGCGCCGCTCTTCGCGCCGATCGTCGCCGCGATCACGGTCGGAAACATCGCCGGGCTCATCCCGCTCACCATGTCCGGTATCGGACTGCGCGACTATTTCGTGGCGGCCATCCTCGGCGCGGCCATCGCGGAACTCCCGGACTGCCCCGTCGCCGAGCTCGCCCCGACGCTCGTCATGACCGGCGTCATCATCGCGGGCGGCCTCTTCGGCGGCATATTCTTCCTGTTCGACAATCCGCGCAAAAAACAGCCGCCGCAGGCCCCTGCCCCGCCGGAGGAATGATCTCCCCATGCCGCACGAAAACCGCAAGCTCGACCTCGCGCTCCGCTGCGCGCTCTTCGCGGTCTACGCCGCGGTGACCCTCGCGCTGGTGCTCCGCCATGAACCCAAGGCGGACGAGCTTCAGGCATGGCTGATCGCGCGGGACTGCACCATCCCGGAAATCTTTTACGCCATGCGCTGGGAAGGGCATTTCGTCCCGTGGTATCTCATGCTCCATGTCTTCGCGGCGAACGGCGCGCCCGTGCTCTGCATGAATCTCCTGTCGTGGGCGTTCATGGCCGCCGCGGGAGCGTTCTTCGTCTTCCGCGCGCCCTTCACGCTCCCGATGAAAGCCCTGGTGCTGTGCTCCTCCGGAATGCTTTTCTGGTATCCGGTGGTCGCCCGCTGCTACGCTCCGATCCCGCTGCTGCTCTTCGGTCTCGCGGCGGTTTGGCCCGCCCGGCTGAAACACCCCCTGCTCTTCGGCTTTCTGATTGCGTGTCTGACGAATACTCACGCGTATTTCGAGGGCTTCTGCGGCATCGTGTTCGTCCTCTGGGCATATGATGCATGGAAACGCCGCCGCGAACTGCCGCGCCGCGAAATCCGTCGAATCGCAGCCGGACTCTGCATCGCCGCCGGCGGCGCGCTCTTCGCGTTCGCGCAGGTCGCACCGGGGCTCTTCAACAAGGCGCAGTCGGTCGGCAACCAGCGGTTCTGGCCGATGAAGATGAGCTTCTTCGAACGCCTCGCCACGTCGTTCGTCGATTTCGCGGGCTCTTCCAAGGAGGTCGCGAACGTACAGATCCCCATGCTGGAATACCTCTGGGCGGCCCTGATGCTGCTTCTGATCGTCTGGCTCGTCCGGCGCTGGAGGAGCGGATTGCTCTATCTCGCGTTCGCCGCCGTTTTCTTTCTGGCGTTCTGGTTTATCCTGCCCCGACAGGATCGCCCCAGCGCGTTCGCCAGCGGGTTCCAGCTCGTGCTCGACTTCATCTTCCTTCCGTTTTTCGCGGTCGCGATGCTGTCGTTGTTCCGCGCGTCCCGCCGCATGGGTGCGGTCTGCCTGGCGTCTTTCCTGTGGATGATCCTCTTCGCGATGTTCCTGTTCTATTTCCTGCCGCAGAGGGCGCTTCTCGTCTTCCTGACGTTCCTCTTCTGCCACTGGGTCCTACTGGAAAACCCGGAGGAAAGAAACGATGCCGTGCCGGGCGCGTTCTTCCGTTTTCTGGACGGTCCGAAACCATTGTACCTCAGACGCCTCGCAGAGGTCCTGGTCATCTACATCTGCTTCTCCCTGCCCGCCTGCGGATCTCTCGTCATGCTGGATTTCCTCCATCCCTTCTCCGGCGCGAAAAATATGGGCGAGTACCTCACGAAGACCCTGCCGCCCGGCTCGACTGTTTTCCTCCCCTTCTACGGCATCACCGACGCCGTGCTCTCGGCATACGCGCCCGGCCTCAAGTTCTACTGCGTAGAGGCCGGCAGGAACATCACGTTCTGCCCGCTCGACTGGTCGCAGAAAAAGCTGAACCAGAAACATGCCCAGGTCATGCCGAACTGGATGCAGGATGTGCAGGACGGACACCTCGTCTACCTCGACTCGAACGGGTTCATGTTCTCGCCGTTATGGGCCCCTGTCATCGATGCGCCCGGTCCGCATTATTTCGTGTGCGACATGTGGTTCCTGGGAGGGTTGCCTGTAGACTCCATGAAATTGCAGAGCAAAGACCGCAAACACCTCTTCAACGAAGTCTACCGTTCGCCGCACATCCCGTTCACCGACTGCGCCGGGGAACAATACTGGCTCTTTACGGACGAAGCCGTGAGCCCCGGGTCTGCCGCCCCTGTTCACTAGGACAGTTCTCTTTTCACGGATCATTTGAGCTGCATCCGCCCCGATTCGTAAAACACGAATCGATTCCGGACCTCTGTCCCGCCTCGTTTTTTCATGGTTTGTCCATGTTTTCCCCCGGTTTTACGTTTTGTGAAACAGTTTCAGGGACGATCTTCTCTTTTTTCGCCTGAAACAAACTTGGCACGGGATTTGCTTTCCCCAGGCAACCAACCAACCAGCGAACAAAGACAGGAGGTTCGTTATGAAACTGGTGATTGCATACATTCAGCCGGATCGGCTGAACCCGGTCAAGCAGGCGTTGTACGCCCGCAGCGTTTTCAAGATTTCCGTGACCAACGCCCTGGGCTGCGGACAGCAGCGCGGTTATTCGCAGATGTGGCGCGGCGCGCTGAAGGAAGTCAATCTGCTGAAGAAGGTTCGTCTGGCCATCGCGGTGAACGACGATTTCGTGGAGACCACGATCGAGGGCATCTGCGAAGGTGCGCGCACGGGCCATATCGGCGACGGAAAAATCTTTGTTCTGCCGATGGACGAATGCATCCGCATCCGCACGGGAGAACGCGGTTCCGAGGCAATCGGATAAGAAACACGAGGTGAAACAATGAAAAAACTACTGACAATACTTGCCGTATGCGGCGCCGTGTGCGCCGCGACGGCCGCGGAAGACAGCGTCGACGCACCGGCCACGATGGAGGCGGTGGAGGCTGTCCAGATCAATCTGAACGTCGTCTGGACCCTGATCGCGGGCATCCTGGTCTTCGTGATGCAGGCCGGATTCGCCCTGGTGGAGGCCGGGCTGACGCGGGCCAAGAACACGAGCAACATCATGATGAAAAATGTGATGGACTTCGTGATCGGATCCGTCTGCTTCTGGCTGATCGGTTCGGCGTTCATGTTCGGCGCCACGAAGGGCGGCTTCATCGGTACGGACGGTTTCTTCATGGACATCTTCAACACGGGCGACGACTGGAACTGGACCTACATGTTCTTCCAGACGATGTTCTGCGCGACAGCCGCGACGATCGTTTCCGGCGCAATGGCCGAACGCACGCAATTCCGCTCCTACCTGATCTATTCGGCGGTCATCTCGCTCTTCATCTACCCGATAGCGGGCAAATGGGCCTGGGGCGGCGGCTGGCTGGCCGACCTGAATTTCCATGATTTCGCCGGATCCACTGTGGTCCACAGCGTCGGCGGCTGGCTGGCGCTCACCGGCGCGATCGTCCTCGGAGCGCGTATCGGCAAATACGGCCCGGACGGAAAGCCGCGCGCCATCCCCGGTCACAACATCGCGTTCGCCGCAATCGGTGTGCTGGTCCTCTGGATCGGCTGGTTCGGGTTCAACCCCGGATCGACCGTGGCCGGCAACGGCGACATCGGCCGGGTAGCCCTGGTCACGAACTTCGGCGCGGTCGCCGGCACCCTGACGGCCATGTTCACCGCGTGGGTCATCCTGAAGAAGCCGGACGCCTCCATGACATTGAACGGCGCGCTCGCCGGACTCGTGGCGATCACCGCCCCTTGCGACATCGTGACGCCCGTCGGCGCGCTGATCATCGGCGCCGTCGCCGGTGTGCTCGTGGTCCTGAGCGTGCTTGCCGTCGACCGCATCGGAGTCGACGACCCGGTCGGCGCGATCAGCGTCCATCTGGTCAACGGCGTCTGGGGCACGCTCGCCTGCGGTCTCTTCGGCGCGGAAAGCGTGCTGAAGATCGCCGACGCGAACACCGGCCTCTTCTACGGCGGCGGCTTCCACACCACAGGCGTCCAGCTCCTCGGCATCGCCGCGTACGGCGCATGGGCGTTCATCCTGGGCATGATCACGTTCCTGACGCTCAAGAAGACGGTCGGTCTGCGCGTGAGTGCCGAAGAAGAACTCAAGGGCCTGGACATCACCGAGCACGGAAACGACGCGTATGCGGGATTCCAGATCTTCACGAACGAATAAGTAAAACGATTGCATCCGGACGGGATTCCGGGCGGTGTCGATGATCAGGCCGCCCGAAATCCCGCCCATTTTCTGCCCGGTCGGGATTCCCCATGCCCCCCTGTCCGGCCTTCCTTTTCGGAACCGGATCATCCGGGACCGGCATTTCCGTTCTGATACGGATTTTTTCTTCGTTTCCCGCCTTGTATTTTAGGAAATAAAGATTATATTACTTTACAAACCATTGACGGACACCATTCCCGTCCGTTCCCACAAGCACGACCGTCTTCATTCACAAGGAGCAAGACACATGATGAACAAGACATTACTGGCCGCGGCACTGCTTATCGGCGGAGCAGCCCTTTTCGCCGGAGACGTATTCCGCTTCCGCGGAGAAAACTCGCAGGGGATCTTCGAGGAAACCGGCCTCAGGAAGACCTGGCCCCAGGAAGGCCTGACCCCGAAATGGACCTATGCCGGCCTCGGCGAAGGCTGGTCCAGCCCGATCAAGGTCGGGGATCATCTTTACATCACCGGGTCCGACATGACCGCGAAAAAGGAGATGGTGGTGTGCCTGGACCTGAACGGAAAGAAAATCTGGCAGACTACTACCGGCTCCAGATGGGAAAGAGCGTATCCGGGCGTGCGCTGCACCCCGACCTATGTGCCGGGAGAAAAGGACGGCGAAGGACGCCTGCTCGTGACGACCGGAAGCGGCGAAGTGTTCTGCCTGGACGCCGCCGACGGAAAGGTCCTGTGGTCGAAGGCCGTTTCGAACGAATACGGGACGAATTTCATGAACTGGGGACTGGCCGAGTCTCCGGTCGTGAAGGACGGCATGGTCTTCGTGACCGCGGGCGGCAGCAAGGCGCTCGTCGTGGCGCTGAAGATCGCCGACGGCTCCGTGGCCTGGACCGCAAAGTCCAACAACGACAAGCTGGGCTATGTGACCCCGGCGATCGTGAAGGACCAGCTGATCGTGATGACCGACGCCAAAGTGAACGGCATCAGCATCGAGGACGGCACGGTGATGTGGGAGGACGACTACAGGGCCACCTCGGAGATCACCGCACGGAACGGCAACAACGCCAACACGCCCGTCGTGCAGGGCAGCCGTTTCTTCGTGACCGGCGGCTACAACCGGGGCGGCGTGCTGTACGAACTGAACGAGGACGGGAAAGGCGTCAAGGTCATCTGGAAAAACAAGGAATTCGACCCGCACCACGACTGCGCAGTGCTCGTCGGCGGCAGGCTCTACGGCTCGAACATGGCGAACAACAACGGCGGCAACTGGATGTGTGTGGACTGGGAAACCGGAAAGACGATCTATGAAACGCCCTGGAGCAACCTCGGCAAGGGCACCGTGGTCTATGCCGACGGCATGTTGTATGTCTACGAGGAAAAACGCGGCACGCTCGGGCTGCTCAAGCCAGGCGACACCTTCGACGTCGTCAGCAGTTTCCAGATCAAATTCGGAAACAAGGAGCATTGGGCTCACCCCACGATCTGCGACGGCGTGCTGTATGTCCGCCACGGCGATGTCCTCACCGCTTTCGACATCAAGGCGAAATAACCACTTTTCGATGGTCCGTGCATCCCCGGCCCGGACACAGAGTCAGCCCCCGGAGCTTTTTACGGCTTCGGGGGCTGACGTTCACCTGGAGGTACTATCGGTAATCAGCCTGCGCTGTCAACGTTTTCCGGCGGGCGGGGCATCGTGCTTCTGAGGTTTGACGGTTTTAGCGTCCTTCTTTTCCGCCGGGGCAGCCTTCGGCGCTTCCGCGCGAGGCGCGTCCTTTTTCTCCGGTTTGAAGACTGCCGTGCGGGCGGCGGGTTCGCGGCGGGGTTCTTCGCGGCGAAACACCGGCGCGGGAGCATGGCGCTTTTCGGGAATCACGATGCCCCTGTGCGGTTTCGTGTCATGTTTGCGCGGCGGAGGCGTCCATCTCGGATGCACGGTCGGACGGGGTCCGGGCGCAACCCAATGCCATTCGTCGTGCCAGAAGAGCCAGCCTTCGTAGTACGGGATGTATTCATCCTCGAAGAGAATGTAGTCGTATTCCGGTATGACGACCTTCTCCGTGCCGGTCACGATGACCGTGCCCGGCGTGGTCGTGACGACTTTCTTCGTGGTGACGACGACCGGTCTGGTTTCCACCACGACCGGCTTTTCGACGACCCGGGGAGGAGGTTCCACGATAACCGGAGCCGGATGAGGTTCGATGACCGCGCGAACCATGTTCACGATGTCGGCCGCAAGCTGGATGCCGTTTGCCGGGGGTTCGTGGTGATCCCGTGCGAAGGTGGTTGCGGGAGCGAGGATGACCGCCGCGACGAGGGCAGCGCCGACAACGAAAGTCTTGTTGATGGTCTTCTTGGTTCAGTCTCCTTATGGAAGAGAGGTTGATGGTTTCAGTCCGGGAACCGATTATTCTTGGCTTCCTGATAATACTATACTGCGAATTATTCGTTTGTCAAATCGATTTTAAACTTTTTTTCGATTTTTTTTTAAAAAAAGTTTGTTTGAGTTGCTATGGTAAAATATAGCGGGTGTTATTTCTGAAATCAAGGTGGCTGAATCTCCTCAAACGTGGTACTGTATAAGAAACGACGGCGCATGCGGTGTGCGTCTCGTAAACAGTCACTGGCTAACCACAAGGAGA
>JAGCTY010000120.1 GCA_017963105.1 Lentisphaeria bacterium
GGAAACGGGCAGGATCTTCGTCTACTTCACGCTCGGGCTGAAGGGCGGCGAAGTGAAGCAGCTCTACTATTCCTACACGGATAAGGATTTCACCCGCCTCGAAACCGTGCCGAAGCTCCTCGGGTTCGACCCGGACCTGGGCGACCACTCCTACATCGACGGCGACCTCTCCTACGGGAACGGCAAGTACCATCTCTTCGACTACGACAGCGGCATCAAGCACGCCGAGTCCGACCACCTGCTCTACGGCTACAAGTACGTGAACGACGAGAACTGCGCGAAGACCGGCGGCGCCGTCGAGGCCCCGAACGTGTGGCGCCGCATCGGCACCGACAAGTATGTCCTCATGTTCGACAACTACTCCTTCCCCAACGAAATGGCGTTCAGCGAGACCACGGACTTCCGCGAGTTCACGAACCTCGGCCGCTTCAACCAGGGCGTCATGAAGACCACGAACTTCACCGGAGCCAAGCACGGCGCGGTGATAGTGCTCACGAAGGAAGAGGCGAAAAAGTTCGCGGATTACTGCGGGCTGGAGAGCTACTGACGGCGTCGCCCGCGTGCGCGGACTTTCCCGCACATCCGCACGCACACGCGCTTGATTTTTAATGCTCCCTATGCTATATTAGACGCTTGTTTTTCAGACAGTCCGATACGGCGCGCGCGACCTGCGTGACGCGGCGCCGAATGGAGTACCATCAAACCATGATCAAAAGCATCTTACTGACCGGCGTGGGCGGACAGGGCATCCTGTTCGCGGCGGGCGTGATCGCATCCGCCGCCGAGGCCGCCGGTTTCAACGTCACGACCAACGAGATCCACGGCATGGCCCAGCGCGGCGGCAGCGTGACCGCCCAGGTCCGCTACGGCGACGGCACGTTCGCCCCGCTCGCGGTCTCCGGCAGCATCGACGTGATCGCCGCCATGGAGCACATCGAGGCCATCCGCTGGGCGCACTGCCTCAAACCCGACGGCCTCGCGGTCGTCGCGAAAACGAGCGTGGTCCCCGTGACCGTCACGACCGGGGCGTGCAGCTACCCCGACGACGTGGAGCAGCGCCTTCACGCCGTCTTCCCGCGCCTCGTCTATCTCGACTGCGTGACCCTCGCCCTCGAGCTCGGCAACGTCCGGCTCGCGAACACCATCCTGACCGGCGCGCTCTCCGCCGGTCTCCCCGAAATCGCCGAAGACCACTGGCGCGCAGGCCTCCTCGCCCGCGTCAAGAAAGGTTTTGAAGAAGCCAATACAACCGCCTTTCTGAAAGGAAGATCGTTATGTTCCGCTATCTGAACGAAGAGGCCGAAACTCTTTCCCGCTCCCAGATCACCGCGATTCAGGACGAACGCCTGAAAGCCATCATCGCGCACACCGCGAAAAACTCCCCGTGGTCCGCGGCGCGTTACAAGGCCGCCGGGATCGACCCCGCGAACTTCCGCGGCCTCGCCGATCTCCACAAGCTGCCGTTCTGCTCCAAGAAGGATTTCCGCGAACAGTATCCGCTCGGGATGTCCTGCGTGCCGCGCAATCGGCTCGCCGAGATGCACATGTCCAGCGGTTCCACCGGCACCCCGGTCGTGATGCCCTACACGCTCGCCGACCTGAAACAGTGGGCGACCTGCATGGGCCGCTGCTATGTGATGGCCGGAGCCAACCCCGGCGACACCTGCCAGATCACGCCCGGTTTCGGGCTCTTCAACGGCGGATTCGGCTGCTACCACGGCGCGCGCGAGGCCGGGCTCTTCGTCGTCCCGACCGGCGCGGGCAACACCGTCCGGCAGATCAAGCTGGCACGTGACTTCCAGACCCGCGTGATGGTCGCCGTCGTGTCCTACTCCATCCGCATCATGGAGATCCTGGCGGAGACCAAACAGTCCCTGCCCGACCTGAAGATCGGCATCTTCGGCGCGGAATCGTTCTCCCCCGGCATGAAGAAACGCATCCGCGACGGCCTCGGAATCGACGCGTTCGACATCTACGGCATGACCGAGACAGGCGGCATCGGCAGCGGCATGGACTGCCCCGCCCACGAAGGCATCCACATGTGGGAAGACGAATACATCGTCGAGGTCGTCGACCACGAGACCGGCGAACCCGTCCCGGACGGAGAGTTCGGCGAGATCACGGTCACATCCCTCACCCGCGAAGCGCTCCCCGTGATCCGCTTCAAGACCGGCGACCGCGGCCGCATCCTGACCCGCGAAAAATGCGTCTGCGGACGCACCCACCTCCGCCTCGACACCATCAGCGGCCGCCTCGACGACATGCTCATCATCTCCGGCGTGAACTTCTTCCCGAACCAGGTGGAACAGTCCCTGCTGAAGGTTCCCGGCGTGCTCCCGAACTACCAGATCATCATCCGCGACGACCACGGGATCAAGAGCCTGCGCGTGAACGTCGAGGCCGAGCCCGGCGTGACCGGATACATGGTCGAAAAACAGCTCAAGGAAGACCTCGGGTTCTCCCCCGAAGGCGACATCTACAAGCCCGGCGAACTCCCGCGCACCGAAGGCAAGGCAAAGCGCATCTTCTACGAGACCGTCGGCGAAGAGAACAAGAACGAAGGAGGCAAATGATGGACAGCGTCGTTTCCCCTGAAATCCTCGGCTACATGGAGCATTCCTCCTGGATCCGCAGGATGTTCGAGGCCGGTATCGAGCTCAAGAAAAAATACGGCGACGACCAGGTCTACGATTTCAGCCTCGGCAATCCCGACATGCCCCCGCCGCCCGAAGTGAAGGCCGCGCTCCTCGACTTCGCGCAGACCGCCGACCGGCCCTACTCCATCGGCTACATGCCGAACGCCGGCTTCGCCGACACCCGCGCCGCCCTCGCACGCAAGGTCTCGCAGGAACAGTCCGCCGAGATCGACGCCTCGCACGTCGTGGTGACCTGCGGCGCAGCCGGCGGCCTGAACGCCGTGTTCCGCGCCACGCTCGAACCCGGCTGCGAAGTCCTCTGCCCTGCCCCCTATTTCGTCGAATACGGCTTCTACGTCTCGAATTTCGGCGGCAAGCTCCGCCCCGTCCCGTCGCACCCGGAGGATTTCTCCCTCGATCTCGACGGATTCCGCGCCGCGCTGAGCGACAAGACGCGCGCCGTCATCATCAACTCCCCGAACAACCCGACGGGCCGCATCTACAACCGCGAAGAGCTCGCCGCGCTCGCCGCGCTGCTCCGCGAACAGTCCGAGAAGAACGGCCGCCCGATCCTGCTCATCTCCGACGAACCGTACCGCTTCCTCAACTTCGAGCACATGGAGATCCCGTCGCTCTTCTCGCTCTATGACGATTCCATCGTGATCGGCTCGTTCTCCAAAAACCTCTCGCTCGCGGGCGAACGCGTCGGCTATGTGGCCGCCGCACCGAATTTCCGCGGCGTGAAGGAATTCATCGCAGCGGTCACCATGACCAACCGCATCCTCGGATTCGTGAACGCTCCCGCGATCGGGCAGAAGGTGCTGAACCGCTGCATCGACTGCGAGGTCGATCCCGTCCTGTACGGTCGCCGCCGCGACATGATGGCGGACGTCCTGCGCGAGGCCGGATTCGAGTTCTATCTCCCGCCCGGAGCGTTCTACTTCTTCCCGAAAACCCCGATCGCGGACGACGTCGAGTTCGTGCGCATCCTCCAGGGCGAACGCATCCTCGCGGTGCCCGGCGTCGGATTCGGCATGGCGGGTTTCATCCGCCTCGCCTTCTGCGTGCCGGAACGCACCATCACGGATTCGCTCCCGTCCTTCAAGCGCGCCATGGCCGCGGCCCGGAGGTAATCCCTCATGCGTCTGCTCCTCACCGGAAACGAGGCCATCGCCCGCGGCGCGTGGGAAGGCGGCGTGACAGCGGCGTTCGGCTACCCGGGCACCCCGTCCACCGAAATCCTCGAAAACCTCGTCAAATACGACGGCGTGTACTGCGAGTGGAGCCCGAACGAGAAGGTCGCGCTCGAGGCGGCCGCCGGGGCGTCCATCGCCGGGGCGCGCTGCATCGTGACCATGAAGCTCGTCGGGCTGAACGTCGCCGCCGACCCGCTGATGACGCTCTCCTACGTCGGCGTCCGCGGCGGACTGGTGGTCGTCGTGGCGGACGACCCCGGGCAGCATTCCTCCCAGACGGAGCAGGACACGCGTCATTATGCCCGCCTCGCGAAGGTCCCGATCCTCGACCCCGCCGATGCCGTCGACGCCCGTGCCTTCATGCTGGAGGCGTTCGAACTCTCCGAAAAGTACGGCTGCCCGGTCATTCTCCGCACCACCACCTGCGTCGGGCATTCCCGCGCGCTGGTCGAATGCGGCGAAGCGCGTCCCCACAACGTGACCGAGTTCAGGAAGGAACCGTCGCGGTTCGTGCCGCTGCCGCTCTGGGGCCGCAAGCTCCGCGTGAAAGTCGAGGAGCGCATGGACGCCCAGGCGCTCGACGCCGCCTCGCATGAAACACTGAATCAAATCATCCCCGGCACGGGAAACGACCTCGGCATCATCACGAACGGCATCACGGCGCTGTACTGCCGCGAGCTTATGCCGGAAGCCCCGGTCCTGAAGCTCGGCTGGCCCTGGCCGTTCCCCGACGATCTGATCCGCGAATTCGCCGCCTCCGTCAAACGCGTCGTCGTGATCGAGGAAGGCGACCCGATCCTGGAGGAACACGTCCGGTCCCTCGGCATCGCGTGTTCCGGCAAATCCGACGTGGTCCCGCGCTGCGGCGAGCTCACGCCGGACCGCATCTTCGAAATCCGCGAAAAGCTCCGCGGCACGAACAATGCCCTGCCGAAGCCCTTCCCGCAGGCCGACGGCCTCCCGATGCGGCCTCCGGTCTTCTGCCCCGGCTGTCCGCACCGCGCGCTCTTCTACGCGCTGACCAAGTTCGACGTGATCGTGACCGGCGACATCGGCTGCTACAGCCTTGCGGTCTTCCCGCCGCTGGAACGTACCGACGTGCTGATCTGCATGGGCGGCGGCTTCACGCTCGCGCACGGCCTCGACAAGGCCGGTGAAAAGAAGAAAGTCGTCGGCGTGCTCGGCGATTCCACGTTCTTCCACTCCGGCATCACCGGCCTGCTCGACGTGGTCTACAACAAGGGCACGTCCACGCTCATCGTCGTCGACAACTCCAGCACAGCCATGACCGGCCATCAGGACCACCCCGGCACCGGACGCACCATCTCCGGCGCGCCCGCGCCCGCCGCGTCCATCGAAGACATCGCACGCGCCTGCGGCATGAAACGCGTCACGGTCTGCGATCCGTTCGACCAGGAGAAGCTGCACAAGGTCCTCGCGGAGGAGATCGCCGCGGACGAGCCTTCCCTCATCATTTCGAAGGCCCCCTGCCCGCTCCATATCCGACGCCGCCTCGGCCCCGTCCGCGCCATCGACCCGGCCAAATGCAGAAAATGCAAGGCGTGCCTCAAGTGCGGCTGCCCGGCCATCGTGGTCACGGCGGACGGCAGACCCTCCATCGACCCGCAGATGTGTTCCGGCTGCCGCCTCTGCGAATCCGTCTGCAAGTTCGGCGCGATCGCACCCGTTCCAACCACCGGACAGGAGGCTTGACGCACCATGGAAATGAAGATAATCGATCGCGAGACCATCGCTTCCGGCGGCTGGATTTCCCTCCAGAAGATCACGTATCTCGGGCATGACGGCAAGACCCGCACCTGGGAATCCGCATCCCGCGTCAAATCCCAGGGCGCGGTCATGATGATCCCCGTCACGAAACCCGGCGACAAGCTCGTCATCATCCGCCAGTTCCGTCCCCCGACCGGGCGCCTCGTCTACGAGTTCCCCGCCGGGCTCATCAACCCAGGCGAAGACCCGGTGGAGACAGCCATCCGCGAGCTCAAGGAGGAAACAGGCTACACCGGCACGGTCGACTACTGTTCGCCGCAGGTCTTCACCTCGCCCGGGCTGTCCTCCGAGTTCGTGCATCTCGTGAGGATGACCGTCGACCTTGATGCTCAGAAGGACATCGCCACGCACTTCGACGAATCCGAGTACATCGAGACGTTCCTCGTCGGGCAGGACGAGCTCGCGGACTTCATTCGGCAGGCGGAAGCCGACGGATGCGGCGTCGACACGAAGATGTACATGTGGGCCATTTCCCGCGGAGGATTCTGACGGCGTTCGATCTTCGTTTTGCATCAAAAACGCGTTTTTTTGGTGAAAAAAAGCGTTTTCCGCTTGCCATTTCCGGATTTCATGCTATATTCTTAGCAATATTTTTTTCACACCAGCATACTTTTAACCAGGAATCTACAACCATGGGCAATCTGAGAAAAAAACGCCGCCGCAAAATCGCTCAGCACAAACGTAAAAAACTGCTGAAGGCCATGCGGCATAAAAACAAGTAAGCGGCAATCCCGCTTGCCTCCCCGGCGGACGTCCGGGACGAATGGAACGCGCCCCGCGGTGCCCCGACCGGCACTTGAGGCGCGTTTCCTGTTTTATTCATCCTCATCACCACAAAAGGTTTCGGCATGACTCCGTTCTTCTCATCCAGGCTCCGCATCCTCATAGCGGCTTTTGTCCTCGCCGCCGCGCCCGCGTCCACACTCTTCGCGCAGGGTGACCTGGAGTCGGACTGGCTGCCGAACACCACGCTTTTCTTCGATGAACTGCTGCCCTCGCGCGCGGCCCAGGATGAAGCCGAGACCCTGGCCGACCTGGCGAGGATCTTCGACCATCCGTTCCTCACGAACCAGTTCAGGGACGAGGACATCGACAAGCTCTTCGAGATGGCGGCGAAGCACCCGGACAACGAGGCGTTCTTCTCCCCGCTCATCCAGGCCGCCGTCCAGCCCGCGTTCCGCGACAAGGTCACGCCCCGCCTCCTGAAGCTCGCCGAGGACAACCCCGCTTCGCGCGAGCTCAACCTCACCTGCGGCGAAATGCTGGTGCAGTTCAAACGCGCCGACGAGGCAGTCCCCTTCTTCGAACGCGCATTCGACGTGGTCCGCGCCGATCCCGAGCCCCCCTCAGAACGCCGCCGCGAGTACAACGCGAACATCGCCGCCAAGCTCGTCCTCATCTACTCCGACAAGGCATTCGACCAAAAGCGCCGCGAGGATCCCAAGCTCGCCGACGAGGTGAAGCAGTATCAGGAAAAGCTCCGCGCCCTCCGCGCCGAGATCGCCTCCATGCGCGTCTTCGACGCCGCACCCCAGGTCCAGACCGCCCTCATCGTCTCCTGCGCCGGCGACATGGATGCCTCCGATGCGGAATCCCCCTTCGCGACCTCCGTGCTCGTCCCGTTCAACCGCACCGCCTGGGCGCTCCGCGACGAAATGCACCGGCTCGCCGAGACCTCCCTCACCTGCCTGCTGAACCGCAAGAAGGAGGTCGAGGAGCCCGAATTTCCCGAGCCGTTCCGCATTCTCTCCGGCCTCGGCTACCGCTCGCAGGTCATGGCCGCCGCCCTCGCCCGCATCGCGGAGGCCCCCGGCGACACCGAGGCGCTGTACACCGTCGCGATCCTCGCCGAAGAACTGGGCGATCCGCTCCTCGGCGCGCGCGCCTGGGACCGCATTTTCGCCGTCGTGAAGGCCCCTACCCCGGAAATGTTCGCCGTCTGCGCCGAAATCCAGACCGAGGCGAAACTCTACGACGACGCCGAACGCACCTACCGCAACCTCGGCGCGATGCTGGACGCCCCGGAAGCCGTCCAAACCAAGCTTGCGCAGCTCGAATTCAACCGCGGCAACTACAAAAAGGCCCTCGAGATGCTCCAGAAGGCCCCGCTCGACACCGAACGCCTCCTCGTCGAGACCGACTGCTACATGCATCTCCGCAACTACGACAAGGCGCTCGAACGCATCCGCAACGCCGCACGCATCACCCCCGCACTCCTCGAAGGACGCCGTTTCCGCCTCATCAGCGCGAACATCGCCGACAAGGCAAACGACATGCGCTACGTGGAGCAGATGCTCGCGCCCCTGCTCACCAGCCGTCCGCCCGCGCCGCCCTCCGACGACGTCCCGGACGCCGAAATCTACAACTCCCTCGGCTACATCTTCGCCGACCACGGATACCGCCTCAACGACGCACTCGAATACCTCCTGAAGGCCGTCGAGCTCGATCCGAAGAACGGCGCGATCGCCGACAGCTATGCCTGGGTCCTCTTCAAGCTGAAACGTTATGAAGAGGCGAAGAAGGAGATTCTGCGCGCCATCGAGCTATTCGGCGACGACGTCGACGCCACCATCCTCGACCACGCAGGCGACATCTTCAACGCCCTCGGCGACAAGGCAGCCGCCCGCGGCTACTGGGACCGCGCCATGAAACTTGACGGCGATGTAGACTACGACGCCATCGAACGCAAACTCGCCGCCCGCTGACCGCCCTGCCCTTCTCAAACGCACGCGCGCTCCCGTATTTCCGCATAAAAAAGCGGTTTTTGCCCACAGATATCCCATAAAAAACGAAAAAAGTCTCCATAACGGCGATTTTGAGCGGGAGAGACTGCCGTTTTGAAAAAGCGGTTTTGTCAGATGTGTGGTTTCCTGTTCAGATGTCGCCGAAGTCGAACTGCAACTGAACGTCGGACAGTCTGACCGGCGGCGACACGCCGTTTTCTTCCGCCTCGACAAGCTTGAACAAAGCCGGAAGGCTCCGTCGACTCCAAAGCATCCCCTTGACGAGGGTAAAAAGGCTGCGGAACGACCTTTCCCAATCGCCCAGCCATGCTGTGAGACGCAGGAGCAGATAAGCGAGCAAGGCGGTCCATATCTGCCACTTGATGGCGTTTTCGCTCGTTCCGAGGAAATCGGCGAGCTGGAGCGTCTGTTTGATTTCCTTGAAGAACACCTCGATTCCCCATCGTGCGAGGTAAAGGTCACAGATGGAATATGGCGACCATTCGAGCTGATTTGTGATGAAGCTCATCTCGGCGGGTTTGCCGTCGCGCAGCGCCCCCGGCGAAAGCGTGACGCGAACGCGTCCTCTTTTTCTCTTTTTCACATAATTCTCAAAAAAAGACTGAAAAGCCGCTTGACTTTCCCTCGACAGGGTGTAACTTATCATTCGGAATCAGATTCAGGAATTCGATTCCGAGTTCTTTACATTTGGTTATTTTCAGCAAAAGAAGAAATCGTAAACCGGCCAAGTTTCAATTAGCTCTTTTGCTCCTGTGAAAGAAAAAACCAGCAAGGGACCATAGTGTCTTTGTGTCTTGCTGGGCGTTTCTTTATACGTCACAGGAGCAGGTTCTTGGCCGGACCTACGATTTCGCGTATGAGGTTTCGTCCGGCTTTTTTTATGTTCAGACGCTGCCTCGTGCGTAGAAGGTTCACCCCGTCCGAGGCCACAATGCTCCCGTCTGTCCGTCTCTCCAAACATCATCAGCTTTATCCTGCCGGAACTCAAACAGCCCGGCAGATGCCTCGTATCCTTCCATCTTTCTCCCGGAATGAAGCCGAACCCTTCTATTCCGGGATTTCTGTTTTGAGGGGGGCATGATGGAACAGCAGGTCAAATCCAGGCAGCGTGTTTCCGATCACGGCGAGGTGTTCACCGCCGAGCGCGAAGTGAACGCCATGCTTGATCTGGTCAAGCAGGAAACCGAGCGTGTCGACAGCCGTTTCCTGGAGCCCGCCTGCGGAGACGGAAACTTTGTCGTGGAAATCCTGCGCAGAAAACTCGCAGCGGCGAAAAAACGCGCTACACCACCGAAACAGCAAACGGTCGTTCCCCTCGAATTTGAAAAGCAGTCGGTCATCGCCGTGGCAAGCATCTACGGCGTAGACTTGCTACAGGACAATGTGATCGCCTGCCGTCAACGCCTGTACGACATTTGGAACACCGAATATGAAGCCGTCTGCGACAATGAAGTCGACGAAGCCTGCCGGAGCACGGTCCGGTTCATCCTGAACCGCAACATCGTCTGCGGGAACGCCCTGACGCTGATGTGCGTAGACGAGCACCAGCAGGATACACGCAAGCCGATCATTTTCTCCGAATGGACGCTGCCCTTCAACGACACGCGCATCCAGCGCAAGGACTATTCTTTCGCGGAGCTCATGCAGAGCGCTACCATCGAGGACATCATCCGCAAGACCGGGCAAATGGACCTGTTCGCCGACCGAAATGGTGAAGTCGAGCCGATTTTCCTTCAGCAATACATATTTGACTACAGGAGACCGCAGAATTATGACACCCAGCCCTGAACCCGGATACAACCCGGATGTCCTGTCCTGCATCGCGAACCTCTCGAACGATGAGGTGTTCACGCCGCCGAATGTGGCAAATGCCATGCTGGACATGCTGCCGCAGGAACTATTCCGCAATCCGAATACCACGTTCCTCGATCCTGCTTGCAAGAGCGGCGTCTTCCTGCGTGAGATCGCCAAGCGTCTCCTGAAGGGACTGGAACCCGTCTATCCTGATTTGCAGAAGCGCATCGACCATATTTTCAAACATCAGCTCTTCGGCCTTGCCATCACGGAGTTGACCGCGCATCTTTCCCGCAGAAGCCTCTATTGCTCAAAAGAAGCAAACAGCGACTATTCCGTGACGCAGTTCGATACCCCTGCCGGAAACGTCCGATTCCAAAACATCCGGCACAAATGGGAAGACGGGAAATGCGTGTTTTGCGGAGCATCGCAGTTAGAGTATGACAGGCCGGACGAATTGGAATCCTATGCCTACGAAATGATCCACACATTGAAACCGGAGAAAATATTCAATATGAGATTCGATGTCATTATTAGTAATCCTCCATATCAGTTAAATGATGGTGGAAACGGGAAAAGCGCAAAACCGATTTATCAGCATTTTGTCGATCAGGCGAAAAGAATGAATCCCCGTTACCTAACAATGATTATTCCATCTAGATGGTTCGCCGGAGGCAAAGGACTTGTCGAATTTAGACAGTCTATGCTAACAGATAAGCATATCAGAAAACTCGTAGATTATGAAAACTTCAAGGATGTCTTTCCTGGTGTTGATCTCGCAGGCGGGGCTTGCTATTTTCTGTGGGATAGAGATCATGAAGGGATTTGCGAAGTTACAAATTTCGGAGCAAAGAAAGCTACGATTGCAAAAAGATATCTGGATGAATATGAAACCTTTATTCGCCAAAATCTTGCAGTTGATATTGTCAAAAAAGTCCATTCTAAAAGTAAGATTTTCCTTAGTGACAGAGTTTCTTCAAGAAAACCGTTTGGTCTTCCGACAAACTACGAACCGAGAAAAAAAGGAATTCCATGCTGGTTTATTCAAAAGCTCGGACTTCAATACGCATCTTCCTCTGATGTCGAAGACAGTCGCGGATACTTAAACAAATGGAAATTACTCGCCCCAAAGGCTCCCATAGCCGGTCAAACTGATTTTACAAAGCCGGTTGGTTTTTATTATGACGGGAATACCCGTATCGCAAAGCCGGGCGAATGCTGTACAGAATCATGGATTGTCCTAGGGGCTTTTGATTCTCAAAAAGAAGCGGATTCTTTCAAAAGCTATATTTTCACAAAAACAGTTCGTTTCCTCCTTTTGCAAACAGTGGTATCTCAGGATGTAACGAGAAAAAACTACTGTTTCGTTCCGGATTTGGGTAAATATATGGGGAAATACAGTGATGAGGAGCTAAGAAAGCTATGGAGTATTACAGATGATGAATGGGAATATATTGATTCAAGGATAAGCAGCGTGGGAGGAGACGACTAATGCCTGAACAAGCTTTCTTCCCTCAAAGGCCGGAATCTCGTCCGGTGGTTTATGCCTACGAATTCGTCGGCGTCGCATCTCATCAAGGCTACATCAAGGTCGGCTATACCGAGCGTGACGTTGAAACCCGCGTAAAGGAGCAGATACACACCGCAGCCGTGCCATACCGCATCCTCGGGGAGTGGTCCGCGATGAAAAACGACGGCAGCTGTTTCACAGACCATGAGGTACACGCCGTCCTGAAAGCCAAGGGCAAGCGGCAGCTGAACGCGGGTGAGGATCGCAATGAATGGTTCCGGTGTTCCCTGGCAGATGTCAGGGCGGCAGTTGTGGCCGTGAAGAACGGCACGGAGAATGTCGAAGACCGTACGCAGACCTTCGGAATGCGCCCGGAACAGGCACAAGCCGTGGAGAAGACCATGCGATATTTCCAAGCCGTCCAAAAGGAAGAAGGCGGTCGAATCCCGAAATTCCTGTGGAACGCGAAGATGCGCTTCGGAAAGACATTTGCCGCCTATCAGCTGGCGAAGAAAATGGGGATGAAGCGGGTCCTCATCCTCACCTTCAAACCCGCTGTTCAGACGGCATGGCGCGAAGACCTGATGACGCACATCGATTTCGAAGGCTGGCAGTTCATCACCCGTCCGACCGATCTCCACGGTCCGACCAACGACGAGCAATACCGGAAGGCGGACAAGAATCGTCCGATCGTGTGCTTCGGCTCGTTTCAGGATTTTCTCGGCGTGAACCGGGATACGGGCGGCATCAAGGCGAACAACGAATGGGTCCATGCAACGAACTGGGATCTGGTCATTTTCGACGAATACCATTTCGGCGCATGGAAGGACAACGCGAGAAAGCTGTTCGAGTCCGACGAGGACGCGTTCGATGAAGACCTCTCCAAATACGACGCGGGCAATGCCTACGATGAAACGTGGCTGCCGATCACGTCGGAGTATTACCTGTATCTCTCCGGCACACCGTTCCGGGCATTGAACTCCGGCGAGTTCATCGAGGAGCAGATTTACAACTGGACGTATTCCGACGAGCAGCGCTGCAAGGACGAATGGCCGGAAATCTCCGACTTCCCGGAGTACAAGGCGAAGACCGGGGACGTCAATCCGTATGCGGCTCTTCCCCGCATGGTGATGCTGACCTACAAAATCCCGGAGAGCATCCAGCATATCGCCAAACAGGGCGAGTTCGACGAGTTCGATCTGAACGTGTTCTTTTCTGCGGAAGGAATCGGCAGCAGAGCCCGGTTCAAGTTCGAGGAGTATGTTCAGAAATGGCTGGACCTGATTCGCGGGGCGTATTTGGAAACTACGGTCGATGAACTGAAGCTGGGAGCCCAGAAACCGCCGATGCCGTTCTCGGATACACGGCTCCTGAACGTGCTGTCCCACACGCTGTGGTTCATGCCCAACGTCGCTTCGTGTCAGGCGATGGCAAACCTGCTGGCCAAAAGACAAAACCGTTTCTATCATGATTATACGGTCAATGTCTGTGCAGGAACCGAGGCGGGTATCGGTGCGGATGCGCTGGGGCCTGTCCGTGAATCCATGGATGACCCTCTGGAATCCAGGACGATCACACTCTCCTGCGGCAAGCTGACGACGGGCGTCACGATCCGGCCCTGGACGGGCATTTTCATGCTGCGGAATCTGTCCAGCCCGGAGACATATTTCCAGGCGGCGTTCCGCGTACAGAGCCCATGGGAGATCACCAAGGACAACGGACAGCGGGAGATCGTCAAGCAGGAGTGCTATGTGTTCGACTTCGCGCTGGATCGTGCGCTGAAACAGATTTCCGACTACAGCTGCCGCCTGAACATCAAAGAAAGCAACCCGGAAAAGAAAGTCGGGGAGTTCATCAAATTCCTGCCCGTCCTGGCCTACGACGGAAGCGCCATGCGGCAGGTCAACGCAGCGGAAATCCTGGATATCGCAATGGCCGGCACCTCCGCCACGCTGCTTGCGAAACGCTGGGAAAGCGCGCTGCTCGTGAACGTGGATAACGACACGCTGGCGCGTCTGCTGGCAAACGATGAAGCCATGAAGGCGTTGATGCGGATCGAGGGCTTCCGCAGCCTGAACACCGAGATCGAGACCATCATCAACAAGTCCAACGCCGTGAAAAAGGCGAAAAAGGAAAAAGAAAAACTGACGCCGAAGCAAAAGCGCGAACTGACGGAAGAGGAAAAGGAATACAAGTCGATGCGCAAGCAGATTCAGGAGAAACTGATCAAGTTTGCGACGCGCATCCCCGTGTTCATGTATCTGACCGACTATCGTGAGTACAGCCTGCAGGATGTCATCACGCAGCTGGAACCGGATCTATTCAAGAAGGTGACGGGTCTGAACGTGAAGGATTTCGAGCTGCTGGTTTCGCTGAATGTGTTCAACGAGGCCCTCATGAACGATGCCGTCTACAAGTTCAAACGATACGAGGACGCCAGTTTGGTTTACACCGGCATCGACAAACATACCGATGAAAATGTCGGCCTGTACAGTACCGTCATCTCCCGTGAGGACTATGATGCGATGAACGGACAAAACAGCGCACCCGAGACATGATCTCCTGCCCCTGCCCCGGTATCCGATACACAAAAGCAGGCGTCAGGCATCCAATCTTTCTTAAAAAACGCCTCCGGCTTTCGCGAAGTCGGAGGCGCTTTGGTATAGCTTATACGGCTGCTTGCCGTGTGCCGTTGCGAAGCAAGGCACTGTTTCAGCACAGCTTGCCGTGTGCCGTTGCGAAGCAAGGCACTGCTTCAGCACCCCTTGGGGTGTGCGCAAGCGAAGCTGAGCGCACTGCTTCAGCACCCCTTGGGGTGTGCGCAAGCGAAGCAAGGCACTGTTTCAGCACAGCTTGCCGTGTGCCGTTGCGAAGCAAGGCACTGTTTTCAGCACCCCTTGGGGTGTGCGCAAGCGAAGCTGAGCGCACTGCTTCAGTGGAGGACTTGTCCTCCCTGGTGGATGTGGCGGTGGTATTCCTGGAGGCAGCTGACTTCGAAACGCCCGAATTCGATCTGGTCGCGGATTCCGTCGACGGCGGCTTCCGCGCCCGCGATGGTCGTGGTGATCGGGATGCCGGCTGCGATGGATTTCGACCGCATGCCTGAATCGCTCGACAATCACACACAGGCTCAATCAAACGTATCGCCATCGGCAGACTCCGTCTCGGTGGTCTCCCGATGGATTGGTGGCTCAAACTCCCTCACTCCGAATCACAACTCACTCTAGCATCATAACATTGACTTTAAAGTTAAAAAATATGTCTCTGTAACAGCCTTAATTTGTATGGACTCTTTTTTTGCAGAAAAAACAGAAAAATGAACGAAAAAGTATGAAATAACGCTTGATGAATTAAAAACAAGGTGTATATTATCTTAGAAAAGCCTAGAACCTATACCCCCAAAGGCCTAAGATGTCACGATCTGAAATGTGTGTTGGTTTTGAGAATGTCGTGTTTTTTCGTCAGGAAGACAGGTGTTTTTTTTGATTAAACTATTTGAGCTTGCTTTGATAAAAAAATCAAAAATAACGAAAAGATTCATTATAAATGCTGAAGCTTGCAACAGTTTTTAGTGGTATTGGTGCGATAGAACAGGCCATTTTGCGTACGCATATTAAGCACGAAATTGTTTTTGCCTGTGATAACGGAGAGCAGACTCCTTTTTTGTGTAAAGCAAATGAATGGAGTGAATGTGAAGATATGTTCAACACTTTATCATCTTTTGTTGATGCTATGACTCCGGCAACAGAGAGCCAACGAATAGCAGCAGAAATCGTTGTTGAACAACGTAATTCCATAAAAGCCCTTCTCAATGGTGCACCAGCTACAAGCAAAAGGCCAGACCGGGAATTAAAAGACAGAGTTCAAATGCTTTATGAAGCTGTTGGTTTCTATAAATTCAGAGTCAAATGGGAATCTGAAACAGATTGGAAAAAAAGAAAGCAGCTTGTGGATGATTTATATAAGCCCTTATTATCACGCAACAAAGTTCGTGAATCATATATGGCTAATTACCCCATTGGGGATGACCGTTTTCATTGGAATGTTTCGTTTCTTGATGGAACACAGTATAGAGATATGGTTGATTTGTTTGTGGGAGGAAGCCCCTGTCAATCGTTTAGCCTTGTTGGAAAACAAATGGGGTTATCTGATACACGAGGAACTTTGTTCTATGAATTTGCAAGATTGATCTCTGAAATCAGGCCAAAATGTTTTATCTATGAAAATGTCAGAGCTCTGTTGAGCAACAATAATGGAAGGACTTGGAAAATAGTTTCCAAGGTATTCTCCGATTTAGGTTATATTTGGCATTATAAAGTTATGAATGCAAAAGATTATGGAATTCCCCAAAATAGAGAAAGAGTCTTTGTTGTTGGTTTTAGAAATGATTTACAATTAAGTGGGGATTTTGAGTTCCCGCAACCAATCAAATTGAACTCAACCATGCAAGACTATCTTCTTGATGTCGTTCCAGGAAAGTATTACCTTCCAGAAAAGGGTGTTGATTTTGTCCTGGATCAGGGGAATCTTACGAAACGATATACGCAGATAAATGGAACAGTTCAGCTGTGTCAAAAAAAGAATCAGCAGTTTAACTGGCATGGGGACTTCGTATTTGTTGATGAGGAAACAGCGCAACAACTCGGCATGCCAGAATTGGAGAAATATTATCTCTCCGAAAAAGTTACGCAATATGTTCTAGCAAGCGGAACAAAAACATTCTATTCGCGTCCTAAAACGGATTTGCCTGTTGCACGCCCGTTGCTTACTACCATGCACAAGATGCATCGTGCTGGAATTGATAATTACATCACACGTAATGGTAGAATAAGAAAGTTGGCTCCGCGTGAGTGTCTTCGTCTGATGGGATTTAGTGATTCTTTTAAGATTGTAGTCAAAGATACAGCAATGTATCAACAAGCAGGAAATGCAATTGTAGTCGATGTGCTTGTCGCGCTTTTGAATTCTATACGCAATGTAATCCCACAACTTTTTAAATATGAGGAGAAAAAAAATGAGAATTAATGGTACGGAGTACATAGTTCAGGATGTTTCCAGAGTTCTGACGGTTCCTGACAGCATCGTTGTTCCAATGAATAAAATTGGCGATGGACATGGTGAGGCAAAACTTTATTTTGGCACAAAAGTTGAATTGGAACAATTCTTTTTGGGGTATGATGTAATTCCGTGTTTCTTCCTGAAGTCTGACCTTTTAACATATATGCAGACAGCACATGACGAATATATGTTTCCCTCGCAAAACTACGCGGGAAGAGAGCAAATGGCTAATCTGTGGCAAGAGCGTTTGGGGATTATTCAGAATTGTCAAGACATAATACAGTTTAACGTAGTTTATCAGCGACAAATACAAGGCCCAAGAGGATATATCAATTCAGATGATGCGGCTTATAATTTATTCCGGTTGCTATCACTTCCTCTTATCAGTTATATTTCTATTATGCGCTTGCAAGCGCCTTCGGGCCAGCCTGTTTTTTATTGGAAACTTTTTGTTGATTTCGATGCAATAGAACAGAATCGTGCAATTGCTCTTGTTTTGAATTATGGTGGCAGGAATCAACCTGTTGAACACCCCCTTCCACCAACTCCAGTTATTGAGACTCCCCAAACTGGACGCAATCCTGCCGCGCAGGCAAGATATAAGGCTCAATTATTGGAAGAATGCCCATTCTGCCCAATTACAGGGATTTCTGATGAACGCATTTTAATTGCAAGCCATATTAAGCCATTCGCTGTTTCTAACGCTTGTGAAGCATATGATCCCCAAAATGGTTTTATTCTTTCTCCTCTTTACGACAAGTTGTTTGATCAAGGTTTTATTTCTTTTGATTCCAACAGGTGTATGATGGTTTCAGACTGGTTGTCTCCTAGAAATCAGGTGCGCTGCAATGTTGAAAATGGTCGTTTTATTCAAAGGTTGCCATGGAATGACCAACGAGAGCAATACCTCATTTATCACAGGCAGTTCATTTTCAAGGGATAGTAATCTCTAAAGAACCGAATTTGCTTCGGCGTGCATCTGTCGCAGGTTCCCGGATTAGTTTCCTTCTCAAACCCGAATTGGGTGCGTAATACAGGAATGCCCCACCCGTTGAGTTCGTTTCATCTTCGGATGGGGCATTTTTTATGCAACCGGATTTGCCTCGGTGCGCATCTGATGGATGTGGCGGTGGTATTCCTGGAGGCAGCTGACCTCGAAACGCCCGAATTCGATCTGGTCGCGGATTCCGTCGACGGCGGCTTCCGCGCCCGCGATGGTCGTGGTGATCGGGATTCCGGCGGCGATGGACTTGGAGCGCATCCGGATTTCGTCGACCATGGCCTCCGCACCGTTTTCCGAGGTGTTGATGACCCACTGGATCTCGCCCTCGCGGATGAGGTCGAGCAGATTCGGACGCCCCTTCGAGATGCGGAAGAGCGCGTTCACGCGGATGCCTTCGTTGCAGAGCAGCGTGGAGGTGCCGAGCGTGGCATACAGACGGAATCCGAGGTCAACGAGCTTGCGCGCGATGTCCACGATACGCGGCTTGTCCTGGTCCTTCACGGACAGGAACACGCTGCCCTGTTTCGGCAGGCGCGACCCGGCGGCGAGCTGGCTTTTCAGGTATGCGATGCCCCAGTCCCTGTCGAGGCACATCACTTCGCCCGTGGACTTCATTTCCGGGGTCAAAACGATGTCGACGCCGGGGAACTTCACGAACGGGAACACGGCCTCCTTCACGGCGGTGTACGGCAGGACGACTTCGCGGGTGAATCCGAGGTCGGCGAGCTTGCGCCCGGTCATGCAGAGCGCGGCGAGCCCGGCGAGGTGCACGCCGATCGCCTTGCTCACGAACGGGATGGTGCGGGAGGCGCGCGGATTGACCTCGATCATGTAGATTTTTCCGTCCTTCACCGCGAGCTGCATGTTCATCAGGCCGTTCACATGGAGCGCGGCGGCGAACTCGCGGGCGTAGACGCGGATTTGCGCCAGGATCTCCGGGGACAGGCTCATCGGCGGGGTCACGCTGGCGGAGTCGCCGGAATGGCATCCGGCGGGCTCGACGTGCTCCAGGATCGCGCCGATCACGGTCGTTTCGCCGTCGGAAATGCAGTCCACGTCCAGCTCGATCGCGTTCTCGAGGAACCGGTCGATCAGGATGGGCTTGCCCTCGGCGACGCGCGCGGCCTCCTCGGTGAACTTGCGGAGATATTTTTCCTTGTAGACGATGACCATGCCGCGTCCGCCGAGCACGAAACTCGGACGCACGAGCACGGGGTAACCGATCTTCTCGGCGATGGCAAGCGCCTCGTCCACGGTGTGCGCGATGCCGCTTTCCGGCTGGAGGATGCCGATCTTCGTGGCGAGCTGCTTGAAGTAGTCGCGGTCTTCGGCGAGATCGATGTCATCCGGGCTGGTGCCGATCACGTTCGCACCGGCGGCCTTCAGCGCCTGCGCCAGGTTCAGCGGCGTCTGCCCGCCGAACTGTACGATCACGCCGGAACACTGTTCGCGCTCGTAGATGTGCATGATGTCCTCGAGCGTGAGCGGTTCGAAATAGAGCTTGTCGCTGGTATCGTAGTCGGTGGATACGGTCTCCGGGTTGGAGTTCACCATCACGACCTCGTATCCCGCCTTGCGCAGTGCGAACGCCGCATGGCAGCAGCAGTAGTCGAACTCGATGCCCTGACCGATGCGGTTCGGGCCGCCGCCCAGCACCATGATGGACTTTTTTTCGCCCCTCGGACGCACGGGTTCGCCCGAGTCCGCGTAGGAGCTGTAGTAATACGGGGTGATCGCCTCGAATTCGCCCGCGCAGGTGTCGACCGCGCCGAAGCTCGGCAGCAGACCGATCTGCTTGCGCTTCGCCGCGACCTCGGTTTCGGTCGCGTGCAGCAGGAACGCGATCTGGCGGTCGCTGTAGCCGAATTCCTTCGCCTGGCGGAAGAGCGCGGGCTCGGAGGAAAGATTGTCAATGGTCCCGGCGGACGCGATCTCGTTCTCGAACAAGGCGAGTTCGTGCAGGTGGCGCAGGAAGAACCGGTCGATCTTCGTGAGGGAAAAGATTTTCTCGATGTCCCATCCGCGTTTGAACGCCGCGCGGAGGTAGAAGATGCGGTCGGCGTTCGGCTTCGCGAGCTTGTCCTCCAGCACTTCGTCGGAGACGGCTTCGAACGCCGCGTCCCTGCCGTCCGCGCCGAATCCGGCACGGCCCGTTTCGAGCGAGCGCAGCGCCTTCTGCAGGCTCTGCTTGAAGTTGCGGCCGATCGCCATGACCTCGCCGACGGATTTCATCTGGGTGCCGAGCGTGGGATCGGCGGCGGGGAATTTCTCGAACGTGAACCGCGGAATCTTGGTCACGATGTAGTCGAGCGCGGGCTCGAAACAGCTCGGCGTGCTGCCCGTGATGTCGTTGCGGAGTTCGTCCAGCGTGTAGCCGACCGCGAGCTTGGCGGCGATCTTCGCGATGGGGAATCCGGTCGCTTTCGACGCGAGCGCGCTTGAACGCGACACGCGGGGGTTCATCTCGATGATGATGCGGCGTCCGTTTTCGGGGTTGACCGCCCACTGGACGTTCGATCCGCCGGTTTCCACGCCGATGGCGGCGAGCA
>JAGCTY010000011.1 GCA_017963105.1 Lentisphaeria bacterium
CTTTGCTTCAATCAGAGCGTCATACAGCTCCGGAGCCATGGGGATTGTCACTTCTTTGCCCGTCTTGAACTGCTTGACCCAAAGACGACGGTTCTTCATATCGATATTTTGCCATTGGAGCATTACACAGTCCTTCAACCTTTGCCCCGTAAACAACCCGATGATGTATACGATTCGGATTTCTGCCTTATTGATAAGTTTGTGCTTGGGATCGGAATCCGACAGGACGGCAAGCAGCTGTTCTTCCTGTTCTTTGGTAAACGCCTGACGATGTACGACGGATCCCTGTTCCTCGCGTTCACTCCGTAAAAGTGTTTTTGAACGGAAAGGATTATCGCCCTCGTAATAATCCTTGAGGCAGTCGAATATCTTGCGAAGGCGTTTGATCTTGCGGTTGTGGGTATCGACTGCAAGCATTGTGGTCTTGAGGTAAGCGGAAAACTCTTCACAGAGTTTTGGCGTAACTTCGTTGATGCAACTCACTGCAGCGCATCTTGAGCCTCGTTTCATTGTTTTTCCCCCGATCGCAAAACGGACAAACTCTTCGTACGTTCTCTGATACGACTGCTGTTCGGCGACGGTGTGAGGAGTAGCCCGATCCGGGTGAACCTGATATTTTTCCCAAGCATCCGCAAACAAGAGTTTCGAGGCGGAACGTGAAATACCGCGAATGGCATTGATTTGTGCCATTGCGACCTCTGGCGTAGGCGCAAGCCATAGGGCATCCAACTCTTCCGCTTTCTGGCATGCCACGTTATAGTCGGCAGTCTTCAAGGAAAACTCCTTGCGGACTCCCGGAGCTACAGCCAAACGGTAGTAATACTGCCCGCCTTTCTCTTTTTTTGCCTCAGTTTTCCCTGAAGTGTACTCATTCTTTTGTTCCGACTTCTGTAGCGTGTCTGTAAAGCGACCATGACGACCTAACCTTTGCTTTTGTGTCGTCCAGGTACGATATAGCACTCGATTGCAGAAAATGCAAGAAACGCGGGAAAAAATGGGGAAAAACATTTGATTTTGAGCTTAAAATTGGTGGTGGTGAGAGCGTTTGAATTTAAAGATTCTTTAAATCGGTTTTGCGTGTAATTCCTGAACTGTCAATACATTGCACCGACATCTGGAAATAATGACGACCAATCAGGGCATCTGGACTTGGGTTGTTCCTCGACGCATGGGATGATGTTTTTTATACTATTCTTCCTCGTTAGCAGCGGCGGAGAGGTCGGTGTTGTCGGTCCACATCTCGCACTGGCTCATGACGGTTTTGAGGGCTTCCTCCTGGCCGTCCGGCGGGTATTTGTACTTTTTCAGCAGACGCTTGACCATCATGCGCATTTTCGCACGGGCGCCGGAACGTTTCTGCCAGTCCACGGTCTTGCTGCGGCGAAGCATGTCGGTCAGTTCGCGCGTGATGGCGACGAGCTGGTCGTTGCTGTAGAAATCCTTCACGGCCTGCGGCTTCGTCAGCGCGTCGTAGAACGCCACTTCCTCCGTCGTCAGCCCGAGCTCCTTGCCTTCCTCGCTGTCCCTGCGGAGTTCGTGCGCGAGGCTGGTCAGTTCCTGAATGACCTCCTCGTTTGTCAGCTGGCCGTTCAGGTACAGGTTCATGATCCGCTGGAATTTCTCGGAGAAGAGTTCGGATTTCACGACGTTGGTGCGGCGGTACACGGAGATCTGGTCCGCGATCAGGCGGCGCAGGATTTCCACCGCGATATTCTTCTGTTTCATGGCCGCGACCTGCTTCAGGAACTCCGGATCGAACAGCGAGAACTTCTTCCCGACATCGGCGAACAGATTGATGACGCCCTCGCTCCGCACACTTTCCTTCAGCAGTTCGTTGATGCGCTCGTTGACGTCCCGCAGCGAGAAATGTCCGGTCTTGCCGGTAATGCGTGTCAGCGTGGTGCGAACCGCCTCGAAGAACGCCGCCTCGAACCGTTCGTCCTGCGGCACGATGCTCCGGCAGAGGGAGAGCGCCTGGCGCATCGCCATGACCTCCTTGATGAAGCTGTCCTTCGCCTTGGCGCGTTCGGTGGCAAACAGCCAGTCCGCGCCGCCCGCGATCAGGTTCGCGCGGTGGAGGTCGTCGCTCTCCATGAATCCGGCGTAATCGAACCCGTGCAGCAGCGCGCGGCAGACCTCCAGTTTCTCCTGGAATTTCGGCAGCGCCGCCTTGGAGACGTCCTGCTCGCCGAAGTTCCGCCGGTCGCGCACGGTGTAATCGTTCATCGCCTGTTTCAACGCGCTCGCGATTCCGACGTAATCCACCACGAGCCCGCCCTCCTTGTCGCGGAACACGCGGTTCACGCGGGCGATGGCCTGCATCAGGTTGTGCCCCACCATCGGCTTGTAGACGTACATCGTGGCAAGCGACGGCATGTCGAATCCGGTCAGCCACATATCCACCACGATCGCGATCTTCAGCGGCCCGGCGTCGTCCTTGAACTGTGCGGCGAGCTCCTTCCGACGGGTCTTGTTCCCGACGATCTCCGCCCATTCCGCCGGATCGTTGTTGCTCCCGGTCATGACCACGGCGATCTTCTCACGCCAGCCGGGGCGCAATTCCAGTATCTTCCGGTAGATGCTCATGGCGATCGGGCGCGAATACGCCACGATCATCGCCTTGCCGGTGAGCTCCTGCGCCCGTCCGTCTTCATAATGCTTAATGATGTCGTCGCACAACGCCGCGATTGTCTCCGGCGCGCCGAGCAGGCTTTCCATCCGGCTGAGGTCGTTTTTGCTCTTCTCGATCACGTACGAATCGGTTTCCTCGGCCATCCGGTCGTATTCCTCGTCGATCCGGCGCAACAGCTCCTGGTCCAGCCGCAGATGGATCACGCGGCTTTCGTAGTACACCGGCCTCGTTGCGCCGTCCGCCACGGCCTGCGTCATGTCGTACACGTCGATGTAGTCGCCGAACACCTCCCGCGTGTTGTGGTCGCGCGAGGCGACCGGCGTGCCCGTGAATCCGATGAACGTCGCGTTCGGCAGGTTGTCGCGGATGATCTGCGCGATCCCCTTATGGACCGTGCCGTCCTTCTGAATCTTTTCGAATCCGTAATGCCCGCGGTGCGCCTCGTCCGCGATCACCACGATGTTTCTCCGCGCGGACAACGGCTTCCCGTCGCCCGGCTCCACGAAATTCTGCATCGTCGTGAAGATGATCCCGTTCGCCTCGCGGTCTTTGAGCAGTCCGCGAAGTTTTTCCCGGCTGCTGAAATTCTTTCCGACCGTGCCGCCGTCCGCGTCGGACGTCTCCGCGCTGACGGTCCAGTTCGCGCTGTTTCCCGCCTGGTCAGGCGTCTGCCGCAGGAATTCCTGACACTTCACGAACTGCCCGTACAGCTGGTCGTCCAGGTCGTTCCGGTCCGTGATCACGACCACCGTCGGGCTTTTCAGCTCGCGCTGCAGCAGTTTCGTGTAGAACACCATGGAAAGCGACTTCCCGCTGCCCTGCGTGTGCCAGAAGACGCCTCCGCGCCCGTCACCGCCCTCGCTTGCCGCGTTCCTCGTGGACAGCAGCGCCTTCCGCACCGCGAAATACTGGTGGTAGCACGCCAGGATCTTCCGTGCGCCTTTCTCCTCGCGCGAATAGCACATGAAGTTTTCCAGCAGGTCCAGCAGACGCCGCGGCTCCAGCATCCCCCGGATCGGCGTCTCGAAATCCACATGCGACGCGCTTTCCACGGTCCCGTCGACGGATTTCCACTCCATGAACCGGTCTTCGCTCGCCGTGATCGTTCCCGCTCGTGTCTCCGCCAGGTCGCTCATAATGCAGAATGCGTTGTAGACGTAGAAGCTCGGGATCTCCTTCATGTAATTCTTGATTTGCCTGTACGCCTCCGAGGCGTCCGTACCTTCCCGCACCGGCGATTTCAGCTCGATATCCACCAGCGGAATCCCGTTGACGAAGAGGATGATGTCCGGGCGTTGCTCCGCATGTTCCACAAACGTCCATTGATTTGCCGCGATGAAGCTGTTCCGTTCCGCGTGCTCCGTGTCGATCAGCCGCACCAAGTCCGCCTTCTGTTCGCCGTCGCGGTAATACGACACGTCGATCCCGTTCTGCAGGTAATCCGTGAAGATGATGTTCCGTTCCACCACCGATCCCGATTCGATCCCGCGCAGTTTCCGGATCGCCTCGTTGATCGCCTCCTCCGGCACGCCCGGATTGATGGCGTACAGCGAGCCTTCCAGCACCCCCGGGAAAAACGGATCGCGGTAATCCCGTTCGACTTCCGGTCCGTAGTAATACGTATACCCGAGCTGCTCCAGCAGGTAGAGGACCGCGTTCTCGTAATTCTTTTCCGTGTACGACTCCTGGGCTGCCTGGTTTGCCATCGTTTTACCTCGTTTGTCGGTTTCGTCCGTTTCCAAAATTGTAATTACGAATGAATTCTTTTTCAGTTGACTACAAACTGTAGTCAACTGAAATCAAATTAACGTAAAACTCTAAATCTTCTTTTTGGAGGTTTTGCCCCTGCTTCCCGCAAAAACTTCTCATCAATATAGAATGCCTGATGTTCAAGCTCAGGGAATAAAAAGCCATGGTTAATTCCAAGCGCATCAAGATCAGACAGGATTTTTGTTTTTACATCTTTAGGAACAACAATACGTACTTTCATTCCATCATATTGGGGTTCAAGGTCATCTTTTTCATATGCAAAAGAACTCTTTTCAAAAGGATTGGCTGTTGCAATGTCAATTCCAAAGAACATAAACACACCATTTTGTCTTCTAATTCGTTCATTGTTATGAATAGCGGGTATAAAAATATATTTTTTGGAATAATACTCGACAATTTTCTTTTTAATCAACTGACTTGTGTTTTCGGGAGAAGATGCATCGGAAGAATCTTTTATGTTTAATATTTTTTGAAAGGCTTTCTCTGTCTTTCCATCATAAGAAGATAGTCTAGCAAATCTTTTAGTAGCAAAAGAATTAGTTGGCTCAAGTTTTTCATAAAAAGCAATAATTTCTCCATTGTCATTTTTATGATCTTCGTCTTTTGATGTTTGACATGCAAAATAAAGAGCTACCAATGGGTTAAGCGAAAAGTCCAAAAGTCGGGTTGGGAGACCATAATGCTGCATTTTAATCAGATCCTCGATGTCTAAAATGGAATTCGGGAAATCTATAGGAGATAACCTTTTCAATTCTTGAATCATCTGCGCTTCTCTATCAAGTCTATTGCCTCTAAAGATACTTGGTTGCAACAAGTAATTTTCAGAAGAATGACCTCTATACATCAATTCATAACCACCTTTGTTTTTTGGAGCATTATTAGTGTTATCTAAAAAAATATGAATTGCTTCCTTTAAAGACCCTATCGTTTCGGAATTACTCTTCATTTTTTGTCTCCATATAGTATGTTTTGTTGAGTTCAGTTTTTGTTAAATTAACTAAATCATAACATTTGTATTTTTTACATAACAGGTTGCTCCTAAGTTATTTCTGAGTTAATTTTTTAAGACATTCTATCAGTTCATTGAATGAATCGTTATCGATATTATTGATTGATCGATCAATGGCTTCAACAAAGCATATATCTATTCTATCAAGGACAAAAGACGCTATCTCTGTTATAACACCATAAGGACTTAGTTCGTATGGGGGAACAGAAATTATTTCATATCCTAATCCCATTTTTATTTGAATCAACAGATCTTTGTTATTAGATAAAAATCCATTCATTGTTTTTGTTGGAATACACTCCTCATCTGATAAATGCAAATACAAAACAAATACAGATTCAGCATCTTTTGTATCCTTGTCTCTTAAATCAACTGGATAATCCTGCGCCCAGTTATACATTGAAACATGGTGTTTATTTAAATAATGATTCTGTATATAAACAACATTATCTTTCTTAGGCGAACAAAGCAGTCCACCATCCAAACGAGAATAATCGTATTCTTTATTTGCAATTCTTCTAAAAAACTCGAAAGAGATACCAAGTGCTTTTAGAAAATCTTTTTTCTCTTCATTGCTTGAACCTATAATAACAATGCTGTTAGAGAAATCCACTGTTCTTTTTTTTGTGAAGCTGCGGAATCTTTCGAGTGAGAATTGTACTAATTTCATGGCTGTTTTATCTCCATTGTTATGAGAGGTTCATTTCGCCGGACATCAGTTTGGGGAGAAGGGTATCGCGAAGGGTGGAAAGGGCAATGTTTTCCGATTTGAGATTCTGTATTTGGGCGGATATCGGGTCAGCTATGTCGTGATATGCGGAAATAATGCCTTTTGGCGGAAGAAGAAGCGTTTTGGACATCAATGCCTGTTGATCCAGACCTTGTCCTTCTCTTGCAGCCGGTCGGATTAAATCCCTGAATTGACCGATATTGGCTTGAATGTATGATTCCAAATACAGAGAATCAATATCTTTTGAAACTGCAAAAACATGATATGCGGAACTGATGCAACCTATTTCTTCTCGCATAATGCCCCAATTTAGAATTTCACGACTCATTCCAAACAGCATATCTGTTTTATATGCCACCTTGTTCTGTGTGCCTGCGCGAGAGAGATTCTTTTTGAATTTTGAATCGCGCGGAATGATTCCGGTATTTGTTACCGCAAAAAGCGGAATAGACGGGTCAGAGCTCTTTTCTCTTCTGGAATTCAAGAAAGACGAGAAGTGAATTGTTTCCCAATCATCAGGCTGTTCTCCCCCGAACGGTTCGAAATCGACGAACCAGGATTTAAAGATCGCTTTTGCCTGTTCTTCCAGATTCCGGTTGATTTGATTGTTGACTTCGATTTTATCGTCAAGGGAAGAAAGAATGGAGGAAATCTTTTGTTGTTCTTCCAATGATGGGATGTTTATTTGCAGGTTTGCAATATCCTCAGCCCGAACGGAAGGATATGTTGAAGTGGATTGCTCCGCGATGGCTTGGAGTTTGTCTATTACATCTGCTTGTGTCAAGAAATAGTAGATATACTTCCCATCAACGTTTTCCTTTGGAGAAATAACACAAAAACCAGTCGAAACAAGGAAATGAGGAATCACGTTTTTTATATACCCATAATGCCTCTGATTTGGGCGTACGGTCGAAAAGAGGATATCCCCTTTTTTGACAAGTCTTCTTGCTCTACTTGGAAGTTTGTCTCCTTTAGAAGTAACTATATGCTGAATATCAGAAACAACATTTTCAGTAATATTTCCTGTATCGAGATAATAAAAAACATCCCAGTTGCTACACAATGAGTATGTTTGTGTGTTTACACGACATAAATCTCCAAATCTTTGCGTATTCCTATTTTTTTTCATTATTCCACCTTACATTTTCTTATAAATGAAATACAGATGAAACATATCCACAGAAAAGAATTCAGCCATTATCAGGCTCCTTTTTTTCTTTAGCACTATCTTTATGAAAATCGATTTGTACGGCTTGTAAAGAATGCTGAAAACTTTTTCGCAGTAATTTTAAACAATCAGACATCCTAATAAGAATCTCTTTTATACTGCTCTTTAGTTGTTCTAAATTGTTTTTGTGTATATAATCAATGCATACGGCCTCAATTTCCGAATTAATGAGGAATAATTTGTTAATTATTGCGTCTTCTTCATCATCCAAATAGAGACGTTGTTTTAACCAGTTGCTAAAGCACTTTTCCGTTATTCCTTGCAAATAATCTATCATTTCTTGTGCAAGTCTTACTCTTTCTGAGGGATTACTATATTTTAAGAAAACAGTATCCTCATGAACAAATTTAACATACGAATAATACATTTCCGATAGACTGCTATAAAGTATTTTTTCTGCTTTTGATTTTTCGTCATACCAGTATTTAAATCGTATTTGATATTCATCCAAAACTCTTTGTAAATCCTTTTTATTAGATTCGAGTTTTAATTCATACTCAAAGTGTATTCTGTTTTTGAAATCCTCTAATTTTATATCATACTCGTGTTGAATCGATTTAGTCAAGCGAGCGGAAATCCATTCACGACACAGCCAAACAAGCCCTCCACTTGCAAGGAGAGAGGTTCCAACAGAGCCTATTATTGTCCAGACAGTACTCATCATTTTACCTCGTTTTCGTTGTTGTCACGGGTAGTGCGCTTCTGGGGATAAAACACATAGGAATCCAGTGTATCCTTCAGCGAGGATTTGAATTCGAGGAAGAGGCCGCAACGATACCCGAGCGCCTTATAGGAACAGCATTTTTTTGTCCTGGCCATATCCGCGTTTCTGTCATTATCCTTGACATTCATCTTTTTTGCCTCGATCAACAGAAGATTGCGCTTCATCCCGCGTTTGTGAATGATGATGTCAGGATAAATGTCTTTCAGCGCATGACCGGGCGAATCGGGATCGGGCAACTGCTTTCTTCCATTACCTGAGGCAACGTTCCTGTTGAATTCGCAATCAACGTCCCAGCCGGAAAAGATCTGCTGGAGGTAGAACCCGAGGCGGAACGTGAGGGAACGCTCGTTCACATCATGGTCGATCAGATACCGGTCGTTGAGGTAGAAACGGCGCAGCGCCTCGTTCACGGCGCGTTTGACTTCATCGGATTTCGGATAGCACATCATTTCACCTCGAAGCCGATGGATTTGAGGTTGGCGCGGATTTCGGATTCCAGGTCATGGGATTTGGCGAAGAGATCGGAAAGCTCGGCGGTCAGGCGTTTCATCTTCGCGTCGAAGGGCTCGCCGTCGTCGGCCTGTTCCTCGATCCCGACATAACGACCGGGCGTGAGGATGAAGTCCTGCTTCGCAATCTCGGCCGTTGGGACGACCGCGCAGAAGCCCTTTTTGTCCTCCAGTGTGTCGGCTTCGAATTGCTCGAACGTGTGCGCGAGCTTCGCGATGTCGTCGGGGGAGAGCTCGCGGAGCCTGCGGGAGACCATCGTACCCATTTTGCGCGCGTCGATGAAACACGTTTTGCCCTTCTGCTTCTTCGCGCGGTCGAGGAACCAGAGGCAAGCGGGGATCTGCGTGGTGTAGAAAAGCTGCGAGGGGAGCGCGACGATCGCGGCGATCAGGTCGTCCTCGACGATCCGCCTGCGGATGTCGCCTTCGCCGCCGGACTGCGAGGAGAGGGAACCATTTGCGAGCACGAGTCCGATCTTGCCGCGCGGGGCCAGGTGGTGGATCATGTGCTGGATCCATGCGAAGTTGGCGTTGCCGGACGGCGGGACGCCGTATTTCCAGCGCGGATCGTCCATGAGCTTGTCGCCGCCCCAGTCGGAGAGGTTGAACGGGGGATTTGCGAGGATGAAGTCGGCGCGCATCGCGGGGTGGCAGTCCTGGAAGAACGTGTCGGCGTTGTATGGGCCGAGGTCCGCCTCGATGCCGCGGATGGCGAGGTTCATCTGCGCCATCTTCCACGTGGTGGGGTTGGAGTCCTGACCGTAGACGGAGATGTCGTTGATGCGTCCGGAATGGCTCTCGACGAACTTGGCGGACTGCACGAACATGCCGCCGGAGCCGCAGCAGGGGTCGTAGACGCGTCCCTGGTAGGGCTTCAGGATCTCCACGAGCGTTTTCACGACGCAGGCCGGGGTGAAGAACTCGCCGCCCTTCTTGCCCTCCTGCTCGGCGAACATGGAGAGGCAGTACTCGTAGGTGCGGCCGAGGATGTCGCGGGTGTCGCCGTGCTCCTTCATGCGGATATTCGTGAAGAGGTCGACCACGTCGCCGAGGCGGCGTTTGTCGAGCTCGGGGCGGGCGAACGTTTTCGGGAGGATGCCCTTCAGGCGCGGGTTCTCCTTCTCGATCGCGAGCATGGCGACGTCGATGACCTTGCCGATCTCGGGCGTATGGGCGGCGTTCGCGACGCGTTCCCAGCGGGCTTCCTGCGGGACGAAAAAGACGTTCTCCTCCGTGTAGGCGTCCGGATCCTCCTCGAAGCCTTCGCCCTCCTTCACGAGCTCGTCGTGCCGCGCCTCGAACCGGTCCGAGAGGTATTTCAGGAAGATGAGGCCGAGGACGACGTGCTTGTACTCGGAGGCGTCCAGATTGCCGCGGAGAATGCAGGCGGCGTCCCATATTTGTTTCTCAAATCCGATATTCGCTGTGATTTCCGGCATAGGTCCTGCTCCAAAAAGGTGTGTCGCTTATTATATTGGAATAACAATAACACATCCGGCCGCATTTTCAAGCGGGAAACGGCTATTTTCGTTGAAAAGTAACGGACACGCGAACAAATGTTTGCCGAACATCATACGAAAAGAAGAACGGGGCAATTCTCTGTTCTCTGAAAGATCGGGAAAAATGGTGATAAAGCCGGGAAAAGATCGGGAAAAGTCAGAACGACAGAAAAACGGAGAAAAGTTGGATGGAGCACAATCCATGATGAAAACGAACTTTTCTCAAAAACGAGTTGAAAAAAACAGCAAAATGGCGGAGAAAAGTTTGTTTTTGAGGCGGAAACCCTCGCTTTTGGTCGGTCAGAAGGGGTCGAACCCCCGTCCAAGCCCAAAAGATCCAAAACACGCAGTTTTCTCGCAAAAAGAGCGAAATCAGGGGCAAAAAGCCCCCATATGTGGACAGGCCTACCCCGACCTCACAGAGAAACAGAGAAGAAACCCCCGCCGGAAACGGAAGAAAAGGGCGTTTCAAAACTTTCTATTCGGTTTTCTTTGCTTTCTGCGAACGTCACAACCTGCTGAAGTTGTAAGCGGTTTGGAGGTAATGCGCGGACCCGGAAATCCGTGCACCTCTAAATTGTTTAGACAAGTTGGTGGAGGTGAGGGGAGTCGAACCCCTGTCCTGAGAAGGCATTGCGGCAACGTCTACATACATGTTTTGCCTTTGGAGCTTATCGTCGCGCCGAGAGCCGGCAAACGGGCTTCTTTGCGACTATTCCGTCTGAAATCTCATTCCATGGCGGCGGAAAAGCCATGAGAACCAGGACGCGGATTGTCGCCTTGTTCCCCCAGCGCCCGTCGGGGAGAAGACGTCGCCGCAGCTAATTAGGCGGCGAGTGCGTACTCTTCGTTCGCAGTTGTTGGATTGACCGATGATTAACGAGGCCAACGATCATCCTCGGTATGCAGTTGACGTTCAGCGCGACCAGTCGAAACCGGGACACCCCCATGCAACAGTTGTTATGAATATACTATACACCTTCCGGAAAAAAAAGCAATACGCAAAACGAAAAAAAACAGGAAATCCGGGACTGACGGTCAAATGTGTGGATTGAAAAAGGAAACGCACGTGGAGAAAAACGACTGGGTGCGTTTACTCTGACAAACGTGCATTTACCTTGACAAGTGACGTTAATCGTCCAGCAGAATCAGTTCGGGCGCGATGACGATGTCGGTGCGCGGAAGCCGGTTGAAGGAGTGCATCCTGTCGAGCAGGCGCGTCGCCGTCATGATGCCGAGCTGCTGATGTTTGATGTCGATGAACGGCGGGACCTTCTCGAAATAACGGAGCGTATGCGCGCAGGAGAACGCTGCGATGAATTCGTAAGACGTGATGTCGATGCCGCGGGCACGGAGTTCGTTCATGACGCCCAGCATGTCGGCGCTGGTCACGAACATCATGCCCGTGACGGTTTTCAGACGGAGGAACTCATTCGTAAGCTTCCTGTAGTATTCGTTCATCGGGAGGGTCACCGGCACGATCCCGGCGAGGTCGCGGCAATGGATGCCGATACGTTCGGATTCCACCTTCAGGGAGTCGACGAGCTCCTTGCGCGTGAAGCGGTCCTTGTACTCGGGGAAAACCGCAACTTCCTTCACGCCGCTCTCGAAGAAAAAGCGCATGCTCTGCCTGGAAATCTCTCCGCTGTCGAATTTGACGACGTCGAAATCGTTGTCGCCGCTTCTGGGGTTGAGGAACGTATTGACCGTAGAAATGTCCTGAAGGCGCTGATGCAGCCGCGCCCGCACATCGGGATCATCCGGTTCGCTGCAGATGATCGCACCGTCGCAGTAGTCCGGATTCAGGCGTTCGGGGATCGTGCCGTCCTCGCCGATGATGCAGAATTCCATGGAGATATCGAGCTTCTGAAGCTCTTCGAAGACGGCGGAAATAAAGCGGGTGGTGGATCCCCAGTGAAAATACTGTTCGATCGACGAAATCGAATTGAGGACGATCATGACGCGGAAATGGCGGATGCCGATGCGGTCGGGGGTGCGCGGCCCCTGGCGTCTGGCACGCTGGCGGTAGCCGACCTCCTTGACGATGGCGTCGATTTTGTCGGCGGTCGAGGCTTTGACAAGGTTGCGGTTGTTGAAGAACCGTGAGACGGTTGCGATATTGACCCCTGCTCGATCGGCAATGTCTTTCAGAGTAGCCATGTTACAAATTCCTTACTCGTTTAGTAGATTCTGGCGTGGCGAGTTCTTTTAATATAGCACCACAAATGCAATAACGCAACTGATTTTAAATCATTTTTCGAAATTCTTTTATGATTTTCGCATATTGAGCCGGATTCAGGCGGAAGAACGCTCAGGAATCATCGGCAACAGACGAAAAAGAGTATTCGGAGAACGCCGTCTGAAAACGTGCCATAGCCGCTTCAATAATTGAGCGAAGGCGGGAAATGGATGAAAAACGACAATATTTTTTACATATGACAAGCTCATGGCCTGGCGGGACAAGGTCAACTGTCGGCATCGCCGTCGGTCACCCGTTGACGCGGTCAGCCGGGCGGTCCGGGTCTGATGCCGGGGATTCCGGAATGAGCGGGAAAACCGGGCTTAAGGACTGGCGAAGAGACTTGTTTCTTCGAAGATCCTGCGCATGGTGAACTCTTCGAACGCGCCCAGACCGGACAGCATGGCGAACCGTTCCGCGTCCGCGGGACTGTTTTCGCCGAATTTGAGGATGACCGAAGCAGCGGCGACGCCTTTCACGGAAACGCTGTTATCGCCGTCCGTGTAAGTCAGCGTGGTTTCGTCCCAGTTCGATACATCGCCGGACGCGAACCACAGCGTGACTTTTCCGGATTCGAGCTGCTCGACCGTATCCGAGCCCCAGTTGTCGCAGAACGTGAACACGTCGTCGCCGCCGCCGCCGTGCATCCGGTCGTTCCCGATGCCGCCCGCGAACACGTCGTTCCGCGAGGCTCCGACGATCCGGTCGTCCCCGGCGTCGCCGAACAGGATGTTGTCCCCCCTGTTCGCCCAGATGACGTCGTTTCCGTCGCCGCCGCGGATTGTCATACCCTCGCCCACATACTCGAACCTCTGACTGGTCATGTCCACGATGTCGGCGCCCGCGCCGGCCCGGATTTCCCGGATTTGATACAATCTGGCCATATGTTCCTCCACGTCTTCCGGCAGATCGGTATAAACGTCGTCCACGAAAATGGCGTCGCCGTTCTCCGTGTCGGTCAGGCACAGCACGTTCTGGTCGGCTGACCCGAAGAAGAGGTTTCGGATGCATCCTTTGCCATCCGCGGACACGATTTCGCGTGTTCCTGTCCAGTCGTTCACGGACCCGGTATGCAGAGCCAGGGCAAGACATCCATCGTCGCCCCACGTGCCGGCCGGCACGGCGAAGAACAGGTCGTCGCTGCCGTCCGCGTTGGATTGCAGAACCTTCGGGGTATTGTCGTTGTCGGAAACGATTTCATTCCCGACCGCCCACTGTTTGCCGACGTCCGCCTTCACGCGCCACTGGTATGTCCCCGCGGGCAAATCCAGTATGTCCACGGCATTTCCCGTCGCGTCCACCTTGAGCGTGTGCGCGAAACCGTCCGTGCTGTATTCCACCACGTAGCCTTCCACTTCGACCGGATCCCAGCTCACCCGGTCTTTCGTTCCGGCCAGGTTTCCCGGCGCGGGCGGTCCCGGCATGCCGACCACCACGGACAGTATGGATTCCGTCAGATCCAGCGTGTAGCCGGTGTCGCCGACGAAGACCGTTTCCCCGTCAGCCGTGAGCACGCCGTACGTTTCGCCGAGCGTATTCTGAACCGTGATCGCACTGATGAATCCCGCCGCCCCCTCCGCGAGCGTGTAGGTACCGTCCGCTTCCGCCCCGGAGACCGTGAGCGTGTACAGCGGCATCCCCTGGATGATCGACAGATCGCTGACCAGCGCCCCGGCCTCCGTCCGCGTCAGGTCAAAATCGAGGATCGCGCCCTCGGCCATCGAAACGACCGCCCCGGCTTCGAATGTCTGCTTCCCGGTGAGCTTGCCGCCGCTGGAAACATACACCGTGCCCGCGGAATTGACGGATGTATTGTTCGCCGTCCCGCCGGAAAAGATATAGAGAACGCCTTCCGAACTCACTGCGGTGTCGGTCGCGGTCGTGCCGGAGTGGATGGTGGCGGCATTTTCCAGCAGCAGATTGCTGATGACATTCGGAGTAAAGGTGACGTTTGCGCCGTCCGCGGCCGCGACATAGCCGCCGTTTTCCCTGACAGCCGTCGCCGTGGTTCCGCTGAAAACAAGGAAGGCGCCGCCGGAATTGACCTCAGTATTGTAGCTGCGGGCTCCGGCGGAAACTGTGGCCGCGCCGCCGGCATAAACGCGTGCGGAGTTGATGATCCCGCCCGAGGACACGTCCAGCGTGCCGCCGGAACTCACCGCCGCCTCGAACGCATACCCGGCCGACAGGACGGAGAGCACGCCGTCGTCCAGCAGTACGGCGCTGTTCATCGCGGCGGAGGCGTTCACACAGGCGCTTCCCGCGATCCGCGCCCGGTCGACCAGCGCGCCGTTCCATGCATACAGGACGCCGCCAGTCGAAACGACCGGATCGAGTGCGTATGCAGCGGAACTCACATACATTGCGCCGCCGTTCAGGACGGTCGCGGCGGCGGCCATCGCGTCCGGACAGACGATCTGCGTGCCGCCGGATTGCAGGAGGCTTTTCTGCGCCGTCCCGCCGCTGGAAACCAGGAACAGCCCGCCGGCCACCGTAATATCCTGTGCGAAGCCTCTGTTCAGAACAGTCGCCGTGCCGCCCGGGGAGACCATGCAGACATACAGGATGCCGCCGCTGGACACAATGGCTTTTCCGCCGTCGGACAGGGCGATCTCCTGCGCCACGCCGTCATTCAGAATCTCGAGGATTCCCTCCTGAATGATGGAAAGCCCGGCCGAAGAAACGCCGGGGGAAACCGTGACGATGCCCGAAGAAATGATGTCCATAAGCCGAACTCTCCTCTGTTCTGAAATGCGCACGAAGCGTCTCCCCTGACCGGGCGCGCACCCGCGGGCCGTGACTCAATCATAACAATAATTTACCGTTGGTTTTCCAAAAATCAAGCGGCTTTTCCGTTTTTTCGGATGGCAGGGATGATTCCGCGAATCCCGGCGAAAAGATGCCTGCGCGCGGCCTGGAATTGAGAAGGATTGAAGCGCCGGGAGTTCAACATGAAGCGTTCTTTTTTGTCGCGGACCGCGTACTCGGACTCAAAAGAATTCCGGTGCGCCTGAAAAAAGGGGCTGTTGCTTGCCAATGAGGTTTTGCAACAGCCCCCATATCGTTACACGCTGTGTGTGCGCGAGCAAAAGCCCGGGACTATATTGTTTCACGATGTGCGTGCGCGAGCGGAGCCGCGCACTGCCGCAGTGGAGGCGTTGCCTCCTTCAGCCGACGGACAGGCCGGGGTCGGAACCGCCGTCCACGGTCACGAGCTTCAGGCTGTTTTCGCTCTTTGCCGCGAGGAGCATTCCGCAGGATTCGAATCCGGCGATCTTCGCGGGCATGAGGTTGGCGACCACGACGATGGTCCTGCCGATCACGTCCTCCGGGGCGTACTGCTGGGCGATGCCGGCCACGAGCGAACGGACGTCGCCGTTTCCGAGGTCGACTTTCAGGTGGAGCAGACGCGTCTTGCCTTCGATGCGCTCGGCCTCCAGCACCTTCGCGGTGCGGAGCTGCGTCCTGAAGAACTGTTCGAGCGTAACCATGCCTTCCGGCACCACGACGTCTTTGGTCTTCGCCGCCTTGATCTCCTGCTTTTTCTGCTTCTCCGGCTTCGCAGAAGCGGCGTCTTCGGGCTTTTTCTCGACCAGGATGCGCGGGAAAAGGGGGGGCATATCGACCATGGTGCGCGTGATCTCGCCGTTGCCGAACTCGCGGAGCGACTGGAAGTCGGTTTTCACGATTTCCTCCTCGGAGAGGCCGAGGGAACGGCGCAGGAGCGTCATCTTTTCGGGCATGATCGGGAAGAGCAGGCCGGAGACGATTTCGAGCGTCTGGGCCGCGGTGTACAGCACGGCGGCGAGCCGGTCGGTCTTGCCTTCCTTCGCGAGCGTCCATGGGGCGGTGCGCTCCAGAAACTTGTTGGCCTCGCGGACCACGTTCATGACGGCGGCGATGCCGCGGTCGAGCTTCATGGCGTTGAGCTCGTTTTCAAGCTGCTTGACGGCGAGTCCGGCCTTGGAGAGGAGTTCCATTTCGAGGGGCTGGAGCGGAGGCGGCGCGGGGAGCTTGCCGCCGAAATTCTTGATGGAGAGCTTCACCACGCGGGAAAGCAGGTTGCCGAGGTCGTTCGCGAGGTCGGAATTGAACCGCTGGAGGAAATCCTCCTCGGAGAACACGGCGTCGTTGCCGGGCGTCATGGCGGCGAGCAGGAAATAGCGGAACGCGTCGACGCCGTACTTGTCGGCCATGTCCATCGGGTTCACGACCTTCGTGTGCATCCCGGGACGGCTGGACTTGCTCATCTTGCAGGTGCCGACGCATTCGGTTCCGCCGTCCTGTTTGTCGACCATCATCTTGGTGAGCCACCAGCCGTGGGCGAAGATGGTCTTCGGCATCGGGAGCCCGATGGCGTGGAGCATGGTCGGCCAGTACACGCTGTGCGTGGTGAGGATGTCTTTCCCGATCAGGTGGATGCAGCTGGTCCAGTAGCGTTCGAAACGCGCCTGGTCAACGCCGTATCCGATGGCAGAGATGTAGTTGATGAGGGCGTCGAACCACACGTAGCAGACGTATTCGGAGTCGAACGGAAGCTCGATGCCCCAGGAAAGGCGGGCTTTCGGACGGGAGATGCAGAGGTCCTCCAGCGGCTTGCGGAGGAACCCGAGCGTCTCGTTTGCGCGGAACGCGGGCTGGATGAAGTCCGGATGCTCGGTGATGTACTTGATGAGCCAATCCTGGTACCTGCTCATGCGGAAGAAGTAGTTGCTCTCGACGATCGTTTCGACCTCGCGCTTGCAGTCCGGACAGAGCTTGCCGTCGACCAGGTCCTTTTCCGTGAAGAAGCGCTCGCAGGGAACGCAGTAGTAGCCCTTGTATTCGGATTTGTAGATGAGGTCTCGGTCATAGAGGTCCTGCAGTATGGCACGGACGATCTTCTGATGGCGCTCCTCGGTCGTGCGGATGAAGTCGTCGTTCGTGATGCCGAGACGTTTCCAGAGTTCCTGGAACCGGACCACGGTGCTGTCGCACTGCTCGATCGGAGTCATGCCGTTCTTCGCGGCGGCTTTTTCGACCTTCTGGCCGTGTTCATCGGTTCCGGTCAGGAACCAGACGTCGTCGCCGGCGGCGCGGTGGTAGCGCGCGAGGACGTCGGCCAGGACCGTGGTATAGGCGTGCCCGATATGGGGCTTGTCGTTGACGTAGTAGATCGGGGTCGTGACATAAAAAGTATTGTTGCTCATGGGCATGTTCCTTTCATGTTGTTTCTCACGTTGTTCAAAGGTAACGGTCCAGTTCGGCGCGGACGCGCTGCGCCAGGACTTCTGCGGCCTGTCCGACCGGGATCATCTCGGAATCGCGGGAGGCGCGCGTGCGGAATTCGACCACGCCGTTCGCGAGCGTCTTCGGGGAGACGATCACGCGGAACGGGATTCCGAGAAGGTCGGCGTCGCTGAACATGAATCCGGCCTTTTCGCCGCGGTCGTCGTACAGGACTTCCACGCCCTTCGCCTGGAGGTCCTTGTAAAGGGCCTCTGCCTTCTCGCCGGACTCGGAGCCGTTGGGCTGGAGCGCCACGATGTGGACCTGATACGGCGCGATGGACATGGGCCAGATCGGGCCGTAGTCGTCGTGGTTGTCCTCGATCACCGACGCCATGGTGCGTCCGACGCCGATGCCGTAGCAGCCCATGTACATGGGTTTGGACTTGCCGTCCTTATCCAGGTAGTTCACCTTCATCGACTTCGAATACTTCAGCCCGAGCTGGAAGATGTTGCCGATCTCGATGCCGTGTTTGAACTGGAGCGGCTCGCCGGTCACGGGGCAGGGATCGCCCTCGCGGACGCACGCCACGTCGGCGACCAGGCCGCCGGCCATGTCGCGCCCGTAATTGAAGTTCCTGTAGTGGAACCCTTCCTCGTTCGCGCCGACCACCAGGTTCACGGTCCCCGCCGCGGACGGGTCGATCACCAGGCGGACCTTGTCCGGCACCTCGGCGATGCCGACCGGGGAAGCGTATCCGGGGACTGCGCCGCAGGCGCGGATGAGTTCGTCGTCGGCAAATTTGATCGCGTTGAGGCCGAGGACGTTCTTGAGCTTGCACTCGTTGACCTCGAAATCGCCGCGGATGAGCACGAAAATCAGTTCCTTGCCGTCCTCGGTACTGTAGAACACCGCCTTGCCGGTCTGCGCGGGCGTCACGTTCAGGAAGGCCGCGACCTCCTCGATCGTCTTCGCGTGCGGCGTGGCGACTTTTTCGAGCGGGAGCTCCTCGCCGGCACGCTCGAATTTCAGGCCGGACACCGCTACCTCGCGGTTGGCCTTGTAGCTCTTTCCGTCGGGGGACAGGAAGATGTTGTCCTCGCCGCAGTCCGCCAGCAGCATGAACTCATGCGACACGCTGCCGCCCATCATGCCGGTGTTGGAGAGGATGGAGACGACGTGCTTCATGCCGACGCGGCGGAAGATGCGTTCGTAGGCGGCGTGAAGCTCCTGATAGTAGGCGTCCAGGTCCTCCTGCGAGGTGTGGAAACTGTAGGCGTCCTTCATGGTGAACTCGCGGACGCGAAGCAGTCCGGCGCGCGGACGCGCCTCGTCGCGGTACTTGGTCTGGATCTGGTAGATCATCACGGGCAGCTGCTTGTAGCTGTTGATCTCCGTGCGGGCAATCTGGCAGCTGGCTTCCTCGTGCGTCATGCCCAGGACCATCGCCTTGTTGTTGCGGTCGCTGAACCGCAGAAGCTCGGCGCCGACGGACTGGTAACGGCCGGATTCGACCCAGAGATCGGCGGGGAGCACGACCGGCATCAGGACTTCCTGCCCGCCGACGCGGTCCATTTCCTGGCGGATGATGTTTTCGATCTTGGCGATGACGCGCTTGCCGACGGGCAGCAGGGAATAGATGCCGGCGGAAACAGGCCGGACATAGCCCCCGCGGACCAGGAATTTGTGGCTTGCCGTGGTGGCGTCCGCCGGATCTTCTTTCAGACGGCAGCCGAACAACTGGGACATTTTCATGGAAACACCTCGCGTGATGTGTGTATGTATTATATTTTAAGAAGTTTTGCCGGAAAAAAATAATATATCACCGCAGAGAGTTTTTTTCAAGCCGGGAAGGAAGCCGAAACGATGAAAAAGCGCACGGACCGCCCGTCATGCCGGGAATGCGGGGGTGGCAGGACGGAGACAACGGGCCCGGGGGCGGAATCGCGCGAATCCGTCCGGCGCGGGCAGCGGGGAGCGTATCCGCGGGGAGCCCCGCACCGATGTTGCTGCCGCAAGAATGCAAAAACAGAGATAAAACGCCATTTCCCCGGCGGATTAAATCTTTTTATATAAATAACACAAAAGTTTTCTGTTTTTTGATTGCATTTTTCCAAACATCATGGTATATTTCTACTTGAAATTTTGTCGATAACACTTTTCGGAGAGAACCGTTGAAAACCATCCGGACATACATCGTCTGCGCAATGACGGCCGTGCTTCTGCTGCTGACCGCGGCGGAAGCATTCGCCCAGACATACGTGTCGACACGGAAGCCCGTCTTCGATGATCTCGTCAATGTTTCGGACTTTACGAAACTTGCGAAGCTGCCGGAAGGGTTCGACGCGGCGGCGGATTCCTACGAGTTCGTCGGGGACAACCTGGTGGCGCGCGGCAACGCCGTGATCCAGGCGCCCGGCGTCGAAGTCTCCGCCGACAAGATCGTCGTGAACACGAACTCCGACCTTATTGATTTCGAGGCGGCCGGAAACGTCAAGTTCTGCATGCTTTCCTCCGTTGTTCAGACAATGACCATGGAGGACTATCAGGCTTACCTGCAGGATCCGCGCAGCCGCGTGACGCTGCTCCGGTATGTCATAAACGATCTGGGCGAACAGCTCGCCGAGGTGGAAATCGTGATGGAATCGTCGGTGATCCAGGCCGAACGCGTGGCGGGCAACCTGCTGACCGGCGTGCTTCAGTTCTCGAATTTCGCGCTGAAATCCGGGCTGTTCTACTGCGTCGGTGAACGCGCGGAGCGTTTCTTCGACGGCACGCTGAAGGTCCACAAGGCCCGGTTCACGACCTGCGAATACATTCAGGACGACCATGACCACTATGCGATCGCGGCCTATGACGCCACGATCGAGCCCCGCGCCACCGACAGCAGCCTGTTCCATTACGACAACCAGCTGGGCGACCACAGTATCCTGATGAAGAATAATTTCTTCCAGATTTACGGCGTCCCGGTGCTTTGGCTTCCCGTCCTTTACAAGCCGTCCGACCTTTCGAGCTTCGGCGGCAAGATCGAGTTCGGCAGCAGCAGCGACTGGGGCTGGTACATCCGCGCCGCGAAACACTTCAAGCTCACGGATGAACCGTACTGGAACATGAACCTGATGCTGGACTGGTACGAGAAACGCGGCATCGGATACGGGCTGAGTTCCGACCTCCTCACGCCGGAATCCGCCACCGAGTTCTCGTTTTACGGCATTTACGACCGGAACCGGTACGAATTCTGGGACCGCGATCTGCTGCCGGGCGATCCCCACTATCTCGAAAACAACTCCCGCCTCAAGATTCCGTATTACCGCTATGAAGTCCGCACGAACAACATGACGCACCTGACGAACCGTCTGGATTTCCGGATGCAGATCGACCTCATCAGCGACTACGAGTATCTGCGTGACTTTTACACCGTGCGGTTCAACTCCGAATATGAGCCCCCGACCTACGCTTCGCTGGAATACCAGGGCGACAGGTTCACAGCCAGCGCGTACATGACGCTCCGCATCAACGATTTCTATTCCACGGTCGACCGTCTGCCGGAACTGAGAGTGGACTTCCAGCGGCAGGAACTCTTCGCAAACCTGTACTACCAGGGCGAAACGTCCTTCACGCCGCTCTTCATGCGCTGGCGCAGATTCGACCGCGACATCCCCGGCGACGAGAACTGGCACGTCAGAAACTACGGCACGCTCCGGTTCGATTCGCTCCACATGATCTATTATCCGATCAACCTCTGGGGCATCAACATCATCCCGAGGACCGGCATCCGCCTGACCGCGTATTCCTCCTCGTCCGACCAGGAGATCGGCGTCCGGGAACTGGGCTACATGTCCATCGCGGACGAAGCCGAGGGAATCCCATGGGGGTACAGGGTCACGAACTACGATTCGAAGGGCGGAGCGAAATTCCGCGTGATCGGCGAACTCGGCGTCGAGGTCAACACGAAACTGTATCACGCCTGGCAGGACGTGAAAAGCGCGTACTGGGGACTCGACGGCCTGCGCCACGTGGTCACGCCGTACATCAACTACACCTACATCCCGAGACCGACGGTGAACGCCGACAATCTGTACTACTTCGACGAGATCGACCGCATTTCCGAGCAGCATTTCGTCCGGTTCGGCATCACGAACCGCCTGCAGACGCGCCGGAACGGGGCAATCTACGAGTGGTTGTCTCTGGAGAACTACTGGGACCTCTTCATCCATACCTCCGACGGATTCAACCACATCGGCGACTTCGGCACGATCTTCAAGTTCAGGCCGTTCAACGGGCTCACGATCTCCGCCGAACTGCTCCTGGACATCGGCAACAACGGCGACCACGACTATGAGGTGCGTCGCGGCAACAGCTACGTCGGGCGGCCCGGCATCAGCGGGACGGCCATCAACCGGCTGACGACCATGATCGACTACAGGTTCGCGCCGGAATGGCGCATCTACGCCAGCTACACGTATTCGGACGCCTTCCTTCAGCGGTCCGTCTACTCGATGGGAACCCAGTTCTCCACGATCACAGCCGCGTCCATGATGGTCTCCCCGACGACGCGCTCCCAAGTGGTCAGCGGCGGATTCGAGTTCCCCCTGATCTTCGACAAGGATCTGCACGGCTATACGCGGTGCAGCTACGACATCGACCAGAACCTGCTCACGAACGCCTGCGTCGGCCTGACAAAACGGTTCCACTGCTGGTACGTCGCGGCCGAATGCGGCACGGGCCAGAGCTGGCAGAGGCACAGGAACGGCGAATACTCGCAGCGCCTGAAAAACTATTTCGCCGTATCCGTCGGCCTCACGGCGATGCCCGGATTTGCGTTCAGGCAGAGAACGCGTGTCGGCGGAGATTGAACAGGGACGGCGACATCCCGAAAGGTATCGGATTCATGAAATTTGAACAGGACAGAATCAAAATCGGCGACATCCCCGCGGCGGAACTCGCCGCGAAATACGGCACGCCGCTTTATGTTTACGACGAACAGAAAATCCGCGACAATTACAGGCGCGCCGTTTCGACGTTCCGTAAGTACTACCCGGATTTCCGCATGTTCTACGCGGTCAAGTGCTGCAACAACCCGGCCATCGTGAACATCCTTCGCCAGGAAGGGGCCGGCGCCGACTGCGCCAGCGTGAACGAAATCCTGCTGGCGAAATCCGTCGGGATTACCGGTGAAAACATCATGTTCAGCGGCAATTTCCTCTCCGACGAGGACCTGCGGCAGGGGATCGAGACCGGAGCCGTGATCAACCTCGACGACGAAAGCCTGTTCCCCCGCCTCCTGAAATTCGGCGTGCCGGAAGTCATTTCCTTCCGCGTGAACCCGGGCTACGGCAAGAGCAACGTCGGCGAATACGTGACGAACGCCGGACCGAAGGCGAAGTTCGGCATCCATCCGGACAAGGTCACCGCCGCGTTCCGCATGGCAAAAGAGGCCGGCGTGAAGCGGTTCGGCGTCCACATGATGACGGGGTCGTGCATTACCGACGCGGATTATTTCCCCTTCGTCACGAAGCTGCTGATGGAGATCGTGTGCAAGACGGGCAAGGAGCTCGGCATCGACTTCGAGTTCATCGACCTCGGCGGCGGGCTCGGCATCCCGTACGAGCCCGGCGAGGCGTCCCTGGACCTGGAATCCGCCGCGAAGAAGACCGCGGAGGTCTTCAAGTCGTTCGTGGAGCAGTACGGCATGAAGCCGCCCCGCCTCGAAATGGAGCCGGCGCGTTATTTTGTCGGCAACGCCGGATACGTGATCGGACGCGTCCACGCCGTGAAGGAATCCTATACGAAGATCGTCGGCACAGACGTCGGCATGAACGTGCTTGTGCGACCCGCCTTCTACGGTTCGTACCACCACATCTACGTCGACGGCAAGGAAAGCGAGCCCCGCGAAACCATGGGGCTCTGCGGCCAGCTCTGCGAAAACACCGATTACTGGGTCAAGGAACGCAGCCTCCCCGCGAGCCTGGGCCCCGGCGACCTCATCGTGGTGGAAAATGCCGGCGCCTACGGGTTCGGCATGAGCTACCAGTACAACGGACGCCTGCGGGCCGCCGAGGTGCTTGTGAACGGCGGCGAGGCGACGCTGATCCGGGACCGCGAGACGTTCGAGGATATGGTCGGGCACACGCATGTGCCGGACCGCCTGAAAAAATAATAAAAAAAACATGAAACACGCTTTACTTCCGGAAAACGCGGGCTAAATTATGGATAGGAAAAGATGCGGCCCGTGAACCAGAACCGTTGGAGACAAAAAACATGAAGTTCAGACTATCGAGATTTTTCTCAAGCGATATCGGCATCGACCTGGGAACTGCGAACTGTCTTGTCTATGTGAAGGACCAGGGCGTCGTTCTGAATGAACCGTCCGTCGTGTCCATCAGCGACGACGGCGACGTCAAGGTCGGCACGGAGGCGAAACGCATGCTGGGCCGCTGCCCCGTGAACATCCGCGCCATCCGCCCGATGAAGGCCGGGGTGATCGCCGATTTCGAGGTCACCGAGGAAATGCTCCGGTATTTCATCACGAAGGCAAAGGGATTCATGAAGCCGTATCAGCGTTTCTTCCGTCCGAACGTCGTGATCGCCATTCCCTCCGGCATCACCGAGGTCGAAAGCCGTGCCGTGCAGGACAGCGCCATGCGCGCGGGGGCGGGGAAAGTCACCACGATCCCCGAACCGATGGCGTCCGCGATCGGCGTCGGCCTTCCCGTGTCGGAACCGACCGGAAGCATGATCGTCGACATCGGCGGCGGCACGACCGAGGTGGCGGTGCTTTCGCTCGCCGGCATCGTGGAGATGCGCAGCTGCCGCGTCGGCGGCGACGAGATGGACTCCTCCATCATCCAGCACATGAAACGCGTCTACAACCTTCTCATCGGCGAACGCATGGCCGAGGACATCAAGATCCGCATCGGAAGCGCCTACCAGGTCCCCGATCTTGAGGAATCCATGGAGGTGAAGGGCCGCGACCTCGTGTCCGGTCTTCCGAAGAGCATCCGCGTCTCCTCCCAGGAAATCCGCACCGCCCTCCAGGAGCCCATCGCCAGCATCGTCGACGCCGTGCGCTCCACGCTCGAACACTGCCCGCCGGAACTCGCCTCCGACCTCATGGACCGAGGCATCATGCTCGCGGGCGGCGGCGCCATGATCCGCGGCCTCGACCGCCTGATCTCCGAGGAGATCAACCTCCCCGTCCTCGTGGCCGACGATCCGCTGAACGCCGTCGTCAAGGGAACCGGCTGGATCCTCCAGAACCTGAACAGCAACGTCCGGGTCTGATCCACAACCGAATATGGCTGAAACCGAACGCTATATCACCTCGACGCTGAACCGCCGCGACGAGACCGTCGAAAAGACGCTCCGTCCCCGGAAATTCGAGGATTTCCCCGGACAGGACAGCGTCAAGGAACGTCTCAAGGTCTACGTCGAGGCCGCCAAACGGCGCAACGAGCCGCTCGGCCATCTCCTGCTCTACGGCCCGCCCGGCCTCGGCAAGACCACGCTCGCCTACATCATCGCCAACGAAAAGGGCGCGAACATCAAATCCTCCAGCGGCCCGGTCATCGAGAAACCCGGCGACCTGGCGGGTCTGCTTACGTCCATGGAGGACGGCGACATCCTCTTCATCGACGAGATCCACCGCCTGAACACTGCGGTCGAGGAGTATCTCTACAGCGCGATGGAGGACTATTTCATCGACATCATGCTGGACCAGGGGCCCGGCGCGCGCTCCGTCCGCCTGAACCTCGCGAAATTCACGCTCATCGGCGCGACCACCCGCCAGGGGCTTCTCTCCGCCCCGCTCCGCGCCAGGTTCAAGCTTGCGCCGAGGCTCGACTACTACGACCCGGAAAACCTCCGGAAGATCGTACAGCGGTCCGCCGGAATCCTGAACGTCGGGATCACCCCCGAGGCCGCGTTCGAGATCGCGCGCAGGAGCCGCGGGACCCCGCGCATCGCCAACAACCTGCTGTCCTGGGCGCGCGATTTCGCGCAGGTCCGCGGCAACGGCACGATCGACGACGAGACCGCACGAAAGGCGCTTTCCATGATGGAGATCGACAGCAACGGCCTCGACGAGATGGACAAACGCATCCTCGAAACCATCGTCGCGAACTTCAATGGCGGCCCGGTCGGCCTGAACTCCCTTGCCGTCGCCATCGGCGAAGACCCCGGCACTATCGAGGAAGTCTACGAGCCCTATCTCATCCAGGAAGGCTACCTCATGCGTTCGCCGCAGGGGCGCATCGCCACCGACCGCGCCTGGTCGCTTTTCGGCCTCACCGCGAAAAACCGCCTGACCGGACGCGCCTCCTCCGGCAAAAAAAACGACCCAGACCAGCCGGATTTCTTCAAATAGCATCATTCCCCCGTTCAGAACCGGCATTCCGTCCCGGACGCGCCTTCCCCCCCCGCGCTCTCCATGAAAACAGACCTGATCCTACCTTTCTACAAGCCCCATGAGGGCTGGCTGAACCATCTGCTCGAATCCGTCACGGCGCTCCGGCAGGCGCTGAACGGACGCGGTTCGACTCTGCGCGTCATCCTGGCCAACGACGGTTCGCCGAAGTCCTGCTACCCGGACGAGGCGCTGGACGCCATCCGCTCCGCCGCCGACGAGTTCATTTTCGCCTCTTACGACGTCAATCACGGAAAAGGCTACTGTCTGCGCCATGCGGTCGCGAAGGCGGACGGCGACGTGCAGATTTACACCGACGGCGATTTCCCGTTCGGCTGGCAGTGCGCCGCCGAGGCGTTCGACCGGCTGAACGCCGGCGCCGACGTCGTGATGGGCGTCCGCGGCGCCGACTACGGCAACGCCCTGCATCCGCTCCGCAGGATTTTATCGAAGGGCGTGCGCCGCCTGAACCGGTTCCTGCTCGGGATGCCGGAACGCTGCCTCGACACGCAGGCCGGGATGAAGGGGTTCCGGGGCGCCGGGAAACAGGCGTTCCTGGACACTACGGTCGACACCTTCCTGTTCGACACCGAGTTCATCCTGCTCGCCTGGGACCGCGGTCTCCGCATCGACTCCATCCCGCTCGTTCTGCGGCCCGGCCTCTCCTTCTCGAAAATGGGCTGGCTCGTCCTTTTCCGCGAGCTCGGGCATTTCCTCCGCATCATGTGCGCGCACTGGTCCCGTAGAAAACAGCACCGTCCGGCGCAGGGCTGACCCGATGAAAAGCATTCTGCTTTCGTTCGACATTGAGGAATTCGACCTGCCGACCGAGTTCGGCGCGGAGATTTCCCGCGAGGACATGTTCTCCATCGCCGGGGAAGGCGCGCGGCGCGTCCTCCGGACCATGAACGAATCGGGCGCACGCGTCACGTTCTTCGTGACCGCGGCCTTCGCCCTGGAGTTTCCCGACCTCGTGCGGGAAATGAAGTCTTCCGGCCACGAAATCGCATCCCACGGTTTTTCCCATACCGCGTTCGAGCCCGCCGACCTGAAGCGCTCCCGCGAGGCGCTGGAGGAGATCACGGGTTCGCCCGTCCGAGGATTCCGCATGGCCCGCCTCGCCAGGGTCGGCAAACAGGACATCCTGAACGCCGGATACGACTACGAGTCCTCCCTGAATCCCGTCTGGCTGCCGGGCCGCTACAGCAACTTCACCGCGCCGCTGAAACCGTTCCGGGAGGCGTGCGGCCTGTGGCAGCTGCCCGTGTCCGCGCTCCCTGTCGTCCGTTTCCCGCTTTTCTGGCTCTCGTTCAAGAACCTTCCGCTTCCGGTCTATCTCCCGCTGGCGAAGGCCGCCATGTCCGCCACCGGATTCTTCAACATGTATTCGCATCCGTGGGAATACAACGAACGCGCCGCGGAGGAACAGTGGAAGATTCCGGGCTACATCGTCCGTCATGCCGGCGAATCCCAGCGCCGCCGCCTGGGCCGCCTGATCGGGAGCCTCGGCCGCGCCGGGGAGTTCGAGACGTTCAGCGCGTATCTCGACCGCACACGGGAAAACGGCTGATCACGGGAAAAGTGGTTCCTGTAAAAACAGGTGAACGAACGCAGGATACCCCTTGAAAACGCGCGGGATGATGATATATTAGAACTCCATAAGCGCCCGGACACATGAGAATGAGCATTGCCGGCGTATTCCGGACAAATTGATTTCCACGCAAACAAGGACGGGATGTCATGAGACAATCGCGAAAGCTGAAGGTTTGGGGACCGTTTTTTTTCCTGTTGGTTCTGCTGTTTACGACGGTCTTTTCTCAGGAACAGTCTCCCGTTCCCCGAACGGGTGATGCCGCCGCAGTAGAAGCCCCGGCCGTCGCCGCGCCGTCCCCGCAACAGGAATCCGCCGTCTCACCCGGCGACAAAGGCAATGCGGAAGCGAGCCTCAGTCCGAAAAAGAAACCCGCCAACATTTCCGAATTGACCTCCTTCGTCAGGGAATCATTGAGGGAGCATCCCGTTACGACCAATCTGTGGCTTGCGGGGGCGCTGCTCGGCATTATCCTGATCAATCTGGCCATACGGCAGGTCTTCCTGTACGGGCTGAAGCTCGTGTTCAACAGGATTCCGACTCACACCGGCGAGTACAAGAAACAGTTTTACGCGACCGCCTCGCGTCTGGCGTTCATCGTGCCGATCGTGGTGGTGTACCTGATCCTGGAAGCGGTGAACGTCAATCCGGAGAACCTGGTGTTCACCCGCAAGATCTGCATGGCGCTCACGCTCATCTGCGCGGTGGCCGCCGTAATCAGCCTCCTGAATATCCTGGACATCTGGTACCGCAAGCATTCCAACACGCACGACCATTCCATCAAAGGCGGCATCCAGCTCATTCAGCTGTTCGCCGTGCTGGTGGCAATCATCATGATCGCGTCCATCCTGATGAACAAGAGCCCGGTGATGCTGCTGTCCGGGCTGGGCGCCGTGGCCGCGGTGCTGATCCTGATCTTCCAGGACACGATCCTGGCGCTGGTTTCCGGGATTCAGCTCAGCACGAACCACATGATCCGGCTCGGCGACTGGATCGAGCTGCCGTCGGAGAACGTGGACGGCATCATCGTGGACATCGCCCTTCACACGGTGAAGGTGCAGAACTGGGACATGACCATCGTGACCGTGCCGACGCGCAAGCTGACCGTGGAGACGTTCATCAACTGGCGCGGTATCACCGAGGCCGGCAGCCGCCGCATCAAGCGATCGATGATCATCGACATGCGGAGCGTCCGGTTCCTCGACGACGAAGAGATCGCCCGTTTGAAGGATTTCGTACTGCTGGACGACTATCTGAACGAGAAACGGCAGGAGATCGAAGACTGGAACCATAGCCTCGAGGCGAAGGGCGAAAAGCCTGTCAACGGACGCCGCATCACCAACATCGGCACGTTCCGCGTCTACGTCGAGAAATATCTCCGTTCGCTGAAAACGGTCAATCCGAACCTGATGATCATGGTGCGCCAGCTCCAGTCGTCCGACATCGGACTGCCGATCGAGGTGTACTGCTTCGCAAACACGACCGACTGGTATACCTACGAACAGATCCAGTCGGACATCTTCGACCACCTTCTTGCGATCCTGCCCATGTTCGATCTGAGGGTGTTCCAGCGGAGCAGCGACATCTTCCAGGAGATCGGCCTCATGCGGTATTTTTCCGGCGGCGCGTTCCCGCAGACCCCCGGCGTGCCGCCGGACCATCCGGATCCCCGCGGACAGCATGGCGGCACGGGCGGCGAAAAAAGCTGAACTTCATTTTGAATAATCTTGAAAAAAGGGTGAACGCATGGTAGATTAATAGGTCGGCGCATCTTTTTTCCATATTTAAGAGGCGCCTGCCCCCGCGCCCTCAAGAAAAATCGTGATGGAGAAACGATGCTGAACACCCTGCGTGATATCCTGGATTTCCGGCGGCTGCCGGAGATCGCGGTCTCGAACCGGTCCCTGCTGTGGCAGTTCGTGAAGCGCAGTGTGTCGGCACGGTACAGGGGATCGATGCTGGGGATTTTCTGGAGCTTCATCCAGCCGATGATGATGCTGTGCGTGTATACGTTCGTCTTCAGCGTGGTGTTCCGGTCCAGGTGGGGCACGGACATCGGGAGTGGCCGCGGCTCGTTCGCGATCATATTGTTCTGCGGCCTGGCGCTCTTCAACCTCTTCTCCGAGGCCGTGACCCTGAACAGCGGGATCATCGTTTCGAACACGAACCTGGTGAAGAAGGTGATCTTCCCGCTGGAGATCCTGCCGCTGTCGCAGACGCTCGCGACGTTCGCCGTGGGCATGGTCTGGTTCTTTCTGCTGTTTCTCGGCACGGTGTTCGTCTTCGGCAAACTGAGCTTCACGATGCTGCTCCTGCCGCTGGTCCTGATCCCGCTTTTCCTGTTCACGCTGGGCGTGTCGTTTTTCACGGCCTCGCTCGGCGTGTATGTCCGCGACACGTCGTACGCGGTGGGCGTGGTGCTTCAGATCCTCTTTTTCCTGACGCCGATCTTCTACCCGGTTTCGGCGATCCCGGAGCGCTTCCGCTGGCCGATCCTGCTGAATCCGCTGACGATCCTGATCGAGGAGGCGCGGAAAGTCTTCCTGTACGGCGAACTGCCCGACTGGCGGTTTCTCGGCGCGGCCTTCCTGATCTCGCTGCTGGTGCTTCACCTCGGGTTCCTGTGGTTCCACAAGACGAAGAAAGGGTTCGCCGATGTCCTCTGACGACGTGGTCCTGCGTATCCGGCACATCTCGAAAAGCTTCGAGATCTACGACAAGCCGCGGCACCGTCTGCAGCAGATGCTGTTCGGACGCTGGAAGACGTACTTCCAGGAATTCCGGGCGCTGAACGACATTGATTTCGAGGTGAAGAAGGGGGAATGCGTCGGCATCATCGGTCCGAACGGCGCGGGGAAGTCGACGCTGCTCCAGATCGTGACGGGCACGCTTCTGCCGTCGGAGGGCTCCGTGGAACGGCGCGGCCGGATCGCGGCCCTTCTGGAGCTGGGAAGCGGATTCAACCCGGAGTTCACCGGGCGGGAAAATGTGTATATGAACGCCGCGATCCTCGGGCTCACGAAGGCCGAGACCGACGCGAAATACGACGACATCGTCGCCTTCGCGGACATCGGCGAATTCATCGACCGCCCGGTCAAGACCTACTCCTCCGGCATGATGGTCCGCCTGGCATTCGCCGTGAACGCGTTCGTGGATCCGGACATCCTGATCGTGGACGAGGCGCTGGCCGTCGGAGACGCCTTTTTCCAGCAGAAATGCATGAGGTTCATCCGCAAGTTCAAGGAGAATCATACGATCCTCTTCGTCAGTCACGACACCGCCGCCGTGGTGAACCTCTGCGACCGGGCGATCCTGCTGGATCACGGCAGGATCGCGGAGGAAGGAAACGCGAAGGATGTCACGGACCATTATTTGAGCGCGTTCTATGCGGCGCGCCAGAACGTGGACGGGATGCCGGCGCCCCGGGACCCGGCCGCGGAGCTTCCCGGCACGGCCGATGTGGCGGCAGGCAGCGACGGGGATTTCCGGGACATGCGGCAGGATTTCATCAATGCCGGAAACCTCCGCAACGACTTGGAAATCTTCAGATTCAACCCCGACGCCGATTCGTTCGGCGACCGCGCGGCGGAAATCGAGTCCGTCGTGCTGGCGGATGAACACGGAACGCCCCTCAGCTGGTGTGTGGGCGGGGAAATGGTCCGGCTCGAAGTCGTCTGCCGGGCGAACCGTGAACTCTTTTCCCCGCTGGTCGGGTATTATGTCCGGGACCGTCTCGGACAGGACCTGTTCGGGGATAACACCTGTCTGACCACGCAGCAGACCGGACCGCTGACCGTGCTTCCGGGGGAATCGTTCCTTGCGGAATTCGAGTTCCGGATGCCGCTTCTCAACAAGGGTAGTTATTCCATCCTTGTCGCGGTTGCCAGCGGGACGCAGCATCAGCATGTCCAGCATCACTGGATTTACGACGCGGTCGTTTTCCAGTCGCATACGGACAGTTTCTGCGGCGGCCTGCTCGGGATTCCCCACAAACGAATCGTCCTGAAGAAAAAGGCGGCCGGCTGAGCCGCCGGGAGAAAACGATGTGCCCCGATCCTGAAACGAAACCGATTCACCTGGATGATTTCATCATAGACTACTGGATCCCCGGCGTCCCGGGGTGGCTGGGCCACACATATTTCGCCGGTCTGCTGATGAAGGAGTTTCGTCCCCGCGTTTTCGTCGAGCTGGGGACGCATTACGGCAATTCCTATTTTGCGTTCTGCCAGTCCGCGAAAAAGTATGGCGTCGATGTGTGCTGCTACGCGGTGGATTCCTGGAAGGGAGAGGCGCAGGCGGGGGAATACGGAGAGGAAGTGTACCGTGCGGTTTCCGACTACAATGACCGGAACTATTCCACGTTCTCCACACTGCTGCGGGGGATGTTCGACGACTACGCCGGCCGGTTCGAGGACGGGACGATCGACCTGCTGCATATCGACGGGTTCCACTCCTATGAAGCGTGCAGGCATGATTTCGAAACATGGGTCGGCAAGGTGCGCCCCGGCGGGATCGTGCTGTTCCACGACATCGCGGTCCGCCAGGACGGATTCGGCGTCTGCGCTTTCTGGGATGAGGTCAGGAAGCAGACCGCTGAGTCGTTTGCATTTAATCACTCCAACGGGCTGGGTGTCTGGCGCAAGCCCGGCGGCCCCGAACTGGAGTCCCCGGTCCTGCGGGGGCTGTTTCGCCCGGACTGGGAGATCGTCGCCGCGGTCGTCAACAAAGCGCTGGAAACGTCAACGGTGCTGAATGCGATCGACAAATCACTCTGCTTCCGGGAGCTGGAACAGAAGAACAGTCAGCTGGAGCAGGCTTACTGGATGTCCGAGCTGAGTTTTTCCATGCTTTTCGGCAGAGCCGTTCTCCTTTCCCTGAAACTGCTTCTGGGGAGTCCCCTGATTCTTCTTGTTCCCCTGTGCCTCCTGAAGCCCTTCAGGACCGGCTTCGTCAAAAAACTGCTGAATCGTTACCGTACCTGGTTCGACGCCTGGATCCGCACGTCTCTTCGGATCCTGTACCGGTTGTCTCCCGCGGCTGTGCAGCGGTTCCTTTCCGGTACATACGCGCCTTCTCTCCGGGACAGTCCCGAACCTGTGATTCCGGATGAACGGATAATCAAGGAAACGCCGGGAAAATGAAGAAGATGCTAAGAGAACCGGAGCTTTTTCCGTCTAATTCCGGAGAATGTTTCCAGCGGAACGAAGCCGCAAACAGAACAATACGCCGGATCTTGTGAACATTATGGGTACATGTCGTTTTTTTTCACGTGTTATGATCCATAAAGGATGCGCCGCCCTGAAATGTCTGTTTCAGGAGGGGCCGGTCGTCTTTGCCCGGAAAATGGCCGGTGCGTTTTCCCGGCTTTTTTCAGCAGCGCCGTTTTCCGCCATATTTCAGGCGCATTACGAAATCGACATGGATTTTTCCGGATGCCATACGGACATCAGGGTCCTGGCGTTTTATTTGCCGCAGTACCACACTTTCCCGGAGAACGACGCCTGGTGGGGAAAGGGTTTTACGGAATGGTGCAACACGAGGAAGGCGCAGCCGGCCGTGCCCGGTCATTACCAGCCGCGGGAGCCGCACGAAGACATCGGATACTACGACCTGTCCGACTGGCATGTACTGGCGAAGCAGGCCGAAATGGCGAAACGGCACGGCATCCACGGGTTCTGCTTTTATCACTACTGGTTTTCCGGCAAACGCCTGATGGAAAAGCCGGTCGATCTGCTGCTCGAACATCCGGAGATCGACCTGAACTTCTGCCTCTGCTGGGCGAATGAAAACTGGACCCGGGCGTGGGACGGCAAGGCCGGTGAAATCCTGATCGCCCAGTCGCACAGGGACGACGACGTCCAGTTCATCGTCGACCTGAAACCATACATGGATGATCCGCGCTATATCCGCGTCGACGGCAAACCGTTTGTGCTGGTCTACCGGCCGTCCGGCCTGCCGGATCCGGCGAAAACGTTTTCCCTGTGGAAACAATGGGCGAAGGACAACGGGTTCCCGGGGCTTTACATCGGCGTGGTACGCGGATGCAGGCAGGATGCCGGGACGGCGTTCGTGGAAGGCGCCGACGCGGAAATCGAGTTTCCCCCGGCATATTGCACGAATCATACGACCGTCTATACGGATCCTTCGACGGGCGCCGGGTTCATCGATTATCACGGGTATGTCGACGCCCTGCTCGAAGGGCGCGGGTGCGTGGAACGATTCAGCCACCAGGTCTTCCGCGGGTGCATGCTGGGGTGGGACTGCGCTGCCAGAAGGAAACAGTTCTGCGCCTGGACAAACTTTTCCGTCAGGGACTACTCGGAGTGGCTCCGCTATCTCATCCGGTATACCCGCGCCCATTGCGCCGAAGACCGCCGTTTCCTCTTCATCAACGCGTGGAACGAATGGGCGGAAGGGACTTATCTGGAACCGGACAGACGGTTCGGCTATGTGTATCTGAACGCGACGTCGAGAGCCTTGTTCGACCAGGCGGAACCGGATGCGTCGGAGGACGCCCTGAAGAAACGGGCCGAAGAACTTGGGCTGTTCGATGCGAAATGGTATCTTGACAAGTATCCGGAATTGAAAGTGTTCGGTGAATCTGCCGTGGACCATTACTGGAAATGGGGCTGGAAAGAACGCCGCCAGCCATCCGCCGCCTTCCCCGCCCAGCTTTATGTCAGGAAGAATCCCCGGCTGACGCAGTGGCCGCAGAACCCGCTGGCCGATTATCTGACGTCGGGGCGCGACGAGTCGTATCTCGCGGAGTGCCGGAAGGATTACTACGCCATGCGGTCGGAAATCAGGAGGAAAATGCGCATCCGGGAGGTCGTTCTGGCCGATCTCCCGGAAAACGCCCCCGATGTTCCGGTTCCGCCCGGGAAAATCGGCGTCCATGTGCATCTGTTCTATGCCGACATGCTGGAGCAGATCCTTTCCCGCCTCAGAAACATCCCGGCGGGGTTCGACCTGTATGTCTCCGTCGCCGAATCCGGAACCGAAGATGAAATCCGGCGAACTTGCCTGGCCAGTCTCCCGAACCTGAAACAGTGCGAGGTCGTGAAAACCCCGAACCGGGGACGCGACGTCGCACCTCTGATCCGCACGTTCGGGGAACGCCTGAAGACATACGACTACGTCTGCCATATCCACACGAAAAAAAGCTTGCGCAGCGCGTCCCTCGCGGGCTGGTCGGATTTCATTTTTGCCCATCTGCTGGGGAGCGAACGGATGGTGAAGATGATTCTGTCCTGGCTGTCCGGCGACGTTTCGCTGGTGTATCCGCCGGATTTCCTGCCTCTGGAGGACGCGCCGGACAAATGGGGCGGCAATCTCGAGCTCACGGAAAAACTGCTGAAGTCCGCGGGGATCCCGTATGACCTGAAGAATGATTTCCCGGTCATCGAGTTTTCCCAGGGCACGATGTTCTGGGCGAGGGGCGACTATCTCGCGCGGATGCTTTCCCTGAACTTGAAATATGAGGATTTCCCGGAGGAGCCGATCGGGGACGACGGCACGGTCGCCCATGCCATGGAACGCGCGCTCTTCCTTTGGGACTCCTCCTTCGGTCGGGACATCGTTCAGCTGTTCCTGGACAAAAATGACAAGGAAGAATATTCGAATGAAAGAATCTGACTTTTGCCCCCGGAATTCAGCTGCTGCACGGATGCGGGTCCGCCTCGCGTACACGGTCCGTTTCACACCTTTCGGAAACCCGGAGTCATGATGGAAATCCAAATCCTTCTTGCGACATACAATTCCTCGCGGTTCCTGCGCGAACAGATCGATTCTCTGCTGGCGCAGGACTGGCGCGACTTCGAGGTCCTGATCCGGGACGGCGGTTCCACCGACGACACACTGGAGATCGTCGGCGACTACCTGAGGAAATACCCCGGGACCTTCCGGTTCCTCGGGCAGGCTCCGGCCACGGCCCCGGAGAACTTCTCCTTCCTGCTGGCGTCCTCCTCCGCGCCGCTGGTCATGTTCTGCGATCACGACGACGTCTGGAAGCCGAACAAGGTCCGGGTCACCCTGGAGAAATACCGCGAACTGGAATCCGGATACGGAAACGGTACGCCGATCATGGTCTTCACGGATTCCGAAGTGGTCGACTCCGGGCTGAACCTGATCTCCCATTCCATGTTCCGTTATCAGAACATCGATGTGAACGCCCTGACCCTGAACCGCCTGATCGTACAGAATGTCCCTTCCGGCAACACCATGCTCGTGAACCGGGCGCTCATCGACCTCGCCTCCCCGATTCCCCCGGCCGCCGTCATGCACGACCACTGGCTGACGCTTGTCGCCGCGACGATGGGAAAGATCGGATTCCTTACGGAACCGACGATCTTCTACCGCCAGCACTCGAACAATTTCTACGGCGCCTCCAACTATTCCATCTCCACATTCCTGCACAAACTGAGGATGGGAAGGAAACAGATCCGGTCGCGTTTCCAGCAGAACATCAACCAGGCCGTCGCGTTCGGCGGCCGTTATGCGGATTTCCTGGACAAAAAGGATCTGGAAATGCTGGAGGACCTGAAAAAGTTTCAGTCTCTCGGCCGGTGGGCCCGCAGACGGATCCTGTGGAAATACGGCATCCGGAAGTCGGGAATCTGGCGCAACCTCGGAACACTCCTGTTCCTGTGAGATAGTTCCGCCGGCGGATGCGCGGAAAGTTCCGCGGGCACTGCCTCGGAACACTCCTGTTCCTGTGAGATAGTTCCGCCGGCACTGCCTCGGAATACTCCTGTTCCTGTGAGATAGTTCCGCCGGCGGATGCGCGGAAAGTTCCGTTATCACACGGGAAAAGGACGTACGGGGAAGAAATGGGGATAAGGTCGGTTTTGAGGCAAAAAAGTGGTGCACCCGGCGGGGCTCGAACCCACCACCTACTGCTCCGGAGGCAGTCGCTCTATCCAAATGAGCTACGGGTGCACAACAGAATCGAACTTTTAAATATAGCCCGCGCTTCCCGAAAAATCAAATATGCGACAGAAAAAAAGCCGAAAAACGAACCGTCCCGCCTCCTGAAGATCTTCCGGGAATGGCCTGTCCACAGCGCAGTTTTTTCCGTGCGGGAAGAAACGGGCCGACGCACCAATCCTGACTTATTGTTCGGGTCCCCGTCATGGGCGCATTGCGGCAATCGCGCCCGCGGGGGGAGCATGATCGGGGCATCATGTTCATAGCAGGGTCATGGACGCATTGCGGCAATCGCGCCCGCGGGGAGGCGTTAAGCGGTTTTCGTCACGGAACGGATGAAAGCGGCGGTCTCCGCGCGGAAACGTTCCGGGTTGAACCCGGCCGCATGGGCAGCACAGACGGCGGAATCCCACGCCTGAGCTGCTTCGAATTCCTCGATCGCGGCCGTAAGCGCGTCAGGGGTCTGTTCCGGGAAGAAAAGACCGGTCCGTCCGGGGAGCACGGTCTCCAGCGCGCCGCCCTGCCCGAAGGCGATCACGGGCGTGCCCGCGGCCTGCGCTTCCAGCGGGACGATGCCGAAGTCCTCGATGCCGGGAAAGATCAGGGCGCGGGCGTGCGTGAAAAGTTCGCGGAGGCGTTCGTCGGCGCATCTGCCCTCGAACGTGATCAGCGGGGAGCCTCCCGCGGTCTGTCGAACGCGCTTCAGTTCGGGGCCGTCTCCGGCCACGATCAGGCGGCGTCCAAGCTTGAGGCAGGCGCGGACGGCCAGGTCGACGCGCTTGTACGGCGTGATCTGTCCGGCGCAGAGATAGAAATCGCGCCTCGGGGATGACGCGCCGGGGCGTCCCGGATCGCCGAAGAAGGCGGTGTTGACCGGCGGATGGATGACGGTGGACTCCCTGCCGTAAATGCGTCGGATTCGTTCGGCCACGAACGCGCTGTTCGCGATGAAATGGTCCACGGCATCTGCGGAACGCCTGTCGTAGTCCCGCAGACGGCGGAGAAACAGCTTCATGGCGAGCTTGCCGCCGGGCCCCGCGGCCTGATAATACAGATCGCTCATGTCCCACAGATAGCGCATGGGCGTATGGCAGTAGCAGACATGCACCGCGCCGGAGGGTTTGCGGATGCCTTTCGCCGGGCCGGATTCGCTGGAAATGATGAGGTCGTAGGACGCCAGATCGAGGCTGCGGAGCGCCCGCGGCATGAGCAGGAGATATTTCTGGCAGCCGTTGCGCGCGCCGGGCAGACGTGCGATGAAGGTTTCGGTGACCTTGTGCGAGGAAAACGGCTCGCGAACCCTGTCGCGGTTCCAGGCGTGCGTGAAGATGTCGGCGTCAGGGTAGAGACGGCAGAATTCCGCAAGGACGTTTTCTCCGCCTCGCATGGAGGTCATCCAGTAGTGGATCAGGGCGGTCTTCATGGCGCCGGCCTCGTTTCCGCGGGAGAACCGTGTCCGGCGGGAAAAAGGGGATTTCCCGCCCTGTTCTTTCCCCTGCCCCGTGTCATCGCGCGCCCCTGCATTTGACGACCTCGACGATGGTGGCGAAGAAGATGTGGATGTCCAGCCAGACGGACCAGTTGCGGATATACCACATATCGAGCAGGATTCGTTTGTCGTAGCCGGTGTCATTGCGTCCGGAGACCTGCCACAGGCCGGTGATGCCGGGCTTGACGCGCGAGAAGACCTCGTAATTATCGCCGTAATATTCGATTTCGGCCTCCACGATGGGGCGCGGCCCGATCATGGCGAGTTCGCCGGTGATGACATTGAAGAACTGCGGCAGCTCGTCGAGACTGGTCTTGCGGAGGATGCGTCCGATGGGCGTGATGCGCGGGTCGCGTTCGAGCTTGAAATTGGCGCGCCATTCGACGGCAAGTTTCGGATCGTTGGCCAGGATCTGTTCCAGCTGGTCGTCCGCATCGGTATACATCGTGCGGAACTTCCAGACGTGGATGGGGCGTCCGTTTCTGCCGAGACGGTCGGCGCGGTACAGGACGGGCCCCTTGCTGGAGAGCTTCACGACGAGCGCAAGGATCAGGAAGACGGGTATCAGCATGACCACGCTGACGCAGGCGAGAATGAATTCAAGAACGGTTTTCGTGAGGCGCGGGAGCGGACGCAGGAGCTGGTTGCGGATTTCCAGCCCGGCGAGCTCGCGCAGGCAGACCGGCGTACCCCAGGCGACCGGGATGCCGATATCGTCGGTCATGAGCAGAATCTGCCTGAAGTGCTTCATGTAATCGCGCAGATACCGGGTGATCGCCTGCGGAGGCAGACAGCAGATCAGGAACTCCGCGCCGGTTCGTGCGGCGACCGCCGGAGCGTCGGAAAGCGCGCCGAGGCGGTCCTGAATGGCGGAATTGTCATCGACGAACCCGATGACCCGGAGCCCGAAATGCGCATTGTCCCGGATTTCCGCCTCAAGTTTGCGGCCGCATTTTCCCGCACCGGCGATGAGGACGGGAATCTGTCCGATGTCCGCCCATTTCAGGATCCTGCGGACCAGGTTCCGCACGAACCCGACGAAGAAGAGGTTCAGACACGCGCTGACCGCGATGACCACGCGCGAATAAGATTCCGTCCTGCGGGAGAACGTGAGGTAGCAGAAGAGCAGCAGATAGGTGGCCAGGACCGCGTAGACCCGGCGCCGCATCTCCTCCACGGGATCGAGCGCCATCCCCGGGCAGAAGGGATTGCCGTGATAAAGCCGCATGACCGCCGCCAGGAGGATGAAGACGAACAGGAACGGCCACATGGCCGTGTAGGTGGACATCTCGTAGCGCCCCCCCATGATATGGTAGACCGCAGCCGTGCCGAGCCAGCAGGCGGACAGCGCCAGGGCGTCGGCCAGCATCAGGAACAGAATGCGAATCCGTCCGGACGTCATAACGCAGGCTCCTTCCTCCGGAACACCGTACAGAACGATTCCCTGCCCATCGGAACCGGTTCCCCGATGGCAGCCCAGGCGGCGTCGGGCGGCAAGGCGGGGCCGGCCGCCGGCGCGGACACGTAAAAATCGGCATTTTTCAGGTCGCGGACGCGGCGTCCCCCGGCCAGATAGGCGGAGACGATGTATTTGCTGTCGTGCTCGAAGAACATGCCGGGCGCGGCGCAGCCTTCATATTCGATCAGGTCGAACGCCGGCGGTGCGGCGCACGAATGCGCGGGCGGATCGGCGCGGAAAAGCGCCGCCAGCCGGAGCGTGCCGAGCCGGACGGTTTTGTGGCGGGGCTCGAAATTGTCCTTCAGGATCGGGCCGAGGCAGTGGAACAGCGCTCCCAGGACATACGCGCAGAGCAGGACGGTCAGCGCGGGACGCAGGGAGACGCGCGGGACGCAGCGGGCCGCCAGCCCGGCAATGACCGCGACGCCGCAGAAGGTCCAGCCGAACCCGAGCGGAGACACGGGAAGCAGGTAGCGCACGGAGAAGGTGAGGGTCTGTTCGTACAGGAGCTGGAGCGCTATGACGCCGGTATACACGGCGATGAACACGAGCAGGAGCTTTTCGTCGGGGGAAAATGCGCGGTCACGGAGGCGAAACGCAAGCCCGACGAGCGCGGGCGCCGTCCAAAGCGGATCGAACGCGCGTTCGAACGTGAGGAAGAATTCCTTCATGGACTCGGAGTCCGCCCGGAGCATCTGCCGGACGAACAGGACGGCGAGAAACGCGGCAAATATGACGCCGCAGGCAATCAGCATCGGTTTCAGCGTTTTCCCGTCGAATATGCGGGCCAGTATCTTCGCCGCAGCCGCCATCCCGAACGGTGTCAGGCCGGCGATCAGCGCAGCATCCGCCAGGGAGGGCGCGCGGCCGAACACGGATTCGAACAGCGTGAGGTAGCGGACTTCCGGCGTGGGCAGACCGAAAACCGCGTGGTTGACGACAGCGGGGAAAAAGACGATCCCGGCGGTCAGGAGCGTCCCGGCGAGGCCGCGGTACGGCACGGGGACAAACTTCTTTTTCGCAGGATCCGCTTCCGGAATGACGCGGGCCTCCTCCATGCCCCGGCGCGCATCCAGGATCATCACGCCGAACAGGACGATCCCGCAGAACAGGATCATTTCCGAGCGCGTGATCATGACGGTCCCCGCCGCAACCCCCAAATAAAGATAACGGACGAACGAATCCGGTTTCTCCCGGATCAGGAAGACCGCGTGGACGATCAGGATCAGCAGCAGGCATTTCGTGTTTTCGCGGAGTCCGGTCCCGGCGAGCCGCAGCATGAAAGGATTGACGACGTAGACCAGAAGCGCGCCGGCCGCGATCCGGCCGCCGAAAACGCGCCGCATGACGCTGAACAGAGGAAAGACAGCCGCCGCAAAACACCCCGCGCTGAGGAGTTTCGCCGCCGTGAACCCGGAGAATCCGCATATCCGCACGAGTGCACCGCAGAGCGCCGGATACAGCATCGGGACGCGCGGATGGAACGCGTAAGCCCATTTCCCGGCCGCGAACGCTTCAGCCATCGGCGCATACCGGGTCGCGATGTCGCGTTCCGGCACGTCGGCGAAGTACGCCAGCGGCAGGGCCAGCAGGAGCGCCGCCAGGAAAAACAGCCACGGTGCACGGGACGCTCCGGCGGTTTCGCCGGACTCCCGGTTCGGTATGGTGTCGGTCGAAAACGGATCCTTCATGTCGTCGGGGGAAACCATTCAGCGGTGCACGCAGATCACGGTCAGGACCAGCAGCGCGGTCTCGATCAGATACGCCGCCGTGTCGAATGCACTGCGGTCGAAGTCAAGCGTCCCGTTTTCGGAGCGTTTGATCAGATACCAGGAGGTCAGCCAGGTCAGCAGGAACATCCCCGCGGCGCCCCAGATACGTCGGCTGACCAGGATGAAAAGCAGCATCAGGACACAGCCCGCAACCGCGCCTTTCCGGCGTTCCCCGGGATTCGACCGGATCAGCTCCCTGCCGGACGGCGTCGCAGCGGCGCTGAGCTCCTCCCGCGCGAAATACGCGCACAGCATGACCGCGACCAGCCAGGCCGCGCCGCCCGCCTGTACGGCCGCTGCGAGCATGATGGCGCGGACGGCGAAGAAGACCGCGCCGAAGAACATCGGCTGGGCGGTGAACTTGTCCGGGGCGGCGTCCGTTTTTTTCGGGAAGAGCCGCATGGCGAAGAGCGCCGAACCGTTGAAACCGCGCCACGCGGTCAGAATCTCCAGCAGAAGCGCGATCAGGACGCCGGAAAGCATGGAACCCGCGAACGCGCCGAAGAGCCAGACGTCGATCCAGGCCGTCACGGCGCACAGCAGCCCGACAGCCAGCCCGATCAGAGGGAACCAGACCGGAAAATCCTCGGGGATTTCCTTCGGTTCCGGCAGAAACGGGAGCGGACGCCCGGTCGCAAGCGTCCATACCGCGGAAATCTTTTCAAGCATGCTGCTGTTCATTTCCAGTCTCCTTTTCCTTGGTCTCCGGGGCGGCGGGCGGTTCCGGCGGTGCGGGCGGAACCCAGCCAGTATGCTCGCAGTAGGCTTTCAGCATGGCGTCGCGGACGGCCTTCGCCAGCTGTTTGCGGTTCCGGCCCTCCGGATAAATGAGCGGGAGGATGTAGACGTCGGCGGTGGACTTGCGGTTGCCGAGGATCGCCCACAGGTGGGGCATGAACGTGGCGTCGCCGTACCAGGCCGGATGCATGTCGCCTTCGTGGACACGGTAAATCGAGATTATGGGTTGGATGGGGATGTCCGTGCCGCAGACGGTCTCGAACGGCGTGGTTTTGAACTCCTTCAAACCGTGCTGTCCGTCGGACGTGGTCCCTTCGGGATATACGATCAGCGGAATCTTCTTCCGCAGGGTGTCGCGGAACTGCTCCATCAGGTTTGCTGCGCCCTGTTTGGAATCGCGGTCGACCCAGATCGGGCGGATCATGTCGGTGTACCAGCCGAGGACGGGCCAGGACTTGATCTCCTTTTTCGGGGTGAAGCGCAGACCGAAGACGGACGCGTGCAGGAAAACGTCGACGTAACTCTGATGGTTCGCCACCACCAGGCCGCCGGTCTTCTTGTATTCCTCCGGGTCGCCATGGATGATCGTGCGGATGCCGAGGATCTTCACGATCCCGCCGCCCCAGTATTTCGTCTGGAGCGCCATGCGCCGGATGCTGTGCTCTTCCTTGTAGAGATAGCGGATCGGAAGGCAGTAGATGCCGTGCCAGCTCCCCCACAGAAAAAGCGCGATCACACGGTAAATCCTGCGCAGAATCCGCATCATCGGTCAGTCTCCCGGAAACGTGATATTCGGGAAGAAATGCTTGTGGTAGCGGTCCGGCAGGCGCCACATGTCGACCATGACGGGCAGGTCGATCGAGCCGAATTCATAGTCGAACGCCGGTTCGCCGAGGAGTTTCGCCCCGATCGTGATGTAGCCTTTCAGGAGCGGAGGCATGGCGGCGCGGAGACGCGCGCGGTCGTTCAGGATGCTTTTGATCTCCGCCTCGTCAGGATGGGGAAAGCTGAAGCGCGGACGCGGCTTGAAGTCGACGTCCGGGAAATACAGGCCTTGTTCCCGCAGGGATTCGTAGACGGCCCAGGCGACCGCGGGCTGCGCGTCCTCCAAGCTCACGCAACCGCACAGATAACGGCACCCGGAACGCAGCGTGATCGCGGCCATCCCGATCCAAAGTAACGTCACCACGGCGCCATCGCGGTAGTCCCTGTCCACGCAGGAACGTCCCACTTCGATGATCTGCGGCACATAACGTTCGATGCCGTTCACCTCGTATTCGCGGGCGGAATACATCTTTTCCGGGTCGTTGCCCCGCTGCCCGATCGCGCGGTACGTGCCGATCGGCGTCCCGGACGACTTATCGAAGACGATCAGGTGCGCAGCGCCTTCGTCGAACTCGTCGCGGTCGAACTCCGCATCCTTGGCGGAATCCAGCCCGCGGTTCTGTTCGCAGTTGAATACCCGGTAACGGAGCTTCTGCGCGGCGAAAATCTCGTCGTCGTTTTCCGCGAACTTGAGCAGATAGGCGTCGTTTTCCGTCACGAGGGGCGGGTTGATGATTTTCTGAAGAAGGTTGTCGGTATTGAAATCCACGGAATAATCCTGGTATGCGCGGGTGAGTTGTTCCTATTCTGTATAATGTAACGCCGATTTCTCTTTTTTCAATAGCGAATCCCCGTTTTTCAGTTTTTTTCCTTAAAAATCGTGCGGACGCGGGCGTCAGATGAGGATGGATGCGTATCAGCTGTTCGCAGCGCACGGACCCGGGCCGGATGGAACGCGCGGATGAACTTGTTCGGCCGGGTGCAAACAAAAACCCGCCGTGCGTTTTCCGGCGGCGGGTATAAGGACAGGAAATCGACTGAAGGTCCGTTACGCCAGGATGCCGATGGTTCCCCAGTCGGTCTGCGTCATATTGTTGATCTGCCAGTAACCGGCCAGGTTGTCGGAATTGCACCAGGCGATATCGTCCGTGCCGTCCCCGTTGTAGTCGCCGATCCCGGCCAGGCGCCACTCGTTGGTGTCGACGCCGTTGAGGACCGCCCAGTAGCTGAGGGTTCCGTTCATGATGCCGCCGAGGGCAATCACGTTCTCGTAGTTGATCATCGCGAAATCGGTGGTCCCGTCGCCGTTGAAATCGCCCACCCCCAGGAAACTCCATTCATCGACCTTGACCGCACCGAGCATACGCCAGTAGGATCCCTCGGAGCTGTCCGTGATCCAGACGCAGTAGGCATGGTAGGTGTCACCGTCGACTCCTTCGAAATCGTTCTCCCAGAGCATGTCGGCCTTGACGTCCTGGGGCGCGTTCGGATCGGTGGACGAGGCGGTTCCGAAATACCCGGTCGCGATCATTTCCCAGCCGTCGCGGTACACGTTGATCAGCGAAACGCCCTCGTTGTATTCCTTGTATGCCAGCTGGCCCGCCCCCGGATCGGTTGACGAGTATGCGTTCGGATCGGCCAGCAGGATGTCGTCGATGCCGTTCCCGCTGAAGTCGCCGGTCCCCATTTCATCCCAGGTGCCGGTATCGAATCCGAGGTCGTGCGAGATGAACGTGCCGTCGCCGTTGGAGAGGTCGTAGAAGAACTGTCCGGAATAGTTCGTGCGGAGGATGTCGTCCAGGCCGTCCCCGTTGAAGTCGCCGACGCTGACGAAATCGCCGCTGTAGCCCATGTTCATGGTTCCCCAGAGTTTGCCGTCGGGGGTGAAAATCTCCACATAGCCGAAAACGCTTCTGGCAATCAGCGACGTGCTCCCGCCGGCAAATTTCCCGGTGAAGAAGAGGTCGCCGTCCTCATCGGGCATGACCTTCAGCATGAGCTCGTTCTTGTTGGCCAGGAGGAGCTTGTAGTAGAGGTCGCCGATCTTGACGACATCGTCGGACATCGTCAGCGTGTATTCCCCGTACTGGATGTCGCTGTTGAAGTCGATGGCGTCCGTGGCCAGCTTGTACGAACCGACCGTGTCGGCCCCGGTCAGCGTGAACGTGGTGTCGCCCGACACGGCCAGCATGCCGATGACCTGCGCGTCAACCATCGTCATGTACGCGGTATCGAACGCCAGAGTGCCGTCGAGCACGACGCTCGCCCCGTAGGCGAAAGTCAGGTAGCCGCCGAACGTGGTGTCCTTGTCCGCCGTCACGACGGCGTCGCTCCCGACCGTCATGTCGGAGACCGTCGTCGCGTAAAGATCGGCCGATCCGCCCAGGATCAGGAGGTCGGTCGCGGTTGCGGACCTCGCTTCGAGCTGGCCGTCGTAGATGGCCGTATTCTGGAATTCGCCGCCGGAAGTGACCCGCATGACGCCGCCGTTCAGGATGGTGGAGTCCGCAGTCCCCGCGAGCACCAGCTGAGCGTTGTTCAGCGTCGTACTCGTAATCGAGTTGCCGCTTTCCACGTTCATGGAGCCGCCGGAGATGACCGTCCTGCTGGCCGCGCCGGAATTGAGATCGATATATCCGCCTTCGTTCACGGTCGTATCAGTCACGACGGCCCCGGAAACCACGTGCAGGAAGCCGCCATCCAGGACGGTAGTCGAGGCCGTTTCCGCCGTTGCGTACTGGGCCGTGAACGAGCCGCCGGAAACGACCGTATTCTGGACGGTGCCGCCGTAATTGATCATCTTGCCGCCGTTCGCCAAAGTGATGCTGTTGGCCGCAGCGCCGGCATAAATCTGGACGTATCCGTCGCTCTGAACCAGGCCGCCATTCAGCACGCCGCCCTTGTCGACGTCAATGTTTCCGATATCCCCAGCTACGAGGTCCGAAGCGGAACCGTTGACCCAGATATCAGCGCCGTTAAAGGAGGAAACCCTCTCCACCCCCGCGCCGGGATAGACGTAAACAAAGCCGCCGTTCGTGGCAATGGAGTCGGTGAGAGCGCCGCCGGACTCGATGTCGATTTCGCCATCGACATCCACGATGTAATCGGATGCAACTACGCCGTCGGTGACCATAAATACATCGCTCGTAATGATTTCTGACATGATCAGGGCTCCTTATGTTGAGCTTGTTTTTGTGCAGCGGAGCGGGATTCCGGCAGGAGCCGGTCCGAAGGGAGTTCACCGGTCATTGGAACTCCGCCCGAACATATGCGTCCCGGGTCGAAACCCGCCTGAAATTTGAACACTTTAGAGTAAAGAGTTACATTTCATCACAATAACATAGCACCGCTTTCCGGGATTTCAAGTCGCAAAAAAATATTTTATGCGGGAAAAACACGGTCGGCGCCGGACGGCGCCGCGAGCCGTCCGGAGGCAGGAAAACGTATTCGCTCGTGGGAAGATGTTTTACACGCTCGACCTCCGGCGCCGGAGAAACGCGCCGCGCTTGAAAAAAAACGAGCATCCTGGAATGCCGACGTGCGTCATGACGGCGGATACGGACGCGCCGCGGTCGCATGACCGGCAGCTGACGGGCGGCGCATCATGCAAAGAATCCCGCGGCGGGGCACATTTCTCAAAGTCCTTGATCCGCTTCTCCGGGGCGCGCACATCATGCTTAGCCCCCCGCGACGGGACCCGACGAACCCGGACACGAACGCATCACTTCCCGTGCTGAGTATGGACCTCAAATCATGGGGCTGTAACATTCTTTCTTCGGACAGCCAAACAACCGTCTTTAGTTCTCACGCTAAAACAAACCCCTCTGGGTGTTACGCCAAATCGACCTCATTTTTCTGAAAACCGGTTGATTTTTTTTGATTGCATGATATATTATGTAGGTTTTCGCGAAATCATTCCTCATAACGTGAATTCTGTCTGTTTCTGCGACAAATCGCGGACCTGCGGCCTGATCGGCGGTAAACACAACGCACAATGTCCATCATGACAGGATGGGAAAGAGCTCCCGTGGGACTTTTTCATGTTGTCGTTGCGGATGCTGTGCGGGCGGATGCTGCACGGTTGGTTCTTTGCCGTCTTTCCGCGGATCGTCATGTCGGCGGCGCCGCGGGAGAGCGCCTCACGCGGGTCGGATTGCGAGGAGAAACGAATGGTTTTCCGCAGGAACAGAGACCGTTTTGAATCATTTCATTCGGGCACATGCGGGGAATCCGGCGGAATTGTCGAGCTCGCGAAAACACGGAATGACACGCTCCGGTAGCTCAGCTGGATAGAGCATCTGCCTTCTAAGCAGAGGGTCGTGGGTTCGAGTCCCGCCCGGAGCACCACTTTTTTGTCCTGATTTGAGGCTAAAAAGGGTAGATTTGACAGAAAAAGAAATTTCCTGATTTTTCTTGATTCGTGACACGAATCGTGGAAAAATCGTGGAAAAATCGTGGAAAACTTTTGAGCTCAGATAAACCGCCTCTATGCTCACCCCCTAATGCAAGACCGTGGAAAACCATGCCCCCTGTGGGATGCCGTCGCGCCATGACAGGGGGAATCCATCCGGTTTGATAACAGACGCGAAAAACACGGGGTTTGACCCCTGTTTTCCACGATTTTTCCACGATTTGAGCTTACAAGCTACATTCTGGCTGCTTTTGCTGAGGTGGAATGTCCTTTGCGCAGACAAAGGCGAAAGGTTCCCGGTCCTGTGTCGCCCTCGAATATGTTCCCCTGGGGTCCCATCAAACTTTTTTTCGACTTTTTTCTCTTTTTGACTTTAAACTGACACTAGATGGCAACTTGGTGTGATATATTATGCTCGAAACGAAAAAAAGATGCAAACACCTTTTGAAGGAGATCGAACATGAACGAATCGGAAAACAGACTGGAAAACGGACTGGAAAAAGATGGGCGTCTGGTCATAGAGGGCATCAAAGCGGGCCAAAAATCCGGGGCTATTGACTGTTGGGACCTTATCTTTTCGCTGGATCAGGCCCATGAGAACGGCGAATACGAACGGCCGGACTCTTTTCTTTGCCAGCACCCTGATTTCGCCGACTCGATACAGGGCGGGGAAGACTATATTCAGTATACATTGGCGAAAGCAAGGACCGCATATACCCTTTGGAATAAAATTTATATGGCGGCAACAGACGCCAAGAACCAAGTCGGGCTGGATGAGATGATGGAATGGGGCAAGGCGTTTGCATTTTATTACTCGGAATTCCGAATTGCCCTCGAAAACCAAAAGAACTATCTCAGCTGTCATCTCCCGGCATTGGCGAAGCTCAAAGAATTGAAAGCCGAACAGGAAAGGGCAGAACCGCCCCCGACCCATGAAATATTATCCGAAATGAAAAGACTTGGAGAATTATGGATGTCTTCGATGTCCGAACTTCAGAAAGCAAACCATGCGGCTTTAATAGCTTTAGATCAGAAACGCAAGGAAATGGAGGTCCCCATTTCCAAAGCGGCAAGTATTATAGCTGAAGAAGCAGAAGAATTAGAAATACAGAAATATTGCAAAAGAGGGGCTTATACTTCATTGTCCGCCAATGAGAGAAATATAAAAAACTGGGAAGCGAAGCGGAATCCATGCCCGTGGCCGGGTGGTTTCCCGTCTCGATGGCAGCCGGAAAAAGATTTCAGGATTTATGTTCGCCGTGGCTTAAAAGGATACCTTGACCAAATTCGGATAAAAAGACGGAAAAGGGAAGAGAAAAAAATGAGAGAGAATCTGGGCGTTGATGACCCGGATCATTTTAATGGTATTTCCATAGACAACCCACCAGAAAGATACAAGGCAATAATAGAGCGAGCACTGATAGACCCCCACATAGATAAAGACTTGTATCCAACGTTTGCTTATTTCGATGAAGAGGAAGAAGATTATTATGATGAAGCGTTTTATGATAAGCTATATCAGGAAATTGACAGGATTAATAAAGAGTTCGGGATCGAAGAAGATGACGATGAAGAGTTCGACGATGATGATGAATTTGACGATGACGAGCTTGATGACGACGAGTTAGACGATGATGAATGAACAGGACGGATAATACATCTTAATGCCTGCCCCGTGATGTTTTGTCATGGGGATTTTTTTTGCATTTTGAAACGGCGTTTCATGATTTGGAAATACAGAGGAAATACAGCGGAAATAGAATGAGGCAAAAAGCCTCTTTTTGAGTTCAAAAAAACGAAACCCCTGCCAGTTGATAGAGCGAAACCGACACGCGGAATCGCCTATTAACATCCATCAAAAGGAGTATCGTTTTATGAAAGTCCAAAACAGAATCACCCCAGCCGTCATTACCGCTGCAACCTCGCTTTTGCAGCCGTACTGTCCCGACCTGAATCCCCGCAACCTGATTGCCGCGTTGAAAGCGTGGGAAGCAGAACCCCAGAAGACCGAGACCCCCATCATCGAAAAGCCGCTGACCCGTTTTGAGGTGGCGGAACTGCTGGGCGTTTCCCTGCCAACGGTCAACCGCATGATGAATGATGGCCGTTTGCAGAAGATCAAGCTGACGCCGCATGGCTCGGCTCGGA
>JAGCTY010000121.1 GCA_017963105.1 Lentisphaeria bacterium
CTGCAAGGTCATGCCACTTTCGTGCAGATTACCTGCCTGAGATTGCGCAGCCGCCAGTTGAAGAACTCGTCTAGGCGTCCGGACTTTTCCAATGTGCGCAGCGGGATCATTCCCTTGGCACCCCTGAGCGACCAGAACATCCCGGACTGCTTGAGCCGCGCGCCGAGAACGGTCTTGCAGCCGCTTTCCACGACGCCTGAGCCGATGAACAGGCCCTCGGCCTCGAACTTGTCGTAGGCCATTCTTCCAAGCTTTTCGTTGTCGCTGAAGTATTTGAGGGCCTTCCTCATCTTTGTCGATTTCGGGCATGCCTTTTCTGCCGAGGCGATGACGGACAGCACTTTGCCTTGGCGCATGCGTTTGGCATAGTACCGGAACTTCTGCTTCCATGCTTTCGTTCCCTTCTTCAGCCCCATGAGTTCGAGCACGGGCTCGAGGTGCTCGGCGGCATGGAAGAAGTCGAGTATGAACGTGGAGTCCGGGAACTCGTTGTTGCGCACGCTCGTGATCCACTTTCCGCCGTCTGATATGAAGACGATCTTGCGGGGATGCCGGCCGAAGCGACGGTCGAACTCCGCGCGGAGGAGCTTCATGAACTTCCCCCAGCGGTGGGTCGTCGCCACGTATGTCGTCGTGTCGGAGAGGCGGAAGGGCCTGCCGTCCGAGTCGACGCCGCCGACGAAGATCACCCCCACCTTGGCCTCGCGCGTCTTGGCCCGCCCGTTCTTCCCCCTTACGCCCTTGAGCGATCTGCGCCTGAACGGAAGGCCCGTCCCGTCGACGAGGACGTACACGATGTCCATGATCCGCTTCGCGTCCTCCTTCGGGCCGAGGTCCGAAAGCCATGTGAACTTCGTGGCCTCCGCCCGCATCTTCTCGACGATGTCCTGCAGCGTGTCGGGCGAGACGTCGAAGTGGTGCGCCCGCGAGAACTCGGCCGCCGCCTCCCTGTAGGGCCTGTCGGCCGCCGCCCTGACCATTTCCTCGACGAGCGCCGGCGTGTAGCGCCCGACAAGGCCGAGCCGTTCGTCGAGCGGGTAGTGGCCGTGCCGCGTCTCCTTGCTGTAGTAATAGGTCCGCTGGAGCGTCCCGACCGGGCCGAACATGCTCACGACGTCGAGGGGCTTTGTCCCCGCGTTGCGCTCCCCGTCCTTCGGCTCGTAGTCTGCTTTCGCGGCCTCGGACGTGAGGATCGCCTCAAGCAGCTTGCGGCAGACGCTCTTGGAGGCCTTGTCCAGCGCCTGCTCGAGATGTTCCGTGCAGCCGATCCCGTCCTTGGCGATCGAGTCGTATGCGGCCTGCGCTATCGCCTCGAGCTCCGCGCCGCCCGAGAAGCAGATCTCGTGGATTTTTTTTTAGCGGTCGACGGCTCGGCCGCCAGAAGCGCCTGCGTGGACGCCTCCGACAGCTCGTACACGAGCTCCCTGACGCGCTTGCCGCCCTCTACGGCCCTCTTGAACTCTTCGAGCCGTGCCTCGGGGATGTGGACTGCGTGGTTCCTCCCGTCCGCCCACCACTGGAGGTTGTGGTAGACGCCGACGCCTCCGTTGGCCAGCGGCTTGCGGTTTTCGCAGATTTTGCCCTGGACGGCAAACGGGATGTTCTCCATTTCGGCCAGTATTTTGGCCCTTTCTCTTGTTGCAGTTTTCATGTTCTTTAGTATACTAAAGAATACGCGCAAAGTCAAGAGGCCAGATGATTTTTTTGCAGAAAAAACTCGTTGCACCC
>JAGCTY010000012.1 GCA_017963105.1 Lentisphaeria bacterium
CCGCCGAAGCCGCCCATGCCGCCGCCAAAGCCACCAGTTCCGCCAGCGGGAGCGCCGCCGCCGAAGCCGCCCATGCCGCCGCCAAAGCCACCAGTTCCGCCAGCGGGAGCGCCGCCGCCGAAGCCGCCGCCGAAACCAGCGGCGGGACGATTACCACCGGCAGCAAAGCCGGCAGCTGCGCCGCCATCGGCATTACCGGCATTACCGGCAGGTTCGGCAGCCATAAGGCGAATATTCGCATTCGCGGATGCGGGTTCGCCATCGGCATTACCGGCATTACCGGCAGGTCCGGCAGCCATAAGGCGCGCATTCGTATTCGCGGGCGCGGCATCGTCGTCGTGCATCGCAGTCAGAGAAACGGCGACCATTTCACCGTCAAGCGAAGCGGTTTCCATGGCATCGGATTCCTCCGGGGAAGTGGTGGCGACGGAGAGAAGGATCTTTTCCCTTTTCTCTCCGCCGGTCGCGGTAGCGGACACGGATTCCGTCGCGGCCTCGCCGAATCCGGCGGCAGCGGGTACTTCAACGACCACGTCGACGCCCTGGACGCCGTAGTTGTCGCCGCGGATCGCGGACGAATCGGTCTGAAGCGTCGCGATCACGAGCTGGAGCGCCAGGAGACAGACGGCGATGCACGCCGCCACTTTCCAGATCATGGGAAAATGGGGACGGTTCGGCAGATGCACCTGGGCCCCGGCCGTCTGGAAAAAACGGCTTGCGAATTCGTCCTCCGACGTGTAGATGCCGGACTGTTCGCGGGCGTCGTAACGATCTTTCAGTTTCCCGAGCAGCACGTCCAGATCACGCGCGCCGCCGTCATTGTCGTCATACTTCTTCATAAGAAACCTCCCGGATGGATTGGGCAAGTAATTGTTTCGCTTTGTGAATGCGCTGATAGAGGGTGTTGCGCGAGCAGCCCAGCATCGCGGCGGCCTCCTCCGGAGAGTATCCGGAAAGGACCCCGACCGAAATCGATTCCCGGTAGAGCAAGGGGAGCCGGGCGACGGCTTCTTCCAGCCGGTCCAGCAGGGCCGCCTCTTCGGCATCTCCGCCGGCGCCTGCGTCCGATTCCCCGTAATCCGCCAGGACGTCGTGTTCCCGGGCGCGATCGCGCACCATGTCGTAGCACACGTTGATCAGGATTCTGGTCACCCAGGTGGCGATCTCCGACTGACCGCGGAACCCGGCGAATTTCCGCCACGCGGTCATCAGAGCCTCCTGAACGGCGTCGTCAACGTCCGCCGGGCTGCCGAGGATCCGCATCGCGGTCCCCCGGAGCATTCCGAGCTTCTCTTTGATCAACTGTTCGAAGACCTGTTCTCTGGTTTCCATATGTCCTCTTTCAACACGTTTCTGAGAATTAGACTCCGGGACACGGGCAAATCTTAGCGGTTTTTCCGAAAAAACCGATAAAAATCAAAAAAAAACGGAAAATCATTCCCCGACGCCGTAATACACCTCTAAAATCAGCAGAAAAACCGAAATCAGATTGAAGCCCGCGTGGATCAGGACCGACGGGATGATCGACTTGCTCTTCTCGTACTGCCTCTGCAGAAACAGCGCCAGAATGAACAGCGGGATCACCGGAACCACAAGCTGTTCCCATGGGAACGGCTTCGTGTGGAACAACGCGTCCAGCGACACGTGGAACAGCGCGAACACCAGCGAGACCAGGACTGCCGCCTCCTTCTTATAAAGGAAGATGCGGACGAACCGGTAGAAGATATGCCGGAACGCAAGCTCCTCTGTGATGGGAGCGGCGATCACCGTGATCAGCGAGAACCCGAAGAACGCCAGCGGCTTCAGCGTGCGGAAGAATTCCACGACCGCCTGTTCCTTCGGTTCGCGGCCGAGCCATTTCAGCAGATAGGACAGCCCTGTCTGCACGCCGAGTGTGACCAGGACCGCCAGCACGAACACCGGAAACAGGAACCGCAGGGAGTATTCGGGAGCCATGCTGAGACCCAGCTTTTCCTTCAGAGGGTGTTTCGGCTCCAGGCACAGCGCGGCGATCAGCACGGACAGCACGACCAGGCCGTCCTGGATCAGCATCTGCACCGCCACCAGCATGTTCTTGCCAAGGTGCGGCGACAGGGATTTCGTGAGCTGCGCCCCGAACACGGCATACGCGGCCCAGGTCAGAAGGATCAGCCCGAACGCCGTGCAGACGAATGCACTGCGGCGTCCGGTAAAGGTATCGTAGTTCAGTCTCATGTTACTTGTCTCCAAGATGTTTTTCACGAAGGTAGCGGAGGAACGGCGCGGCGTCCGGCACGGAGCTTCCGGTCAGGCGGCGCAGGAAATCGCCCGGGGCGTATTTCGCGCCGAACCGGTACACGCGGTCCCGCAGGACGGTCAGCGCGTCGTGCGGCGTTTCCGGCAGGCCGTCGGCGAAGAAACGCTCCTTCAGCGTCGCGCCGATCAGGTTGCCCAGCATGTACGTCGGGAAATATCCCACGCCGCCGCTGTACCAGTGGACGTCCTGGAGCACGCCCTCACGGTCGTTCGCGGGACGGATCCCGAAGTACCGTTCGAACGTGTCGTTCCAGACCGCCGGCAGGTCGTCCACGGGAATTTTGTCCTCGATGAGGGCGCGTTCGAGCTCCACGCGCAGGATGATGTGCAGGTTGTAGGTCACCTCGTCGGACTCCGTGCGGATGAACGACGGACGGACGCGGTTCACGGCCTTCAGGAAGGCTTCGAGCGGGACGTCCTTCAGGTTCGCGGGGAACGTCCTGACAAGGTCGGGGTAGAAGTTGCGCCAGAATTCGGGCGACCTCCCGAGGATGTTCTCCCAGAAACGCGACTGCGATTCGTGGAACGCCAGCGAGGCACCGTCGGAAAGCGGCGTGCCGTTGTATTTCGGCGCGATCCCCTGCTGGTACATCGCGTGGCCGCACTCGTGGATGCAGCTGAAGATGCAGTTGGCAGGCTCGCGGCGGCGCACACGGGTCGTGATGCGGACGTCGTCCAGCCCGAAATCCGTGGTGAAGGGATGCGTGGAGAGGTCGAGGCGTCCGTGCGTGTAGTCGAATCCCATCGCCTCGGTCAGGCGGCGGCAGAACGCCAGCTGGGCGTCGGTGTCGTAGTCCAGATACAAAAACGAATCCTCGGGCGCGGGCTTCGCCATGATCTCCGCGAGGATCGTTTCGAGCCCCTGTTTGAGCGGCGGGATGATCCTGTCGAGCGTTTCGGACGTGAGCCCTTCCTCGTAGTCGTCGAGCATGGCGTCGTAACGGCTCCCTGCCTCGGGGAAGCAGTCGGCGTATTCGCGCTGGAGCGCCAGCAGTTTCTTCAGGGACTCGGCGCAGAGGCGGAAATCCGACGCGGCGTATGCCGCCTCCCACGCCGCCTGCGTCTCGCCGTTCTGGCGCGCCAGGCGTCCGGCGAGCTCGGCGGGGACCGCCTGTTTCTTGCGGAAATCGCGTTCGAGGCGGCGGATCAGCGCGGCTTCATCGCTGTCCGGTTCGAAGCCCATCGCGGCGGCCTCGCGGATCAGCGCGCCATAGACCGGATCGGTCGATTTCTCGTGCACGATCACGGTCAGCGTCTCGAGCTGCTGTGCGCGCCCGGCGGCAGCGCCGGACGGCATGTAGACCTGCTGGTCCCAGCCGAGCACGGCGAGCGCCGCGTTCAGGTCGCGGATCTCGGCGCACCGTTTCAGCAGCGGGGCCAGCCGGGGATCCCATGGCTGGTTCAGACAGCTCATACCCGGACCTCCTCCTCGGAGGACTTGCGGTCGGCGGCGTGCGCTTCGAGCACGGGCTTCACCACGGTCGCGAGGTAGTCGGCGACCTGCTGGGACGCCATGCCGGTGAACGCTTCCGGCTTCAGGATTTCATCGAAACGGTCCGCCACGGAAGCGAAGAGCGGGTCGGTCTTCAGGCGGGAGATCAGGTCGTTTTCGCCGCCGCCCTCCTTCACTGTGCGCGCGGCGTCCATGGAGTGCATACGGATATGCTCGTGGAGCTCCTGTCGGTCGCCGCCGGCCTTCACTGCCTCCATGATGATGTTTTCGGTGGCCATGAACGGCAGTTCGGCGCGGATGTGGGCGGCGATGACCTTCGGCCACACCTGGAGCCCGTTCGTGATGTTCGTGAGGAGCGACAGGATCACGTCCGCGGTCAGGAACGCCTCGCCGATCACGATGCGGCGGTTCGCCGAATCGTCCAGCGTGCGCTCGAACCACTGCACGGACTCCGTGAGCGCGCAGTTCAGCGGCAGGCCGATCAGGTAGCGCGCCAGCGAGCAGACGCGTTCGCTGCGCATCGGGTTGCGCTTGTACGCCATGGCGCTGGAGCCGACCTGCTTCTTGCCGAACGGCTCCTCGATCTCCTTCATGTGCGCGAGCAACCGGATGTCGTTCGCCATCTTGGACGCGCTCTGGGCGATGCCGGAGAGGACCGCCAGCACGCCGTAGTCGATCTTGCGCGTGTACGTCTGGCCGCTCAGGCAGACCGGATGCTCGAATCCCATCTTCGCGGAGACCATGCGGTCGAGCTCGCGCACCTTGTCGCAGTCGCCGCCGAAGAGGTCCAGGTA